>DRHS01000110.1 GCA_011053095.1 Bacteroides sp.
AATCGGACTTTTATTTCCGGGCATATTTCCGGCACAGTTTAAGGATGCACATTTTCAAGTGGTATTTCCTTTTCCTGCCCCTTCCGAATTATCCTTGCAACAGGAGGAACAAGGTTAAGAAGGGCTTTGATCGCAGAGTTGGTCTTGCTGTGCGCTCCGAGTTCAATAACCTGGCCAAGCAGAACAAGTGTAAAGATCACGGCGGCCGCTTCAAAATATAAATGAACATTCCCCTGTGCATCCTTAAACTGTGCCGGAAATATGCCCGGAAATAAAAGTCCGATTACACTGAACAACCAGGCCGTTCCCACTCCGATGGAAATAAGGGTCCACATATTGGGAGACCATCGGCGTATTGAACTCCAGCCTCTTTTAAAAAAATCACGGCCTGAATAAAACAACACGGGGGTTGCCAGGGCAAACTGAACCCAGCCCCAGGAGGCTTTTGAGGCGATCAGGTCAAGGTGGAGAAAACCGAAGAATTCAGACATTGCAATTATAAATACCGGAATGCTTAAAGCCAGGGCAATCCGGAATTTCTTCGCCATGCGTTTATATGACTTCTCTTCATCACTGCTGTCTATTGCTGCCCCGGGGACCAGGTTCATGCCGCATATGGGACAGGTTCCCGGCCGGTTCTGCCTTATTTCCGGATGCATGGGACAATAATATAACACGTTATGATTCTGTACCTGATCCATGTCAAACTTCTTTTTTAATTATTCTTTTATTCCACGAAACTTCAGATAGTACGCAGATATATTATCCATGAGGCGGAACGAATATGTAAATGATCCATCATGCATGTTAAATCCGCCAAAATGTTCATCACCATCATCATGGTCATCGTCCATATGATGCATCCAATCAGTTTGTGAAGTGCTCATATGTCCCATCATACCACCAGACATGTGACCTCCACCTAACATATGTCCGTACTCGTTTTCGAAAGCACCACCGGTCAGGCATACCATAACACTATCATTGTGTTCATAATAATCAAGTATAAAAGTGGTATCTATTTCATTTCCAAAGCAATGCACCTGGATTTCATTCTCACCCATCATGGTAACCTCGGCAATACCATCATGTTCATCACTGCCATCAAATAAGGCAGATTTCAATGAGGTTGATTTTGAAAATGAACCTATGTAGGTTCCTTCAACATCGCCGATAAATAAATCACCTGATTTTTCGCACGATGTTATTGTCAACAATGCTGCTGACAACAGTAGTCCGGTTAAAAGCTTGTTTTTTCTCATTTTATCTTAAAATTTTAGTGTTTCCCTGGTTTCTCCGCAGCTCAGCATCGCCTCTCCGAAATACGGATTTTTGATCTCCTTGAATGTGCTCAGCCAATAGGCACCTTCATCGCCATTCGCCATCGGGCAGTACTGATAGTAAACTGTACCATGATGCAATCCAAATGATTTAATGCTGGTATAAAAGGTATTATTGAACTCTGCAAACGATACCCGCTGCTCTGCTATGTCTGTACTACTGGCAATCAGATCAATTTTTGCATTCAGCTTTTCAAGATGCTTCATCCACAGCATATGGGCATCCCCTTCCAGCAAACCCATATCCACCTCTTTAAGATCAGATTTTACTTTGCGGGCCTGTTTGCCTGCATCTTTTGCATTGGATGCAACAAATGCATCTTTCATCAGAATATAGGAGTTGTACGCACGCTGGAGTTGTTCCCTGAAGTTATTGTCCATTTCCATGGGCTGGTTTTCTGATTGATCCCCGGCATCTACCGTCCCCATTGACCCATGGTCATGTGCCAGGGAAACTTTACCACCTTCAGGATTCATCATGCTTGTTTTTCCTGCGAGCTGGGCAGCCGCATCTATTTTGAATACCCCGTTGACTACAATTTCTTCCCCCTCGGCAAGACCCTCGCTTACCACATAGAATTTTCCGGATTCCGGACCGAGTACAATTTCACGATATAAAAATGAGGGATGATCCCTGTCCGGCACCTTAACGTAAACAACCGCCCGCTTTCCTGTCCACAGAATGGATGATTTAGGGATTAATATTTCATGGGCCTTTCCTGCAAAGTCCGACTCAACAGTACCATTTACAAACATTTCAGGTTTCAGCGTAAGACCTGGATTGTTTTGTTCGGCTCTTACTTTAGCCACACGCGTAGCAGGATCAATGAATGGATCAATATAAACGACCTTCCCCTGGAATGATTTTCCCGGAAGGGACTGAACACTATAGGAAACTCCGTCTCCCGTATTTATCCATGGCAGGTCGCTCTCATATGCATCAAACATGATCCACACATGGGTAAGATCGATGACCTCAAATAGAGCCGAACCTTCCTTGACATAATCCCCCAATGTCACATGGCGCCTGGTAACCGTTCCGGAAATAGGAGATAGAATATCAAAGTATAATTGTGGTTCGCCTTTTTCTTCAATCGCATTGATCTGCTCCTGGGTAATGTCCCATAACCTTAGTTTACCCCTGGCTGCATTATATAAGGTGGGCCTGACTTCTTTTAAACCTGCAGCCTCAAGCAGCTCACGTTGCGCAACAACAAGTTCCGGGGAGTAAATGGTTGCCAGTTTCTGGCCTTTCCGGACATTCTCCCCGGTAAAGCTGACAAAAAGTTTCTCAATCCTACCCCCGAAACGGGCAGTTAATTCAGAAATTCTTCTTTCATCAGCCTGCACTTTTCCCTGCAGGAATAATTCCTTACTGGGGACTCCCTTTTCTACAATTAAGGTCTGTACATCAGCCAGCTTTGCTGCGGATTCTGTCATCTGTATTTCATCAGGATCAACATTTTCCTGATCTGATTGCATATCAGATACCGGTATCAGTTCCATGGCACATATCGGGCATTTACCCGGTTTGTCCTGTTTGATCTGGGGATGCATCGAGCAGGTCCACAAAGTTGCTGCTTCAGCGTCATGGTCATGCCCTTCATGACCTGTCTGTTCCTGGTTTGTGGAATTTCCATTCTCACCGGATGGATGAAAGAACAGCCATCCGAGAAAGATGCCGGCAATTAGTACTATGATTGCCCACTTATAGTTATTCCTGATATTGTTAATTATATTTTTCATCATTCAATTTTTTCAATTAATTATTGTATTATTTAGCTACCCATCAAATAGTCAATAAAGGATACCGCTGCTTGTTTGTCTGCACGTGCTCTTTCCAGTTCAAGTGCATAGAAGAGTTGCTTTCTTTCCATTCGAAGGATCTCCTCAAAATTTTTATTTGCGGTTGCATACTCCATTTCAAGCAAATTGATAGACTTTTCCGCCAGATCTTGTTGTTCGATATATAATACGATTCTTCTGTCGGCATCCAGAAGTTCTTTCCAGGTATTCTCGAATATTGTTTCCAGTATGTTTTCCCTGTCAAGCTTTTCATTCACCTTTGCGGTCTCCAGGTAAATAACCTCATCGACCATGGCTTTATACTTGTTCCTGTAAAGGGGAATGCTGATTCCTATTTTGGGAAATATAAAAGCATCTTTCCCGCTGAGATTATTTTCCCCTTTGCCCACAAAAATGTAGTCCAGGCCTACTGAAAAATCGGGGTTCCCTGTCTTTCGTGCCAATTCCTGCCTGAACCTTAGGGCTTCTCTCTGCATTTCAAGTCCGAGCAGCTGGTGATTACGGATCATAATGCTATCTATTATAGCTTGTTTAGTTAAGCCTGGTCCATCGTTCCACAAGGTATCAGGCAACAGCACATTATCCGTTTCTGTATTTAACAAGTTGAAAAAAGCAACTTCAAGGGAAAAATGTTGATCTTTTAACAGTGCAAGCTGGTTCTCCAGATCTCCTATTTCCATCTCAATCCTGTATTCGTCAACAGGAGAAACCATTCCGGCTTCAACCTTTATCAATGCTAACTTTTGGAATATGTTCAGAATCTGAATATTATCCCGGACGATCACTATTGCTTTTCGATTGAAATAGAGATTGTAATAGGTTCCTCTAACTTCATTAAACAGTTTGGACTTTGTTTCTTCAAAGACTTCATATTTTGCCTTAGCAATCTGGATGGCCACATTTTCTTTAGCTTTTAAAGTGCCAAACCATGGAAACATCTGCGAAGCAGAAATTCTGAATTCCTGGGGACCAACCCTGGTTTCAACCGGTTGAATGAAATATCCAAAGACAACCTGCGGATCCGGCAGTGCTTTCACCTGCGGTGCTACTTCCAGAGCCGACATGTATTCATTAAACCTGGCCTTTAAACCTGGATTGTTTTCGGCAGCTTTGATAAGATAGCTGTCCAGAACATCCTGTGCACTGACTGAAAAAATGAGCAACAGCAAACTAATTGACAGAACAGATCTATATATGATTATTTTTTTCATTTTTATACAGTCTTTAAAAGATTCTTACGAACTTGTTTTTCCCGCCAGGTACTATCCCAGATGTCAGAGCTTCAGTTGTTGATGCCGGAAGCAAGAGGGTCAGACCGGCAATGATGACTGCTGCCACTACCATTATTGCCCTTATCCC
>DRHS01000111.1 GCA_011053095.1 Bacteroides sp.
CTGCCCAATACAGCCAGCGAATCAAACAGAAAGCTCAAGAACTTGACTTTCTCGATTGTGGTATAGCTAAGGCAGATTTTCTTGGCAAGGATGCAGAAAGGCTGAAGGAATGGCTTCCACCTGATCTCTCACATCCCGGAGGATATCGTCGGCCATTGGACAATTGGGTGCCGTAAGGGTCATTTTAATTTTTACGTTGTCCTCCTCATCCGCATCGAGTTCATAGATAAGTCCCAGGTCATAAATATTAACCGGGATCTCAGGGTCATATATTTGTTTGAGAACATTTATGATCTCATTCTCAAGTTGCAGAAATTCATTTTCAGGTTCCATCTTTT
Organism: Bacteroides sp.; assembly: GCA_011053095.1. Classification (GTDB taxonomy): domain Bacteria; phylum Bacteroidota; class Bacteroidia; order Bacteroidales; family SM23-62; genus SM23-62. Next base: position 339 of record DRHS01000111.1, read on the forward strand.
CTTCTTTTATAAATATCGGTCTTCAGTCCTGCGTTTCCTGCCGGGTATTGGATGTCAACCCGGCGTTTAATTATTTTCCTGTTCTAGTTTTGTCTGATAGGCCAGGGCATAAAGTTTCATCTGCTTTACCATGGAAAGCAATCCGTTTGAGCGGGTTGGAGACAGGTTCTTTTTGAGTCCGATAGCATCAATGAAATGCAGGTCAGAATCCAGGATATCCTTGGGTTCAAATCCTGACAATACCCTTATCAATAGTGAAACAATCCCCTTGGTAATAATTGCATCCGAGTCAGCTGTGAAATTAATCTTGCCATCTTCCAGGTCTGCCTTTAGCCATACTTTGGACTGGCAGCCGTTGATCAGGTACTCATTAGTTTTGAATTTTGGGTCCATTACGGGCAGATCATCGCTTAGCTCGATCAGGAAATTGTATTTATCGAGCCAGTCATCGAAAATCTCAAATTCGGCTATTATTTCTTCCTGTATTTTATCGTTACTTGCCACACTCATTTAAATTCTGTTTTGCACAATGGTTTCGGGTACAAAGATAATAATTGGTGAACAGGGTCAGTTATCCGAACATCTTTATAATCCTTTGGAGTCCTTCGAAAAGCCTGTCAATCTCCTCCTTTGTGTTATAAAAAGCCAGTGAGGCCCTGAGGGTACCGGTGATCTTAAAATGGTCCATAACCGGCTGATTGCAGTGTGTTCCTGTACGGACAGCGATACCAAGTTTATCAAGTACCATCCCGGCATCGTAGGGATGAATATTGTTAATCAGGAAAGAAAGTATGCTGATCTTCCGGGCTGCCTTTCCATAGATCTCAATCCCTGGAACGGACATAAGTTTCCCGGTGGCATATTCAAGGAGTGAGTCTTCGTATTCACGAATATCTTCAATTCCCAGATCCGTGATATAATCAAGCGCTGTTGCCAGTCCCCCAGCACCAATATAGTTCATTGTCCCGGCCTCAAATTTAAAGGGCAGCTGATTGTAGGTCGTCTTCTCAAAGGTTACACAGTCAACCATATCTCCTCCACCCTGGTAAGGTGGCATTTCATACAACAACTCCTCTTTTCCATAAAGAACACCTATGCCGTTCGGACCATAGACCTTATGTCCGGAGAAAACATAAAAATCAGCATCGAGCTGCTGAACATCGACATTCTCATGTTGAACAGCCTGTGCACCATCCAGAAGAACCGGGATTTTTAATGCATGGGCCATTCCGATGATTTCTTTAACAGGATTAATGGTGCCAAGTGTATTGGAAATATGGGTTATGGCTACAATCCGGGTCTTTTTGCTGAGGAGCTTTTCGTATTCTTCCAGTATCAATTCCCCTTTCTCATTGAAGGGGATTACCTTCAGTTCAGCCCCTTTTCGTTCGCACATCATCTGCCAGGGGACGATATTTGCATGATGTTCCATCTCCGAGATTATCACCTCGTCACCCTTATTAACATATTGTTCCCCGAAGGAAAACGCAATTGCATTTATTGAACCGGTTGTTCCACTGGTAAAGACGATCTCATTTGTTGAAGATGCGTTGAGAAATTTACGCACGGTTTCACGCGCTTTCTCGTATGTCTCCGTTGACTTCTCGCTCAGGTAGTGAATGCCCCGGTGTATGCTTGCATTATCTTCCTCATAATACCGGCGTATCGTATCAATTACCTGTTGCGGCTTTTGCGTAGTTGCACCATTATCAAAATAAGCAATGGGATGATCGTATACTTTCCTGGACAACACCGGGAAGTCATTTCGGATCTTTTCAACGTTGAGTGCCATGAGATATATTTATTTGGGAAGTGGCAGGTCTCCGCAGGCCATTGAACAATTATTACATCTCGATAACTCACCCCTAAGCCGCTTGTTCACAAGATCATTGATACGGTCCTTCAGGGGCACCACCTCTATCTTATCAATTACTTCATGGGCAAATGCATACAGCATCAGCAGCCTTGCCTCCTTTCTTGGAATTCCTCTTGACTGCATATAGAAAAGGGCATTTTCATCCAGTTGTCCGGTGGTTGCACCATGGCTGCATCTCACGTCATCTGCATATATCTCGAGTTGTGGTTTTGATTTCATTTTTGCCTCATCAGACATCAGAATATTATTATTCGTCTGGTATGCCAGGGTTTTCTGCGCATCCGGGCGTACAAGAATCCTTCCGTTGAAGACACCTGTTGCCTGATCATCAAGAATTCCCTTGAACAGCTGGGTGCTTGTGCAGTTTGGTTTTGCGTGGTCGATATTTACATAATTATCAATATGCTGGGTACGGTCTGCAAGTGATAATCCATAGACCTGGCTGTCACATCCCTCTGCATTCAGCAGCACATTTGTATTATTGCGAATTGTACCCCCATGAAGGGTAACGGTATTTGATTTCACCTGGCTGTCCTTTTCCTGGTGTATGAACATATTGGTCAGGAGGTTGGAATTCAGGTGTTCGTTCTGAACTCTTGAGTAATTAAACCGGGCGCCGGGTCCGGCATATATTTCAGTCACAGAGTTAGTCAGGAACCGGAAGGGGGAAAGGGTATGGTCACAAACGACTATCTCCGCGCTTGAGTTATCTTCCATTATAAAAAGGTTCCGGTAATGAAGGAGGGTGTCAATGCCTGTCATTGGAAGGTTTACCACTTGCAGGGCATCACCGAGAGACTGACCCTTAGGCACATATATAAACAGTCCGTCAAGAGCAAAAGCTGTATTCAGGGATACCAGTCCATCGGAACCTGAACCGGCATATTTGTTAAAGTGTTCCTTTACAAGACTGGGGTATTTTTTCTGGGCTTCTGCAAGACTTCCTATGATGATCCCGTTGTCTAGTTTTCTCAGACTGACTTTTTCTTTAAGATAAAATCCATTCAGGATAACTTCGAGACGGGTGCTGAGATTGGGAACATCGCAGGAGAAAATATCTTCAACCTTAAAATCGACCTTACTGGGCTGAAACAGCATGGAATACTGGGGTTCAAAGATTTTCTGCAGGGAAGTGTATTTATACAGTTCACTCTTTTTATCCGGGATACCTGTCTTGCTGAAATTTTCCATGGCATCATGACGGATCTCGCTCATAAAGGAAGGGGATGCCTTATCAAGGATGCCTTCCTTTTCCTTGAACAGCTCTATATATTCCTGGTTAGTGCTCATTGTCCGTTTCCGTTAGCTTCGGCTTTGATCCAGTCATAGCCTTTTTCTTCCAGTTCCAGTGCTAGTTCCCGTCCGCTTGACTTAACTATTCTTCCCTGGTATAAAACATGCACAAAATCAGGTACGATATAATCAAGAAGTCGTTGGTAGTGGGTTATTACGATAGTAGCATTATCCTTGCTCTTCAGTGTATTGATTCCGTTGGCCACAATTTTCAGGGCATCGATATCGAGTCCACTATCGGTCTCATCAAGTATGGCAAGCCTGGGTTGGAGCAATGCCATCTGGAATATCTCATTCTTTTTCTTCTCTCCTCCTGAGAATCCCTCATTGACTGAGCGGTTGGTAAGCTGTGAATCAAACTCCACCAGTTCTTTTTTCTCCCGCATAAACTTCAGGAAATCTCCCGCTGACAGAGGATCTTTCCCCTGGTAGGTCCTCTGTTCATTTACAGCTGTCTTCATAAAACTCACCATGCTGACCCCGGGGATCTCAACCGGGTACTGGAAGCCAAGAAAGAGCCCCTTTTTAGCCCTCTCCTCGGGGTTCATCTCAAGGAGGTCTTCATCCAGATATTTAACCGATCCGTGAGTAACCTCATAAAGGTCTCTTCCCGCAAGGGCAGAGGCCAGTGTACTTTTCCCCGATCCATTCGGTCCCATAATAGCATGCACCTCTCCGGCCTTTACCTCCAGATTAATTCCATCCAGGATCCTCTTCCCTGCAATTGCTACTTTTAAATTCTTTATTAATAACATATTTAATTGTTGTCTTTTTCTGATTAATAATCAAACCTTGCGATCATCCTACCGAGCCTTCGAGAGAGATCGCCAATAATTTTTGTGCTTCAACAGCAAACTCCATGGGCAATTTGTTCAGAACCTCCTTGGCATACCCGTTGACAATGAGGCTTATTGCTTTCTCTGTTTCAATGCCGCGTTGGTTGCAATAGAAAATCTGATCTTCACTTATTTTAGAGGTTGTAGCCTCATGCTCAACAATTGCCGAGCTGTTATCCGTTTCGATATAGGGGAATGTATGTGCCCCGCATTTATCGCCCAGAAGAAGTGAATCGCATTGTGAAAAATTTCTTGCATTTTCGGCATTTTTCATAACACGTACGAGTCCCCTGTAAGAATTCTGGCTCTTCCCTGCTGAGATCCCTTTGGAAATGATTGTGCTTTTGGTGTTCCTGCCTATGTGCAACATTTTTGTACCCGTATCTGCCTGTTGCATATTATTGGTTACAGCCACTGAGTAAAATTCACCGATTGAATTATGCCCTTTCAATATACAGCTTGGATATTTCCAGGTTACAGCTGAACCGGTTTCCACCTGGGTCCAGGATATTTTGGAATAGTTACCCTTGCAGATTCCACGTTTGGTAACAAAATTATAGATACCGCCTTTACCATCCTTATCACCAGGGTACCAGTTTTGCACCGTTGAATATTTTACTTCCGCTTTTTCCATGGCAACAATTTCAACAACAGCGGCATGCAGCTGGTTTTCGTCGCGCATGGGGGCTGTGCAACCTTCCAGGTAGCTGACATAGCTCTCATCATCGGCCACCAGCAGGGTACGCTCAAATTGTCCCGTATTGGCAGCATTGATCCGGAAATAAGTTGATAGTTCCATCGGGCAGCGTACACCCTTCGGGATATAGCAGAATGAGCCATCTGAGAAAACGGCTGAATTTAATGCGGCAAAATAATTGTCTGTATAGGGGACCACACTCCCCATGTATTTTCTGACCAGGTCAGGGTGGTTATGCACGGCTTCGCTGAATGAGCAGAATATGATTCCCATTTCAGCCAGTGTTTCGGAAAAGGTGGTTTTTACCGATACAGAATCAATTATGGCATCAACTGCCACCCCGGTGAGTCTTTTTTGTTCATCCAGTGAGATTCCCAGCTTTTCAAAGGTCTCCCTGAGTTCAGGATCAACATCGTCAATGCTTTCCAGGCTGACTTTCTGCTTTGGGGCCGCGTAATATATGATGTCCTGGTAATTAATCTCCGGGATTGTAAGATGCGCCCATTTTGGCATCTTCATCTGTTTCCATCGATCAAATGCCTTTAAGCGGTATTCAAGCAGCCATTCCGGCTCCTCTTTCTTGGCGGAGATCAGACGAACAACATCCTCATTCAATCCTTTCGGAATTGTATCCGTCTCAATATCAGTATGAAATCCGTATTTGTATTCGTTCTGGGTAACTTCCCTCAGAACTTCATCTTGTTTATTTTTCATTTTCCATCCTCCCGATTCGTCGCGTTAACATTGCTTATTTAGATCAATTCCAAATAAGGACAAAGATACATAAAAGTATTAAATTTGGCCATAATCTGTAACATGAGTGATAATAAAAAAGTAACCTCCTTATCCGAGCTTGGTGAGTTTGGATTGATTGATCATCTGACCAGAAACATTTCCCTGAAAAATGAGAGCAGCAAAAAGGGCGTAGGAGATGATGCCGCTGTCCTGGATTACCAGGGGAGAAAGATGGTTATTACAACTGACCTGCTTGTAGAAGGGATTCATTTCAATTTGGTATATACCCCGCTTAAGCATCTGGGATATAAAGCTGTAACCGTTAACCTGTCAGATGTATATGCAATGAACGCAATTCCTAAACAGGTGCTAGTGTCGATTGCTGTATCCGGAAAGTTTTCCGTAGAAGCGATGGATGAGTTATACGAAGGAATAAAACTAGCCTGTGATAATTACGGAGTTGACATTGTGGGAGGAGACACCACATCTTCTGTAACTGGAATAACCATCAGTGTCACCGCAACAGGAGAGGCAGAACCGGGCAAAACAGTTTATCGTAATACGGCAAAGGTAAATGACCTGGTATGTGTGTCAGGGAACCTGGGGGCTTCATACATGGGACTCCAGTTGCTCGAGCGGGAACGGAAACTTTTCGAAGAATCTGGCCAGGCCGTTCAGCCTGACCTTTCGGGTTATGATTACATAATAGGCAGGCAGCTGAAACCGGAAGCCCGCAAGGATATTATCGAAAAATTTTCGGAGCATGGGATAGTACCTAATTCAATGATTGATATATCGGATGGCCTCTCATCCGATCTTCTTCATATCTGCCGACAGAGCGGAATGGGATGCCGGATCTTTCAGGATAAGATCCCACTCGACCAAGAGACGATTGAAGCTGCCACAGAGATGAACATTGAACCCTTTATATGTGCCCTTAACGGGGGAGAGGATTATGAATTGTTGTTTACAGTTCCCCTGAAATCCCACGATTTGATACAGAAGATCGAAGGGATTTCGATTATCGGCCATATCACTGAGGCAGATGAAGGAACAAAATTCGTTGCCACACAGGGTTCCGAGATAGAACTTCAGGCACAGGGATGGAATGCCATGGGGTAGTGCAAATTCCAAGTTAATATTGAAGGAAGAACAGAGAAAATTATCAAGTTGTTGGCAGGTTATTCCACGGTAGGACTGTTAGGTCCTTTTATAATTCCCCTTTTCGATGCTTTCATAAATGCAAGGATCTCGTCTCTATCAGGGGTGGAGGGAAAATTTTTGTCGATGTGTTCGTATGCCTGTGAATTATTCTTCCCACTATTGTAGATTACCCGGTATATTTCCTGGATTTCATTGACCTTCTCGGGAGGAAATCCCCTTCTTCTCAGTCCAATGGAATTAAGTCCCTGATAAACAAGAGGTATTCTTCCGACCATAACATAAGGAGGAATATCTTGTCCGACTCGGGCACCTCCCTGTAACATTGCATGTTTACCAATTCGGCAAAACTGGTGGATCATTGACATTGCACTGACAATTGCAAAATCATCTATTTCAACTTCACCGGCAATGGCACAACTATTTACAATGATAACACCGTTGCCCAGATTACAATCATGTGCTATATGTGAATAAGCCATGAGCAGGCAATTATTCCCAATGCTGGTAACTCCTCTTGCCTTGGTACCCTTATTAATGGTCACACACTCCCGTATGGTTGTATTGTCTCCGATCTCGACCGTGGTTTTTTCACCCTCATATTTAAGGTCCTGAGGTATTGCGGATATCACCGCACCCGGGAAAACCTGGCAGTTTTTACCGATCCTGGCTCCATCCATAATCACTGCGTTGGGTCCTATCCATGAACCTTCTCCGATCTCAACATCCTCGTAAATAGTTGCAAAAGGTTCAATAGTCACACCGTCTGCGATTCTTGCACCGGGATGAATATTTGCGGTTGCCTGGTTCATTTTATTCATATTCTTTTACGATCTGGGCTGTCAGTTCTCCCTCGGAAACAACATTGTCGCCTACAAATACCTGGGCAAACATATGGGCAATTCCCCTGCGGATAGGCTCCAGCAGGTCTGCTTTAATGACAAGAGTATCACCAGGAAGGACTTTTCTCTTGAATTTTACATTATCAATTTTGAGGAAATAGGTTGCATAGTGTTCCGGATCCGGAACTGTATTCAGAACAAGTATTCCGCCAACCTGGGCCATGGCCTCTACCTGTAGCACCCCTGGCATTACGGGTTCCTGTGGAAAATGACCCTGAAAGAAAGGCTCATTCGAGGTCACATTTTTTACTCCTACAACTGTTTTCTCGTCACGATGAAGGACCTTATCTACAAACAGAAAAGGATACCTGTGTGGAAGGATTTTCTTTATTTCGTTTATATCAAGGACCGGAGAGTTGAGATCGTATTTAGGCGCTTTTTTTTTCAGCTTGTCTTTTTTTGCCTTGCTTCTGATAAGGCGGGCAAACTGGTTATTTGCATAGTGTCCGGGACGGGTGGCAATAATCTTTCCCTGGATAGGTTGCCCGACAAGTGCCAGATCTCCGAGGATGTCAAGCAGTTTATGTCTGGCAGGTTCGTTACTGAAGTTCAGATCAACGTTGTTCAAAATGCCTTCGGGCTGAACCTTAACTTTTGGTTTGTTAAATAGTGTAGCGAGCCGGTCAAGCTCATCCTGTGACACTTTCCTGTCAATAATCACAATGGCATTATCGACATCTCCTCCTTTTATGAGGTTGTTTTTCAAAAGGAATTCAAGTTCGTGCAGGAAGACAAAAGTGCGGGAAGGTGCAATCTCTGTATTAAAGTCTTTCAGGTTATCCAGGTTTGCATACTGGAATCCCAGAACTTTTGAATTATAGTCAATTTTTACATCAATACTGAACTTGTCGTCCGGGTATGCTATCAATTCTATGCCATGTTCTTCATCCTTGTATTCTATTTTTTCTTCAATCTTGAATACATTTCTTGGGGCTTCCTGGTTTATGAGGCCGGTTTTGATGATGGCTTCTGAATATTCCTTAGAACTTCCGTCCAGAATGGGCGCCTCCGGTCCGTTAAGTTCGATCAGGATATTATCAATTCCACCACCGACACAGGCAGCAAGTACATGTTCTATGGTAGAGACCTTTACTCCTTTTTCCTCAAGGGTAGTTCCACGACTGGTCTCAGCGACATTTTCTGCAATTGCTCTGATTACCGGACGGTCATTAAGGTCTGTACGGACGAATTGGTAGCCATGATTTTCAGGTGCTGGAGCAAGGGTGAGTTTGACTTCAACGCCGGTGTGTAGTCCCCGGCCATTGAAGCTTATGGATTTCTTAATAGTTTTCTGGTTTTCAGTCATATTCCCCTCTGTTGCATGAAAAAATTGGTTTTGAAATATACAAAAATTAAGTAAATCTTAAACTGCTATACGACGTGCCTGTATTTACCCGGACTTTTTTGTTTCATCAATGTCCCGCTGCATCTGGTTGATCTGCTGGTATAATTCGGGGAGCTTTTTGAAAATGGCTGCGGCTCTCTTGTATATACGTATATCAAATGCAGGGGATCCGAGCACCATCTCTTTTTCTTTCAGGCTATGATTAATACCTGCCTGAGCTCCTATCATGGCTCCATCACCAATTGTGAGGTGTCCGGCAATTGCCACCTGTCCTGCAATAATAACATTTTTACCGATCTTGGTTGAGCCGGCTATACCTGCCTGTGCTATAACCAGTGAATTGTCTCCGATTTCCACATTATGTGCAATCTGGATAAGATTGTCCATTTTTACGCCGTTCCCGATTCTGGTGGAGCCCATCGTTGCCCTGTCAACACTTACATTAGAACCAATTTCAACATCATTGCCTATGATCACATTTCCAATTTGTGGTACTTTTTTTCTTGATTCAGCTCCCGCCTCAAGTGCAAATCCAAATCCGTCTGAACCGATAACCGTGCCAGAATGGATAATGCAGTTATCGCCGATTATACAGTCCTTTAGTACCTTCACTCCTGGATGAAGAATTACATTGTTCCCTATTCTGACATTATCTCCGATGTATACCTGTGCGTAGAGTTGAACATTGTCTCCCAGAGATGTATGTTCTCCAATGGAGACAAAGTCCCCCGCATAAAGATCTTTACCGATCGTTGCAGTTGAGTCAATAGCAGAATTTGCACTTATCCCGGTCTTTTTTGGCTGAGACTGCTCGTAAAGATTCAGCAGGTTTGCGAAGGCTTCATAAGCATCTTTTACCCTGATCAGTGTGGTATTGACCTCTTTTTCAAGTTCCAGGTCCTCATTTATCAAAACAATTGAAGCCTCGGTATCATATATGTATTTCTGATATTTTGGATTTGCCAGAAATGCCAGGCTCCCTGGCTTTCCTTCCTCAATCTTTGCAACATTGTTTACGCTTACATTTTCGTCACCTTCAATACGTCCTTTCAGAAAAGCGGCAATTTGCTGGGCAGTAAATTCCATGGGTTATAATTTTGGACACAAAAGTAATTATTTAGGGCTACTTCCAAAGGCATCTTTCGGATAACAAAGAAAGTATTTTTTTACAGTTTTTGATAATACCGTAACATCAAGCATATCAGATGCATCAGTAACATTTTTCAGCAGTCCGCCCTGATAAAGAATCTGGATTTGTTCATCCTTTGAACTGTATGCATTATTGCTTACCGAACCATCATTAACAAGAAACTCAATGTCCCTGTCATTTATTTTGTAGAGATCCCTGACATCTCCTTTTATTCTCGCAATATATTCCGGGTCAAATTCCTCGTTTTGTATTTCGATCCTGTAAAGAGAGCGGTTTACCAGGCTTCCGCTCAGCAGGGAAAGCACTGTATCAGGATGTTCTGACCAAACCTTGACCGAAGCTATAATATCATTGTCATCAAGGCTTGCAAAATCGTTGATATTATTTTGAATTTCAGGTGTAATTATTGATTTATCGGGATGCCTTGTATCCTTGCTGTAAAAATCCTTCCGTGACAATGGCTTGTAAAGTAAACGGCCCAGAGCCGGTGTCGAGAACAATTCAGTACCACTCAGTGCCAGTTGTTTGGCTCTTTTCAGGATGTTCAGAAGAAGAATTTCTGAGGAAAGGACAGTCTTGTGCAGGTACACCTGCCAGTACATAAATCTTCTGGCGATCAGGAATTTCTCAATGGAATAGATCCCTTTGTGATCCACAACGAGGTTATCGTCAACTACATTCAGCATTCGTACGATCCTGTCAGATCCTATAACTCCTTCGGTAACCCCGGTAAAAAAGCTGTCCCTTTTCAAGTAGTCCAGCCTATCCATATCCAGCTGACCATCGATGAGCTGATGCAGGAATTTTTTCTCATATCGTCCTGTAAAAATTTCAATTGCCAGATCCAGCTTCCCCTTATGCTCCTTATTCAATGCTCGCATGAACAACAGTGAAAGTTCCTCGTGATGAAGATCTTCAATTATGCTTTTCTCAAGGGCATGTGAAAATGGACCGTGACCTATATCATGAAGGAGGATTGCAGTGAGTGCTGCCTCTTCTTCCTCCTTACTTATCTCTGTGCCTTTGCTGCGCAATACCTGTATGGCCATTCCCATAAGATGGTATGAGCCCAGGGCATGCTGAAAACGGGTATGTGTTGCACCCGGATAAACGAAGTTTGTAAGTCCCAGTTGCTTGATCCTTCGCAGCCTCTGAAAATAGGGGTGTTCAACAATGTCGAACAGTTCTCCGGAGGATATTTCAATAAATCCGTATACCGGGTCATTGATGATCTTATTTTTATTGGTAGGCGCGGCACACATAGCATATTCCAAATCCATGTTAATATAATCATTATCCCTGTTGTAATAAAACCCTGACTGGAAAATCTGATTTGATACCGGCGGCATTGTTAAACAAGGCACCTGAAGTGCCGGTTTAACTAATGCCACCGGTTATCAGATTTTACAATTAAGCTGACTACCATGAGGATATAGTGATTTAGGATTTTGGTAAATGATTGTTTTTTACTATTTTTGCGGCCAGATATCAGGATAGTGAAGGGGACGAGAGTCCCCTATTTTATTGAATTGGCATGATTGAAAAGGGAAATATAGAAGCTCATTTGAGCGAAATTCTCGCAGGAACCGGGATATTCCTTGTTGATGTTAAAGTTGACAACAACAAAAGGATACTGGTACATGTTGACAGGAAAGAAGGGATTTCCATAGATGATTGTGTGAAGGTAAGCCGGGCACTGGAAGCCAGACTCGATCGTGAGCAGGAGGATTTTGCACTCGAAGTTTCCTCTCCCGGACTGGATGCTCCTTTAAAGGTACCTCAGCAATATGAGAAAAGTATCGGTAAAATGGTATCAGTGCAATTCGAAGATAATTCCAAAATCCTGGGAATCTTGAAAGAAACAGATGAGGCTGGTATTCTTGTGGAGATAGCTTCCGGAAAAAAAGGAGTTGATCCTGAAAAGCAGAAACACCTTTTTGAAGAAATAAAATCGACCAGGATTCATATCCAGTTTTAAAAAACAAATATAAACAAGATAAAGAAAATGGAATCTCTTAATTTAATTGACACTTTTTCAGAATTTAAGGAGCTAAAGAATATCGACCGGGCAACGATGATGACGGTGCTTGAGGATGTTTTTAGGGGATTGATGATTAAAAACTATGGATCGGATGAGAATTTCGACATAATTATCAATATTGATAAGGGCGATTTCGAGATCTGGAGGAACAGGGAAGTTGTAGAGGATAAGGAGATCGAAGATGCGAATCTGCAGATTGGCCTGTCCGAAGCCAAAAAGATTGATGAAGATTATGAGGTTGGTGAAGAAGTTACCGACGAAGTAAAACTTGCTGATTTTGGAAGGAGAGCCATCCTTTCTCTGCGGCAGAATCTGACTTCCAGGATCCTGGATCTTGAGAAGAATAATCTATATGCAAAGTATAAGGACCGAATTGGTGAGATTGTCACAGGAGAGATTTACCAGGTTTGGAAAAGGGAAATACTAGTTCTGGATGATGAAGGGAACGAACTTATCCTTCCGAAATCAGAACAGATACCTTCCGATTATTTCCGCAAGGGTGATACAATACGTGCGGTGGTTATCAAGGTGGAGATGAAAAATAATAATCCGCTTATTGTCCTCTCCAGGACCTCGCCGGTATTCCTTGAGCGACTGTTTGAACTGGAGGTGCCTGAGATTTTTGATGGACTTATTACCATTAAAAAGATTGTTCGTGTTCCGGGTGAAAGGGCCAAAGTGGCTGTTGAATCCTATGATGAACGTATTGATCCTGTTGGTGCATGTGTTGGAATGAAAGGTTCCCGGATCCACGGTATTGTAAGAGAGCTGAAGAATGAAAATATTGATGTGATCAATTTCACCAACAATGTACAATTGTTCATACAGAGGGCACTGAGTCCGGCGAAAATAAGTTCCATCAAGCTCAAAGAAGAGAACACTGAAGCTGAGGTATACCTTCAGCCAAATGAGGTCTCACTTGCGATCGGTAAAGGGGGACTCAATATTCGTCTGGCAAGCCAATTAACCGGTTATGAAATAGATGTTTACAGGGAAGGAATTCAAGAGGATGAGGAAGATGTTAATCTTGAAGAATTTGCAGATGAGATCGAAAGCTGGGTCATTGATGAACTGAAATCGATTGGTTGTGATACAGCCAAAAGTGTTCTTGACCTCAGCATTGAAGATCTTGTCAAACGAACTGATCTTGAGGAAGAAACCATCCAGGAAGTGGTCAAAGTATTGAATGCGGAATTTGAATAAATTATCTTAATAATACTATATTAGCAGATTATTTAAAGCGTATGGCAGGTAAAGGGACAAGGCTGAGTAAAATTGCAAGGGAGTTTAATGTCGGGATTTCCACGATTGTGGAATTTCTGAACAAGAAGGGCTATGATGTGGATCCAAATCCCAATACCAAGGTGACTGAGGAAATATACGAGAGACTTATTCAAGAATACAGTTCTGATATCAATTACAAAAAGGAATCAGACCTGCTGAATCTTAATAACCTCAGGGAGAAGAAAGATACCATCTCTATTCATGATATTGACCAGAAAAGACCGTCACAGGAGGAGGCAGAAGAGGAGGTTTTCATTAAGGATTCCTCTGCCTCAGGTAAGATTGACCTTGCAATAGAGGAGGTGGAGATAAAAGTAGTCGGAAAGGTTGATCTGGATGCCATAGGAGGGAAACCGAAGAAGAAAAAAGAGGAACCCAAAGAGGCTGAAGAAAAACCACCTGCCAAAGAGGCAAAGACAGTAGCAAAGGAAGAAACGGTAAAGAAAGAAGAGAAAAACGAAGCCATTGATACTGAAGCCAAGAAAACGGAAAAGACTAAACCAGAAAAGCCGGCTGAGAAGAGCAAAACCGATACCGAGGATAAAAAGCCTGCAGAAATTCAGAAGGAGGAAGTAGAAGAAGTGGTTGAGACCAAACAGCCACCGAAGAAAGCAAAAGAAGACGAGAACTTCATAAAGACCAGGATTGAAAAGCTTAATGGACCTTCAGTAGTTGGTAAAATTGATTTGCCGGTCGAAGAAAAGAAAGATTCTGACAAGGATTCAAAGAAAAAACGCAAGCGGATCAGAAAGGACCCTGAGCGTAGAGTCGATCTGGGTGAGAAAAAAACGGCCAAATCAGGTCAAGATAAGGGGAGGGTACAGAAGAAACAGATTGCTTCAAAGAAAAGAAGAAGACCACTTAAACCAGAAGTCAGCGAGGAAGATGTACAGAAGCAGGTAAAGGAGACACTTGCCCGTCTCACCGACAGGGGAAAGTCCAAGGCAGCTAAATACAGGCGTGAGAAAAGGGATGCTGTATCCCAGAAGATCCAGGAAGAAGCTATTAAGCAGGAAGAAGGCAAGAACCAGATCAAGGTAACAGAGTTTGTTACAGTCCAGGAACTTGCCTCTATGATGGATGTTTCAGCTACTGAAATCATTGCCAAATGCATGGAACTTGGACTGTTTGTATCAATTAACCAGCGTCTTGATGCCGAGACTCTTGCACTTGTTGCAGATGAGTTTAACTATACAGTTGAATTCATCAGTGTGGAAGTACAGGAAGCTATCGCAGAGGAGGAGGATGACCCCGAGGAACTTGAATCCCGTCCACCCATTGTTACAGTTATGGGCCATGTTGACCATGGAAAAACCAAACTTCTTGACTATGTGCGAAGTGCTAATGTTGTAGCCGGAGAAGCCGGAGGAATTACACAGCATATCGGGGCTTATAGTGTCAGCCTTGACGATGGAAGATATATCACATTTCTGGATACTCCAGGTCACGAGGCTTTTACTGCCATGAGAGCCCGCGGTGCCCAGGCCACGGATGTGGTTATTATTGTGGTTGCTGCGGATGATGGTGTCATGCCACAGACCGTTGAGGCCATCAATCATGCCCAGGCTGCAGGTGTTCCGATTGTATTTGCAATTAATAAAATTGATAAACCTTCTGCCAATCCGGAAAAAATCAAGGAAGCGCTTGCTAATATGAACCTCCTTGTGGAGGACTGGGGTGGCAAGTACCAGTCACAGGAGATCTCGGCAAAGAATGGGATTAACATAATGGAGCTGCTTGAAAAGGTACTGCTCGAAGCTGAATTATTGGAACTTAAAGCCAATCCTTACAGAACCGCCAGCGGATCAGTTATTGAATCAACCCTTGATAAGGGACGGGGTTATGTGACTACCATCCTTGTTGAAAACGGAACACTCGAGCTTGGAGATGTGATGCTTGCAGGGTCCTATTACGGACATGTCAAGGCCATGTATAACGAAAGGGGAAAGAAAATTGAAAAGGCCAGTCCAGCTACCCCGGTTCTGATACTTGGACTCAATGGAGCTGCACAGGCCGGCGATCGGTTCAATGTTATGGAAAGTGATAAGGAAGCCAGGGAGATAGCAAATAAGCGTGAACAACTGCAGCGTGAACAGGATCAGCGAACCCAGAAACATATTACACTTGATGAGATTGGAAGACGGATTGCCATCGGTAATTTCCAGGAGCTTAACATTATTGTAAAAGGTGATGTGGATGGTTCCATTGAGGCGCTTAGCGATTCACTGATAAAGCTTTCGACCGAGGAAATTCAGGTTAATATCATACATAAGGCTGTAGGCGAGATAAAAGATGCTGATATTATGCTTGCTGCCGCTTCCAACGCCATTATCGTCGGATTCCAGGTAAGGCCATCGTTGAGTGCACGTAAACTTGCCGAAAAAGAGGAAATTGATATCAGACTTTATTCTGTCATTTACGATGCGATAGAAGAAGTTAAAGCCGCAATGGAGGGCATGCTTTCACCTGAGATCAAGGAAGAGATTATTGCCACCGTGGAGATACGTGAAATCTTTAAGATCACGAAAGTTGGAACCGTTGCAGGTTGCATGGTCAAAGAAGGTAAGATCAACCGGAATTCCCGTATTCGGGTGATACGTGACGGTATTGTTGTATACGACGGTGAATTGGGTTCACTTAAACGATTCAAGGAAGATGTCAGGGAAGTGGCAAACGGGTATGAATGCGGATTGAACATTGCCAACTTCAACGACATTAAGGTCGGCGACAATATCGAAGCCTACCTGGAGATTGAGGTCATGAAAAAACTCTGATAACTCCAGCCCGGGAAATCCATCAAATAGTCCCATTGCAATAATTCTTTTGTTGGGGTTCATTAGTCATTTTTGAGTATTTCAATATTAAAATCCTTTAATATGGCAAAAGTTGATTTGACAGCATCCCCATTGTGGTATTTTGACAATGAAAATAAGGATGAAGAACATTGCATTCTTTTTATCCATGGGAACTCTATTGATTGCGGGATTTTTAATCCCCTTCTGGAAATGAATTACTTTCAGAATTTCAGGCTGCTGGCACCGGATCTCCCGGGTCATGGGAAAACGGGCAGCCTTGATGTTGAGAACTATACCATTAACAGTCTGGTAAATATTCTGGAGGAATTCACGATTGGTTTGAATGTTCAATCACTAATTATTATCGGGCATTCCCTGGGAGGCCACATTGGTATCAGGCTGGCCCACAGGCAGAAATCGGTTCTGAAAGGATTAATTATCAGTGGTACTCCACCCCTGGGTAGCAGAGAGGACATGCAAAAAGGATTCAATCCTCATCCTCAAATAGGACTGGCTTATAAATCAGATCTGAGTCAAGCAGAGGCCAGATCTCTTGCAGAAGCATACAGCCCCGAAATCACCTCTATTCTGGCTCAAATGATAATGAATACTGACGGAGAATTCAGGTCGACCCTTCTGAATGATCTAATGACCTGCGAATGGGTAAATGAGGTGGAATTTATCCAAAACCTTGGAATTATACCTGCTATCATTAACGGGGCTGAAGATCCCTTTATAAATACAGAATACATTGAAGGACTTAATCTCAGGTTGTTTGAGGATGGAATTATTCAGATCGAGGCAGCGGGTCATTGTGGAATTTATACCCATGCTGAAAGCTTCAAAACGAAAATAGCAGAATATGTTAATACTCTTACTTTGTTCTGATTCTTAACTTATTATGCCATTTCGATCAGTAGATCTCGATCAGGGGAAAACCCTGTGTGCTCTAATATTTATGCTGAAATCAGTTCCTTGTATTGTTCCGGGGTGAGCAGTTCGTCCAGGTCGGAAGGGTTGTCGATGCTGATCCGAATCAACCATCCCTCCCCATAGGGATCTTTGTTAACTATTTCTGCATCCTCTTCAAGACTTGTGTTGAATTCCAGTACTTCGCCTGAAATCGGCATGAACATGTCAGATACTGTCTTGACCGCTTCAATGGTTCCGAACGTTTCTCCTTTTCCCAGCTTCTCACCTGCTGTTTCGATTTCAATATATACAATATCTCCCAGTTCTCCCTGGGCATAGTCGGTGATTCCTATGAAAGCTTCATCACCTTCGACACGAACCCATTCGTGCTTGTCAGTGTATTTACAATTCTCGGGTACGTTCATGATTTAGTTATTTTACAGATTCAGGTTTAAGCACATAAATTTATATAATTTTTTGGAATTTTACTGTGCCAGTGTAAACCTGATACTGAATCCTATATTGGTATTTGCAGTGGGATAGGATAGTGATACAAAAGGCTTGTTTACAATTCTGTCGAAGAACAGACGCAAATTGAAACGGTCGCTTAAAACGTAATCAAAATTCATATTGATTTTTACAACACGTTGACCGGCAGTGATCTGGTCAACATCCTCTTCCAGCTTCCGGAGAATGGTACGGTTATCCCTGATGGAAACATCTGCCCGGACATTCAGATCGCTTGTCATGGATGTCTGAGTACCGCCGGGAAGGTTGAAAATCAGGGGAAGTTCACTAAATCTGTACCCGGCCCCGAACACAACCTCATTACTTGAGATCTCTGATAACTGATTATTGGCCAGGCTAAATGCGAGGGAACGGGACTTCTTAAGCTCAAACCTGGTGGTAAGGCTGTTTACCCAGTTCATGTCTAAGCTGATCAGGGGACTGAATTGTTCGCTGATGGAGACGGAGCCAATGTCCCTCTCATTCAGGAAATTATTGTTGTAATCAAGTGCATCAAGATCTACATATCCATCATCATTAACACTGTAGTAGGGATTGGAAACGAAGCTTCCGACATTGTAGGAAGACCGGTAGGAATGGTTTACATTAATTGAACGGAAGTATTTTTGAAAGAACTCGATCTTGGACAACCCGTCAAAGGTGACCCTCCAGTTGGGTCTCATTTCCCGCAGTCCCGGCAGAGAAGCCAGGCTTATCCTGTTAACATCACTCTTTGTATAGGCTGCGATGAAAGCAGGGATCAGGACTGACTGAGCATTGGCTCCATATCCATTCGAAAACAAGCTTGTATCATTAGCAGGGAAGTAGCTGTCACCTCCGTAATCCCGTTCCTGTCCAAGGCGATCAGAAATTACCAACCTGTATTCATCCTTGAATTTATTGAAGGTTTCAGAGGCAAAATTATCATCACTGTAAACCTTCTCGAAAGCAGTTCCAAGCGTTATTGTAGACATTGAGAAATTTCCGGTAACCTGCCTGCTTCTTGTACTGTCAGGGTAGTTGCCGTAGATATCTGCAACGTAGTATTCGTTTACGTTTTCAGAATAATTCCTGTTGGCAGTCAGGTCAATCCTGAATCCCGGGAGAGGCTCCACGGTACTCCGTATATTAAAAGTATTGGAGTGGTTCATGGTAAATGGAGTGTTGATCATGGGATCAGATGAAAGCCAGTTGTTGTCTATTGCCTGCAAGGGGAAGTTTTCATCCTGCCAGCCCAGAATAAAAGGCCATCCCGGGGCCAGGCTTCCCTGGTAGTTCTGCATTCCCATTATAGATGTGGATGGTCTGTAGCCCGGCAACATCGAACCGTTACTCTGATTATAGGATATGGAAATATTCCTTACACTCATCAACAACCGGCTTGTATAATCAGCAATTATTATCAGTGGACTTTCCCCTTTGTCTACCGTCCCCACAACCTCTACGCGCACACGCCTGTAATCTTCAGGGACGGTAAAGGTTATACGGTTCGCACTTGCGATTTCAAGTTCTCCTTCTATTTCCTTTCCGGTTTCATCCAGGAAGATTGCCACAATAACCTCAGTTTTCAGATTGTGGTTTATATTACGTGATCTTCCTGCCCTGAGAGTGATTCCCTCCTGCTCATATATTTTTTCTTTTGTTCTTGTTTCTGTGGAGGGCTGCCTGAATCCGTTCCGGAATTTATTATTGACATCCTTTAAATAGGGAACCTTGTTATAGAGGTTGGTCATATTCAACTGTCCATTCAACTGGAAATTATTGGAGTTCTTTATCACATTACCCAGGTTAATCGTGTCCGCTGTCAGTGGACCCACATCCCATTGGTAGGTTGCTCCATACCTGGCATTTAAAGTGATCCAGTTAAGAAGCGGGATCTTATTTATTGGAACTGAATAGGAGGCATTCAGGTTATGCATATAGCGCACATTCCTGCCAAAGCTCAGAATCTCACTCCAGAGCGAATCTCTTTTTTGTTCATAGTCACTTTGATCCTTGTTGTAGACCCCGTATGGTTCATCGATTCTCGAGGTATTGGTTGCGCTAAAATCCAGCTTCAGCGAACGGGTAAGGTCAAATTTCAAATCATAGTACCGGTTCCAGATGAATTTTTTACTTACAATAGTATCAATAAGGACTCCCGGATTTGCCAGGTTGCGAAGTTTACTTTCCGCGTAATTCCGGTTCAGGTCTGTACGGAAGGAAAACCTGGACGGGTAGAAATAAAAATTAAAATCTTTTAGCAGCCTCAGGGAAGGAGAGGTGAAAATATTTGCCTTGGCAAAGGGAGCAACATTTTTGGGGCGAGTATTGAAATTATAATTAAGAGCACCCCTCTGTCGTTTCTGTATGTTGTATTCTGTTTTTATGTTTCGAAGGAAGGTCTCACTGTGTGAGTAGGAAGCTGTCCAGTTTGCCAGGTCATAAACCCTTGGCGTTCCCTGCAACTTCTGTTTTCTGACATTGGTGAAGTTGATGCTTTTTCGCCGGGTGAAATCCTGGGCTGTTTTCTTTATTTCTGCTTTTTCTTCTTTGGTTTCAGCGTTTCGCAGGGCTGATTTAAGGGGTATATCCTGATCAAGAGGGTTGTACTGTGGATTAATCCTTGATTCTGAATAACCAATGAACATTGGAATGGTTACACCTGATTTTTCCGGAAAGAATTTCCCCAATTCAATATTTGAGGAAATGTCGTATTGAAGGACCTGTTCCTTGGATCGTTCATTTACCTTTTTCTCTATACTTCCAAACCCGGGTGTACTGGTATTACCAGCAATGGTTACTGTTCCCAGGTCAGCGAGTTTAGTGGTCATACGGCCGGTTGCAGCCCATCCTCCCTCCTGGTTGAAGTGTGTTAGCCTCAGTTCGTTTAACCAGATCTCCCCGCATTTGGGCATTCCATCATCATTCACAGGATTACTTCCCGCCTTCGGATTCCTGATACCAAGCATAATGGTACGTACATTGCTGAGATTTGGATTTCCTTTTACGCTCACCTTGTTCCCCTTTCCATCAACCAGGCTGAAAACGGTATTATAATATACAGTTGAATTTAATATACGCATCTGGTCATTCCGTGCCTGCTTCACATCCTGGAATATCTCGAGTGTGATTTCGAAACGGTTCGCATCAGGCCAGACAATCAGGCGGTCTTGGTAGAGATCATTCTCATAGCGCCCGGGTTCGGTAATTTTGAGAGGGACCTCATATTCATAGTAGTTGTCTTTATAGTCAGAACCAATACGGATAAATGCCACCAGGTCATCATCATTAAGAATGTTGCAATCTTCCAGGGCTTCAGCATGAACCTCCATCTGGAGCTTTTTATATTGTCGGATATCCAGGTAGATGTTCTTATAAACTGCTTTTGCATCTCCATCATCCAGGTTCTGTACCTTCATAAGAATTGATTGCTCGTTCAGCTGCCGGAGTTGTGGATTTGTAGGATCAATTACCCGGTCAATGCCCGGGGGGAGGACATAGTTTACAGGAATTTTGCCGGCATTCTCTTCGATGTTAACTGCTGATACATCCAGGATACCCTCAGAGGGTTCCGGACTTGACAGATCCTCACCACCTTGTGTCAGTGAGAATTGATACCTGCGCCATTCGCCCCTCACAAGGTCAAGCGATGCAAATCGAAGTATAACCGGGTTATCAAACCCCGTCAGGAACATACGCATGAAACGGATGGACTTGAAATCCTGAATAGGACCGATTCTATCCTCATAGGAATGGATAGGGATCCTGAATTGGTACCAATCGACATTGGATTTTGTGCCATTGGGAAAATCAGAAGTTTTGGTGACTTTATCGGTAATGAAATTTTGTCCCACTCTCAGGCTGCCGGGATTCAGTCTTACACGGTATTCATAGTAAGATTCTTTTTCATTCAGTGTATTGTCCCTGTTTATATCCTCAACGTCCGGCAGTGTCGATCCGGTGGTAGGGTAAGCTTCAATGGACTGTTCTGATGTAGGGGAATTGCCCTGATGATTATTGTAATCACGGTAACGATCCAGTATCCCAACCTCATCGGCGTCATATTGGCTTCCACGGAAATAGTGGAAATTATCCTGGGATGGATCTTCCAATGCAATCTGGTATGCGAGTGAATTGGTTCCGTGCAGGGAACTGATTGTATCAAGGAAGGCGCTGAAGAAATCCCTTTCCTCATCATCGTTCAGTCCATCAAGGCCAATATCCTGGTACTCACGCGAGGTAGGGTCATTGTTAAACGCATTTACAAGAGACTGTACCAGGGGTATCCTTCCCCAGACTGAAGTATCAACCAGGGTTACATCCTCACTCGGTGGCAGCCCGTTCTCAAATGCCTTTCGGGAGTCTTTGAGAATATCCTCAGAAATATCCCCCAGGTTAAACAGCAGATCACCACCAGAATGATCGGGCTCTTCCACGAAGGGATCCATAAGCCAGAACTCAATAAATTCCACATTCGATGTCTCAAAATCATTTGTCATAATTTCCCTCATGATTCCACCCCAGCGTTGCTGAGGGTTAATCAGGTTCCCGTTTGCATCTACATCCGGTGAATAGTTATACAATCCCCTTTCCTGCGGACGGAAAGCCAGGTTCAGTACAGAGATATTAGTGGGAACACCACTGGGATTTTCCTTGTTTGGGAATATGTCTGTTTCAAATACTTCTTCAACAAAATGGCTGGACTGGGTATTGGGATCGTTTTTAATATGAGGAGGGGTGAGGGAATTGTTCCTGAGGAAAAGTGGATCGATCACATAGAACGAGAATTTGGCACGATTGTAACCATATTCCCGGTTGTTTACCAGTATTCCTTCCGGGAACCGGCCAGACGGGGTGCTGGAGTATACCCAGGCAGCGAAGTTCTTCATATCGATTGAGGTCTGGCTCCCTTCAAAATCATCGATATACGCTGTCCCTTCTTTTTTGATGGCCTTGGAATGGCCCGGGATTAAATGAGCAAATTCCCCGGTAAGGGTAATATTAGAAGGTTCCCTGGTGGATATCAGGGGGATGGCATCCACCAGGGTAGTGAGGAACTGCGATTCGGTCCGGTATGAACCATCGAGTCCCCAGATAGTATTTGAAATCGGTTCGTCACCAATATTAACTTTTTGTGTTAGAGGCCTTTCTGTAAGATTCATTATTGTACCACCCATACGGAAATCATCGGAGAAACGATAGTCCAGGTGGGTTCCCACAAGGGTTTTGGTTTGAATTGCAAACAGGGATGTACTCTCAAGAGAGATTCTTATGGGTGTACCTGATTCCAGGAGTCCCTGGTTAATTATTGTCACCCGTCCTGCAGCATAATCTACGGTATAATCAACGTTCTCTGTAAGTTGTCTTCCCCCTGCTGTGGCAACAACTGATCCCTGGGGCACATTCATGGCATTGAGCATGATCTCAGAACTGCTGGAGGATTTATATGAACCGGCAATAATGAATTTATTTTTTTCTGCGATCTGGGATGCCACAGTCTTTGTTGAATCGTACAACTCATTGAACACATATTTCTCAGCAATCACCGGATCATTGATCTTATTTTCAAGGTAGGAGCCAAAGGGTTCACGTACAGGGAATATCACTCTCCCGTTGCCTGGATTTATGGTTATCCCACTAATGAAGTCGAACCGGCCGTCAGGTACAGGATCAAGCTGGTCATTCAGATTGTCAAGGTTTAAAATCCGGATCAGGATCTGATTTTTAACGTCACCTTCGGGCAGGTAGTTAATTGTTGTACCTGTTTTATCGTCACTGTAAAGAACATCCAGGATGAATTCATCCGGGTTGACCTGGAATGCTCCTATGGAGTAGATGTTCTTCATCATCAGGTCCCAGGTAGGCAGATTTGGGGTAAGGTTGGTACCCTTCAATAATTTCAAAAGAAGTGTTCTTGGAGCGGCAACACCATCCGAAGAGAGTTCACCCACCTTATAGGTTTTTCCGTTAAGAGTGTATTCATAGGCCACGGCAAGGATCTCATCTGAATTTAGTGCAGAGTTCAGGGAGATATAACCAAGTTTGGTATGAAGGGTAAATTCACGAGATGAAAGCTTTCGGGCATTTTCAATCTTTTCATAATCCTGGCCCGGGGCGAATCCCGGCAGGAGGGGGGCGAAAAGGGCAGTAATCTGCCGAAGGTCACGTACTCCTGAATAAGTTGTTGTCATTTCATTGTACTGTGTATTGAGCTCGTTTCTTGGATGCTCGCCTGTTTGTCCGGGTGTTTGTGACCAGTAAGCTGTACCATAAATATTCCGCTGGGCTTCAGCAAGGTCCATAAGTGCCAGTATATTCCGTGAATTTTCAAAGTTGCTGGTTTTATTGGTAACCCAGACCTCGATCTTGGTAATGTTCACACCAGTATTTATGATCGGAAGACTTGCAAGTGCACGGTCGTAATTGTCTTTGAATGAATGAGAAATAAAGAAATGCCTGTTCGCATCATATTCATCGACCCTGATCTCGTATTCGCTCACCTGGGCTCCTCCCTGGACATCAATAACAGATGTCTCACCCTTTTGCTGAGAGAAAACAGAGGTCATTGTGAGCTTGCCGAATTGCAGTTCGGTTTTCAGACCGAACAGACTCTGGCTTCCCTGGATGAGCGAACCGGACAATGGAAGGGTAATATCACCGGCCTCAATTTTCTTAATAATCTCATCTTCCTTACCGGTGTATTCAAGCTTGGTTTTATTTTCAAATTCAAATGTCGCTTCCGTATTGTAATTAAAACCCAATTTCATTTTATCACCGATGGTCCCGGTAACATTCATCTGAATCTTCTCTTCGAAGGTAAAGGACGGGGTTTTTCGCAGTTTTTCAGTTAGGGTAGGATTGTCAATCCTTGACATGTTGAATCCGAAGATCAATTCCGCATAACCCTGGGGGATGATATTGATCGCATTTGTGCCAAATACTCTGTCGAAGGCTTCGCCCCCTACATTTATCGTGGGTATAAAGGAGGCCTGTGTCTCCAGGTTATCACCTGTTCTTCGCTGATCCCAATACTGCTGTTTACCCCTTGACATTTCATAATTCCTGTATTCATCGAATGACATAACCTGGGTGGGGCGGTAATTAAAGCGGCCTACCTTCTCAGAAAAAATGTATGAATTGGTTTTGGGATCGTATACAATATCGGATTCAACATTGGAAGGATTATTTAGAAATAAAGGGGAAGCCAGTCCCTCATCAGAAAATACCGCATCCGGATCTTCCCTGAATGGAAACCTTAGTTCAATGCTGTCAGTTTGTGCTATTCCCACAGAAGCTAATCCATGAAAAAGAACAATAACCAACAGGGGAACTGTGATGTATTTAAAATCCCTCTTCAAAAACAGGCAGATGGTAGTTAGTAATACTATAGCTTTTTCAGAGCCTCCTTGATGAGCATTTCCACGGAAAGCTCATCATCCCCCTTGAGGATCTGACCAAGGACTTTTTCAACGGTCTTCCTGGCAAAACCAAGATTTACTAAAGCAGATAACGCTTGATCTCGCAGAGTATTGCTCTGTTCGGGGAATATTTGATCCGTTTTTTCCCCTGTTGTGATCTTTCCTTTAAGGTCAACGATGATCCGCTGGGCAGATTTTGCCCCAATTCCTTTAATACCCTGGAGAGTTACAACATCAGCTTCGTTTATGGCATGCTCGATCTCTTTTGGCCCGAGTGAAGACATGATTAGTCTTGCCGTATTGGCTCCCACACCCGAAACTGAGATCAATTGCCGAAATACTTCCCTTTCCTCCCGGTTGATGAAACCGAAAAGAATGTGAGCATCTTCACGGACGATCTGGTGAATGAAAAGCTGGCAGGGATTCTGGCCCGGCAGGAGTGAGTAGGTGAACAGGGAAATATTGATATAATAGCCTATGTTCCCTGTTTCCAGGACAATGTAGGTTGGTGTCTTTTCGACGATATCCCCCGTGATAAATTCATACATGGTTAGTGTCTTAGGTAAACAGTCTAAATATAGTAAGGAAATGGATAAAATGGGTAATATTGGTATTTCTTCTCCTTCGCAATACAACTCGCTGCGCTCAGACAGTATCACTCATACGAAGAGACACCAAATATGTACCCTTAGAAAGGGGCAGGGCAGGTGAAATCATTCCCAACCCACAATGGTTATCTGCCTACCTGGGCATCAATGACAGCGATGGCTGTCATGTTGACGATTTCGCGGACAGAACTTTCAAGGTGGAGTACATGAATGGGCTTACCTATACCGACGAGTATGGGCCCTATCACTTCCATTCCGGCCAGTTCCTGGAGAAGTTTATAGGAGATGTTCCCTGAGCTCAGGTTGGGGAAAATAAATGTATTTGCATCCTTATCCTGCAGCTTATTAAATGGGAACTTCTTCATACGGAGTTCTGCATTTATCGCAAAATTTGCCTGAAGTTCCCCGTCAACCATGAGGTCAGGGTAATCCCTGTGCAGGATCTCTACAGCCTCATGTGCCCGGCTTGGACTACCATCCCGGATGGATCCGAAATTGGAATAGGAAAGCATCGCTATCCTGGGTTCAATATTAAACCTTCGAACTTCATTTGCTACCAGTAGAGTAGTATCTACCAGGGTGGTTGTACTTGGACTGATGTTTACGGTGGTATCGGCCAGGAAGATGGGGCCTTTCTTGCTCATCAGTATGAAGAGTCCGGCAATATGCTCCTGTGGATTATTCGAGCCAACGATCTGAAGGGCCGGCCGGATGGTATCGGAATATTTACTGGTCATCCCGCTCAGGAAGGCATCTGCCTGTCCGGTTTCCACCATCATATTGCCAAAATAATTCCTCTGCAACATTAGTTCGGTTGCCTCCTCATATGTTAATCCCTTTCGCTGCCTTTTTTCTGTCAAAAGCCTGGCAAAATCATGCCTCATGTCAGCTACTTTTTCGCTGACCGGGTCAATAATCGGTACCTCCTTGAGATCAAGATTATTTTCCTTGATAATTTTAGAGATCTTTTGCTGATTCCCAAGCAATATTGGTTTGGCTATCCCCAGGTGCAGAACTGTCTGGGCT
The DNA here is from genome assembly GCA_011053095.1 of Bacteroides sp. Taxonomy (GTDB): domain Bacteria; phylum Bacteroidota; class Bacteroidia; order Bacteroidales; family SM23-62; genus SM23-62. Next base: position 26,907 of record DRHS01000111.1, read on the forward strand.
GATTTAAGGATTTTGTAATCCTCCGCTTCCGCAAAAATTACCCGTTTTGGATCCTTCTTGGCTTTTGACCTGATTACACGTATCAACTTATTGTCAAGTCCCAGGCGCTGGCTGAGGCTTTCCTTGTAAGTTTCCCAGTTGGTAATCGGCTGCCGGGCCACACCAGAATCCATAGCAGCTTTGGCTACAGCAGGGGCAACAACGGTTATAAGTCTTGGATCCAGGGGCTTGGGAATGATGTAATTCCTGTCGAAAACAATATTATTTTCCTGGTAAGCCATGCTAACAGTTTCCGGTACATCCTCTTTAGTAAGGTCTGCGAGCGCTTTAACAGCAGCAATTTTCATTTCCTCGTTAATAACAGTTGCCCTCACATCGAGAGCACCCCGGAAAATGTATGGAAACCCGAGCACGTTATTTACCTGGTTTGGATAATCTGACCTTCCGGTGGCGAATATGATATCATCCCTTGCGGACATCGCTTTTTCGTATGAAATCTCCGGATTGGGATTGGCCATTGCGAAGACAATGGGATCCTTTGCCATGGTTTTAAGCATATCAGCAGTCATGACATCCGCTTTGGAAAGTCCAAGGAAAACATCCGCTCCTTTCAGAGCATCCTCCAATGTTTGTATATCGGTATCAATCGCAAACTCTTTTTTGTATTTATTCAGATCCGTTCGTTTTGTACTGAGTACACCCTTGCTATCAAGCATGATAACGTTCTTCTTCTTTACTCCCATGGCAACGTAGAGCTTGGTGCATGAGATTGCAGATGCTCCTGCTCCATTTACCACAACCCTTAAATCATCGATTTTTTTCCCTATCAGTTCAAGGGCATTAATAAGTCCCGCCCCGGAAATGATGGCGGTACCATGCTGATCATCATGGAATACGGGTATGTCAAGTTCTTTTATCAGCTTCTGCTCGATCTCAAAACACTCCGGAGCTTTGATATCTTCCAGGTTTATCCCCCCGAATGTTGGTGAAATTGCTTTTACATGAGATATAAACTTGTCTACATCCGTTTCATTAACCTCAATATCAAAAACATCTACGTCTGCAAATATCTTAAACAGAAGTCCTTTGCCCTCCATTACAGGTTTCCCGGCCAGTGCTCCAA
>DRHS01000112.1 GCA_011053095.1 Bacteroides sp.
CCGATTTCCGGGCGTGGAGTTGTCGGTAAATCAAAACAATAAGGAATCTCGGTCTCCAGATTCATTAAAGAATATTTGATTGATCTTTTATGATAGCTAAATACTTGGTTCGGTTCAGTGTCTTATGATTCAGAAATAAAAGTTATAGAATTTTTTGTTTCTATTCTGATAATTATTTATAAGATGTTATGTAACTTTTCCATATCCTGCATTAATGGTAGTTGTTCATACTCACAATTATTTAGAATGTATTTTTAACAATCTGCCATATCAGATCATTCTTAATATAGTAATGTATCCGCCTAAATCCGACATAGTATACTTAAGTGATCCGGATATTGTTAATACCCGGTGGCATGCAGAAGAAGCAGACAGGTGATGTATGCTATTAGTGATTTCATTTTACAGCGGTTTTTACAAATTCGCTGAGTTTAACAAAAGGATGTTCCTGTCAGAGGTGTTTAAAGAAAGTATGGAATTCATCCTCATGTATTTTCTGGCAGTAATGGGCATATCCCTTTTTGGTGATCATTTCAATGATGGGAGCTGGGACAAAAGGCGTGACGAGAAGGAATATTTTATTATTATGGGTCTTCCCCAGGTGGACAAAAACCTCCTTCATGGGATGCTCCCCTGAATTTATCAGTGGAGTGGCATCAAAACGAACCTTTACCAGTTCTTCCTCAAACCACCCTGGTTTTTCATAAATAATATCCCCATCGCTCTCCATATTATCAGCGATATCCTGTCCGACTTCAGCACGAAGGGTGTTGATGATCTCTGTTACAGGTATTCCTCCCAGTGAGGCTGCCTGCTGCAGGGTGGCCACCTTTCCGATGGTTTTTCGCAATACCGGATTCTTTAGCTTTTTAAAAGCAGGTGCCAGGCTCATCAGCACAGGCTCAAGCTCAGGGTAGGCATCTAGCAGTTCTCCTACCTTGGTTTTAGGGGTGATCAATAGATCCTTTCGTTCATCCATTACTATTCAGTATAACTTAACAACCTCTGTTCTCCTTCAATATTACGAATTTCAGTGATATCCTGGACTACCTCAAGAGTCCCCAGGTATTTGTTTTTATCATCCCGCAGCGCGTTATACTCAACAAATACGAATACGCCTTTCATTTCAAACCAGAAGGCAGCCTTATCCTGCTTTCCGCTCTTAAAGTCACTCAAAATCTTCTCAACGATATTTACAGATTTCGGTGGGTGACACAGCCTGACGTCCCTTCCAATAACCGCCCTGTTTCGCTTGAAGATTGGTTTTTTCCCGTGCGAAAAGAATCTCAGCTTATCCAGGCTGTCAATAAAGGTAAGTTCTACAGGCAGGGTATTAAAAATTGCAATAAGCTCATGCACTGAAACTTTACCGGTGGGTAGCTGGACAATCCCATCCATTGCTTTAGAAACCGGGATTGCTTCGATACCCTCAGGCTTCCATTCAATTTCCGGATCGTACAGGCAAAATCCGATTTCGGCGCTTTGCTGGGAGATCTGGTACCAGTCCTCATCTGAAAGTTTATCCATGCACATGGGTAAAAGAATCTCCTCTTCCTTCATAATCATGTCCGATATCGCCGAAGATGCAGGTTTCAGCACAAGTTCAACCAGAGTATGCATCTCATCAATGCTGAGTTTATCCCTGATCGCCAATCCCTCATGTGCAACTTTCAGCAGTTCCCGTGTTTCATCGTGTTTGCCCCACATGACCTTCGGGGGACCGGTAATATTATATTTTTCCAGGTATGGAAAAAGAAGGTTTTCCTTGCGCAGGTAGTGTTTTTCAACGTCCGCCAGATTATTAAAGAAGGCCTTTAGCTGTATCAGGTATGTTTCCTGATCAAGATTCTTAGGTTTATTTACCTTTTCATAAAACCTGGATAGAGTATTTACGATCTTGAGTAATTCCCTGTTTTCCTTTTTAAAGGTATCAACAGGATGTCCGGGAGGGATCTCTCTGGCACCCGATTGGTCAATATGCCCCTCGAGCACCTGGGTGTGTATGTCACAAAATTTTAATACCTCTTCCTCCGGCAAGCCTTCATTAATCAATTCCTGCTCAACCTGCACCACCTCGTTATAGGGGATTTTTTTAAGGAGTTCCACCAGTCTTTTCCTGACTTCCTGGGGAGCTTCACCCTTGTGAAGCTGAAGTATCATATGTTTCAAAAGCTCTTTCCTGTTCCGGGGGTTACTGGATAATTCATCCATTCAAAGTGAATTTAGTAATAGTTTAATAACTAAATAGATAGCCGAGCCAATATGCATGATGTTGTCCCAAACTTAGTTGAAATTTAGAAAGGAAGAATCAGCCTTTGATGAGCTGATTCTTCCGAGAGGTTCCTTAAAATGTTAAATTTATGATCGACTAAAATCAAATTAACATGGAACCTAAGAGTAAAGATAAAG
>DRHS01000113.1 GCA_011053095.1 Bacteroides sp.
TACGCTAATTTCATAAAAAAATATTCCGTAAGAACTTATCGGTGTCCAACAAAAAGAAATTGGAAAACGGCATTAAAGGACACCAAAAGTATTGTTAATGTGGGATATATGTAAAATACCTATCCTTTTTTAGAATAGAGCCAAACATAATATCAAATTGCATAAGCCTCATCCAGGCGATATTTTAAAAAGGTATCAGATTGATCTCATAATTAAAGAGTTAAAATCAAATGGATTGATATGAAAGATGTGATGAAATATAAAGACTTTATCGGCTCAGTACATTACGCAAGTGAAGACAGGGTTTTTTATGGAAAGGTCGAAGGGATTAATGATCTAATATCCTTTGAGGGATCTACTGTGGATGAACTTGAGGAGGGTTTTAAGTATATGGTTGATGAACACATTAAGGATTGCACCAAAAAAAATACTCCAATTGAGAAATCTTACAAAGGAAATCTCAACATCCGCTTGTCACCTGATCTGCACAAGATGGCTGCATACAATGCTGCCCTGAAGGGTGTCTCTCTAAATCAATATATCAATAATGCTATCAAGCAAGAAATTGCATCCTCTGATCCTGAATAGTGGAGGTTTGATTGACAATGAAAGCAAAGGCTCCATGGATTGACAGGCACCTGTTCCGCTTCCATAGCGGGCCTGTGGTCGCGGGACCAGGAATGCAGACCTCCCTTCCGGATCTGTTTGAAGCAATCAGTCCCGTTCGCCCTGAAGGTGAAGACGAGGTGCGCCAGATATGGATACGGGCAGAGCGTGGTACTTTAAAGGACTATGGTGATTTCGAGGAATCCGAAGAGGAATGGCGATATGAGTATCCGGATCCGACAAAGTGGTATCATTTAGCAACATCAAAATATACGGATCAGCGTTTTTTCTTCATCGACCACAAACTGGTTTTACACTACACCCCTGATCCGGAAGAAAAGCATTACCAAAATGCAGATAACAGACTGATCACCTTTCTTTCCTGGTTATGTGATGAGATCCCAAAAGAGATTACCCGGATCAGAAAGGATCCCCCAGCCTATAACAGGTTCCTGGGGAAACACCTTCCCTGTGAGAAACGGACCGGAAAGATATTAAGATCTACCTTCTGGGAGGTTGTCGATGATGAAACTGTCAGGCCGGATAAGGAATTGCCTCCCGATCTGGTGGATGATCTTGAGAAATTTCTTGAACAGAAAACAGAATATGACATAGTACAGGGAATCCCGGAAATTTCAGCCTCCGGATTCCTGCGCTTCTGCGAAATCTGCTACCAGGCGAATGACTATTTCCGGAAAGAGCCAATCCTTCTCTCACCCATGGAGCAGTACAGGAGGATGGCTGATATGCGCCATGGTGGACTAACGGAGATCGAACATGATTCCCCGGAGGCCTTCAGGGAATGGTACCATAGCGGCCAAAAGGCAGGAGCACACCCCTGGGAGATTTGCCGCGGGGGAAATTCCACACACATTTCCCTTATGTTATCTGCCAGGGAAAAGGACTGGGTTTTATCCCTGGCAGGATCCAATATCGTAAGGGTAGTAGAGACAGTCAGAATGGCAACCGCACTTTACAGGCATGGGATTCCGTTTCACCTACGGGACGGGAAAGAGATCCTGGACATGGTCCGGGGCAGAGATTTTATCGGTATCGTACCCGACCACATAACCCCCCGATATTGTCATAGCCTTTTCCCAAGGGAAGATCGCATTATCGACTTTATGAATCTACCATTCATATTCCGTAACCAGATCATCCACCATGGCAGCTGGTATCCTCCAGATGCGGTGCACGTGGAATAAACTTAGAGAGCTTGCCGTAGTTCCTGATCAATCCTGTCCTTTAAAAAGATCTTTATCAACGATTGATAAGGCACATCTTTCTTGTGTGCGAGCACTTTCAGTTCATCAATAATATATTCGGGCAGACGTAGTGAGATGGTTTTCGTTGTAGGTTTCAGATTACTAAAAGCTACTTTTTCCGAGACATCCCAGTCTACATATTCAGAGGAATCATTTTTGCTCCAGAAAGTACGCTCCTCCTCTTCATTTTTTAAAACAGGTATTTTACTCACTTTTTTCATTATAATATCCTCCTCTCTTTTTTAATCATGTCTCTGGCTGAAATGATACGTATCATCACCAACTATGATGGGAGCATTAAAGAATACCTGCTCACATTTATTTCTGCTCACCTGATGAAGAATCCAGTTCTTTTCTGAGTTTCCTTCATCCAAATCAAAACCAATACAATCTGCAAAAATAGCAAACCAGTTTACTTGGCTCGCGAGAGATATATCGAGAAGTTGCTAACCATCGAGACCGGGGAAGACAGCAAGGTGGAAATTTCTAACCGCAAAGGGAAATTCGACAGCCTTACATGCAGTGGAGTAAGGTGTTTAGTTCTTAATGAATTCATTCAAACTCCTTCGGCACTCCGCAAATCATCTTAAAGGGCTTATCCGGCGAAAGATTTCTGTACTGGTGCTTTTCATCCGGATCGACCAGTGCAAAATCGCCCTTTTTCAGCTCCTTAATATCTCCAGCCTCGTTGACCAGTGCACCGTCTCCCTCAATAATATAATTCATATGCTCGTACGGATGCTGGTGATAAGGCGTATACCCTCCCGGTTCAACGGTGAAAACACGGTATGAGTAAACCGGCACCCCGTCACGATTTGAAAGTGGCATTTGTTTCCAGGCCTTATGCGCCCCGTCCATGTGGACTTCCATCTTTTCTACCTTATCCAATGGTATGATCTTCATGATATCTGATTTTAGAATTGCTTAAAAGTAAGAAAATAACCCTTTCGGGGAAACCCCTCAGGGGAGGTTGAAACTCATCAGCGGCATCGATCGGCCTTAGACCGCTGCTATGGCTTCAACCTCAATCTTAAATCCGTAGTGAAGGTCTCGCGTGGGAACAATGGCTCTTGCGGGTTTATGCTCACCGAACACCTGGGAATAGACCTCGTTTACTTTTCCCCAGAGAGAGATGTCTGTTATATAGACTGTTACCTTTAGAACTTGTGCGAGACTACTGCCGGAAGCCTCGAGGATTGCGGTGAGGTTTTTAAGAACCTGTGCAGTCTGGTCCTCTATGGAGCCGGTAATCTTTTCCCCCGTAAGGGGATCAATTGGAATCTGTCCCGAAACAAAGACCATCCCATTATGAACGACCGCCTGGGAATAATGCCCGGCCGGAAGGGGAGCCTTATCGGTTTGAATTTTTTTCATCTGAGTAGTCTTATAATTTGCTGGGCAATTAGTCCCGCAATAGGTGGAAAAATAATTACACTCAAGAGGTGTATCCATGTAAAGCGCCATCCCATTATCCCTACAAACAGCGGCAGGCGGGCAACTGCGATCAGTGACCATGCAGTGACGTAGGCAACCATTGTACCCATGCCGGCGCCGGCTTTCAGCATACCGGCTGCTATGGGGAGGCTTATAAACGGACCACCCGGTGTGATTGATCCTGCAAGGGTTCCGAAGAGCAGTCCCCGGAAGCCGGACTCATCCCCCACCCATTTGGCAATTTCCTCTTTGGGGATCAGGATTTGGACCATTCCGGCTGTTATGAAAGCAAATATCAGGAGGGGGATAATCTGGTAGGTCATTGTCCATGCGGCTTTCAATCCGGTGACGTTCCTGCCATCCCCCTGTAGTGTGGCAATGATAAAAAGAGCCGCTGCGATCAGAAACATGATCACTGTGGGCCAGAATATGCTGTTGCTCATGATTTTTTTCATCAGGTTTGGTTGCGATTTCCGGGAAAAAAGATACTCAATCTATCCCTGTACTCCAAAAGAGGCGTAGATGGGGACGATGATGAGCAGGTCTGCACCTGCATGAAAAAACATCGATGCAATGATGCTTTTTGTGTACTGCATCAGGAACCCCCATATCGCTCCGAGGACCAGTGTGATCCCCGCAAAAAACAGAATATCAGGGGTGTAGGTGACCTGCAGGTGTGCAGATGCAAATACCAGTGAGGTAAGTAGTATCGACCATATTGGTTTCATAAAATTATTCAATTGTTTAAGGAAAATGCCCCTGAATAAAAGTTCTTCCATGAAGGCATTACTGAACACAAATATCAGGATCCATGCAATGTTTTTCTGAAGAAAGCCTTCCTGCATGGTTTGATCGGGATTGTTCATTACCAGGAATCCCATGAGTACAAAGGTGAGCAATCCGATGATCAATCCGGCTCCAGGTTTTCCGCGGCAGAGATAGATGTCTTTAAGCTTATATCCGGCAACAAGAAAGGCCAGGATAAGGACCGCGCTGATTATTACACTGTCACTTAGTTTGGCAAATGCGATCCCTTTTGCAGTTTCAAGATTGAGTCCCCAGAAACCGATCGTAAAAAAAGAAACAATAAAAAAAGCCAGGTTCACTATCATAAGAGTAAAGGCAAGTCGCCTGGCATTTGGTTGTTTCAGGATTTGAAAAACTATTATTGCGGCTCCGAAAACAGCTACAAGAAGAATCCTGGTCAGCAGTAGAACACTTCCGGAAATCAGGCCCGAAAGTGTCATGTTGAGCAGGAAAACGGCAAGGATAAAGACAAATGAAAAAATGATTGATGCGGGATTGTTTGATTTCATCTGGATTACTTTTTGTTTAGAGGCAGTTCAACACCGAAATTCCTGCGGGAGTTTTCCCATTTAAGCAGTATCCCAAACAGGAGTCCAAGCAGACTTAGTCCCCCGAACATCATAATGACCGGTGTATAGTTCAGGACTTCCGGATTGCCCGGGTTGGCCTTGTCGAGGATTATGCCGGCAAGGATGGGGACGCCCCATAATCCGAGGTTCTGCACTGAATACATCAGTCCATAGGCAGTTCCGATCTCCTTTTCCTTAACCAGCTTGACCATGGAGGGCCACATTGCTGCCGGAACAAGAGAGAATGCAACTCCCAGCAGGATCATGAAAAAATGCGGTTTCAGGGGTGTAAAAGCAAATATCAGGTGTACAAAAAGAAGAACGGCTGCACCGATGATCATGGCCGTGGCACTCTTGCCTTTCCTGTCAACCATTAAGCCGAAGAGTGGGGTAAAAAGCATGGTGCCCAGTGGCAACAGTGAAGTTACCTTCCCGCTTTCTATTGCCGAAATGCCGAATTTATTAAAGAAAAAATCAGGGGCGAAAGCAACGAATGGGAAAACTGCTGCATAGAATGTCACGCATAGAAGGAGTATATAAATGTAGGCACGGTTGGAAACGATGCCGACAATGTCCTTTATGACGAATTTCTCGGTTTCCTTCAGCAGGCTACCCTGTTTGATCTCCCGGTCTATCCTCAGGTCAAATAATATATATATAATAAAGGCAAGCAGTCCGATGCAAACCAGTATGGCAGCAAACCATATTGCTGTAGAAAGCTGGGCACCTTCCTGGGCCAGGGTGGGTGACACCCGCAGGGCCAGGAATGTTCCGAGTCTGCCAAAACCTATTTTTAGTCCAAAAGCCAGCGCGAGATCTTTGCCTTTGAACCATTTTACCAGGATTTTGCTTATGACTACTATGCTTGTTTCAGCACCCAGGCCGTAGAAGAACCGTCCTGCCAACATCATTTTCAGCTCCGGGGAATACTGAGGCAGGAAGGAAGTCATCATCTCATATCCCAGCCCGCCGGCCCTGTAATATCCAGAGGTTCCATAGGCAGTCAATACGGCCCCGAATGCCATAAAAAAAATGAACGTGAAACCGGTTCTCCTGATGCCCAGTTTGTCAAGGATCATGCCACCAAGAACCGCCATCAGCAGGAAGGTATTCGGAATGGCATAGAATGAAACAAAAAGTCCGTATTGGGTATTACTGAAGCCCAGCTCGCTGGTTAGAAGAGACTTAAGTGATGAAAAGGCATCGTAAAAATAGTAGTTGACCGAGAGGATTAATCCTACCAGAATGAGTATACCCCATCTTGCATAAGGTGAATCGCTCAATACTTTCCTGACTTGTTCCATGTTCAAAAATTGAATCCCAAATATAGTTTTTCTTCGGCGTAAATAACCAAAATCCTGTCGTTCGGATTAGAAGTCCGGCATTACGTACCTTCCGATAATATTGTCTTATGTAATCCATTGATTTTGAGTCCAGGATGTTGTATCTTACCCATTAAACCAAAAACTCCGGCAGCATGAAAAAGTCAATCGCATTTTTAATTCTCGGTTTATTACTCACTACCCTACCAAATCTGATTCATGCTGAAGTTGTCACTGTCAGTGACACTATCTCAACAGATGCAATATGGAGCGCAGATATCGTCAGGGTAGAAAGCAATATCACGATCCTGGATGGTATTAAGCTTACCATTGAACCCGGGACCCGTGTTGAATTTACGGGGCACTTCGGACTACATGTTATGGGAACCCTTATTGCGGACGGTACAGAAACCGATACCATTGTTTTTACCATGACCGATACAACGGGTTACTACATATTGGACGACCCGGCAGGCAGCTGGTGGGGGATAATGTTTAACAATCACTGGTATAATGCAGATGGAGCCTGGCATGGAGCAGACGGAGCCATGATTGACAACGACACTTCAAGGATCGACCACTGTATCATTGAATTCACAAAAAGTGTTCCGACCGACATTTTTGCATCCGGAGGAATAGAATCCGTGTCTTTTTCCAGGCTTGTCGTATCAAACTGCGAGATCCGGAATAACAAATGTCATTCCAGGGGCGGGGGAATACGTGCCTACACAAATAGCGATATCATTATTAGGGACAATTACATTCACCATAACACGGCCTGGGAATGGGGTGGTGGGATATACCTCCACAATTCCGGTGCCATAGTAACAGGAAATACCATTGAGCACAACAGTACGCTTACCCTGAACGTGACAGAGCAATGGGCCGCAGGAGGAGGTATAGGCATCCTGGGGATGAATCCCGTTATCCGCAACAACACCATCAAATACAATAGTGCTGTTGCAGGATCAGGCATCCACATGTCTAATTCATTCGCACTAGTCCATAACAACACGATCTCTTATAATACCGGGTATAATCCGGGTGCTGGAAATAGCCAGGGCGGAGGGATTGCATGCTTTAAAGGCTCATCTCCAAATATCATAAACAATTTCATCTCCAATAATACAGCCGATGAGGGTGGCGGGATATTTGACTGGGAATCCGAGCCCGGTATTTTCGGGAACCTTATTGTAAACAACACCGCAAACATTACCAGCGGTGCCATCGCCAGCTACCTCTCTTCGGAAAAAATTGTCAATAATACGATCGCACATAATGAAGCGGATATCGCCGGGGCTGTTGAGATATGGGATTCGGATCCGGTATTCATGAATAACATCGTATGGAATAATTTCTCCCTGGACGGCAATCAGATTAAGTTGCTGGGGTATTTCGCCAAGTTGCATGTAGAGAATTGTATAATTGAGAACGGGGAATCGAGTATTTACGGGGAAGGCACTCCCACCGTATCCGGACTGATCGAGGATGACCCTGATTTCGGTTCTGTGAGCGGGGGAACCGGAGCAGGATTTGAGGGACTGGATGGAAAAATCTGGTCCGTTGCTGATACCTCCCCCAGTGTTAACAGTGGAAGCATGAAAGCTCGGGATCTGCCTATACCCAAAAAGGACCTGGCAGGTGACGAACGGATCCTGCACAGCATCATAGACATCGGTGCATATGAGGTGTATATACCGGCTATTACAGCACAGGATACCATAAAGACAAATACCATATGGGTGGCAGATACCGTGAGGATCACAGGAGACCTGGTCATAAACGATGACGTGACCCTGACAATCCTGCCTGGTACCTGGGTGAAGTTCCAGGGAAGATTTAGAATGCAGGTCATAGGTACACTTAAGGCTGCAGGTACGGCAGCTGATCCAATCTATTTTACTGTGGCGGATACATCCGGGAACTGGGACAAAGCCATACCCGGCGGAAGCTGGAAGGGTATCTTCTTTGACAACGAGCAGGTTAATAATGTAATGGAGGACAACGAACCATCTGTGCTGCGTTACTGCAATATCGGCTATGTAAAAAGCCTCGATGGTGAAGCATTCGAGCATAGTGCAGTTTATGTAAATCATTTTTCCGGACTTACCCTGAATAATTGCACATTCATAGAGAATTCAGCAGTCAATGAACCGGCTGCACTCTTCCTCAGATTATCAGACATAGATGTAACCGGGTGTAAATTCTATAATAACCGGGGAAGTGAAGGTCCCGCAGTATGGACTGAGAATTCAGATTTCACGATTGACAACTGTGAATTCCGGGACAATTATGCGTATAATTTTGGCGGCGCGATTAGGACTTCGGGTGGCGAGCTGACACTTTCAAACAATGAATTTGTTTATAACAGGAGCGATAACAGGGGAGGTGCAATTTACCTGGAAAGGACAGCAGCCAGGATTAATCATAATCATTTTATCAACAATTCTGCCGGTAATTTTGGAGGCGCTATCTTTGTGCGTTTCGAAAACTTCCAGCTGGTCAATAATGTCATTGTCAATAACACCGGAAATGCCGGGGGAGGCGTATACAGCATGTATGTGGATGATATTCTGACGCTGAATAATACCATTTGCAATAACTGGGCTAAAAATGGTGGAGGAATGTACACAGCGTTCGCAAATCATACCTCAATTAACGATGTTTTCTATGGGAATGATGTGGAATTCGATGGAAAACAATATGGCATGTACTCGGTCACAGCAACCATTAATTTCAGGAATACCAACCTTCAGGGCGGTACCGGGGGAATAGGTTTCTGGGTGGGACAGGAACTGACGGGAACCTATACAAATATCATAGATTCCCTCCCTCAATTCATACTGCCTTCGGATGGGCCCGGAAACGATTTTGATGGTACGGGTGCAAACTGGAACCTGAAATCCATTTCACCCTGCATCAACAATGGGACCCTGTTGGGTACAGCTCTGCTGGAAGAAGAGGATATCAGGGGGAACCCCAGGATATATGACTCTTTGATTGACATTGGTGCAATTGAGAGCCAGTATGGGCTTCCTGAGATCCGAAACCAGCCCGATAATTATATTGGATGTGCCGGTGACAGCATCAGTGTGGGGGTACAGGTCCGATTTCAATCCTCCTACCAGTGGCAGAAGAACGGTATGGACATTTCCGGTGCAAACGAAAACATTCTTCGTCTGGATAACATTTCCTCGGAGGATGACGGGAACTATAAATGCATTGTATCCAATGCCTTTGGATCGCTTGAATCCAATTCTGCATATCTGCTTGCCAGATCCGCACCGGAGTTTCTAAGCCAGCCGGAGGACATCTGGGCGGTTGAGGGTGAAAAAACCATTATCGCCTCTACTGGCGTAGGAACACAACCAATTCATTTTCAGTGGTATAAGGACGGAATAATGATTCCTGGCAAAACCTACCCGAATTTAGGGATCGCTGATTCGGATTCATCCAGTGAAGGCCGGTATCATTGTGAGATCAGAAATGCATGTGCGATCATACAATCAGACACTGTCCAGTTGTATTTAGCGCCGCAGATCTGCATGGTAACCGTTGACACTGCCACAGCCAAGAACATGGTCGTATGGGAAAAAAAATCTACGGCACCCATTGAATCCTATAATATATACAGGGAGAGCATTGTAGCCGGGGAATACGATCCGATTGGAAATGTAGCGGTCAATTCATTAAGTGAATTTGTAGATACAATGGTGAATCCGGCAGCCCAGGCTAATATTTACAAGATCACCGCATTAACTTCAGATGGACAGGAATCGGATATTGATCTGTGCCAGCCTCACAAAACTATGCACCTGTTAACTAGTCGTAACCTTGAATATAATGTGCCACAGTTGGATTGGGATTACTATTACGGATTCGATTACGGAACCTTTTACATATACAGGTTTGATTCCAGTGGAGCATTATTCGATACAATTGCCAAATCGAGCAGTTCCACGACCTGGCTTGATGAATTTGCCGTTCCGGGTGCAAAATATTTTTACAGGGTAGCTGTTCAAAGCCCTCAGCCTTGCACTCCCACAGGAAGTTCTAAGGCGGGAACCGGACCATACAGTCATTCCCTTTCAAACCTTGACGACAACAAACTCAAATCAACAGTGGGTTTGGAAGAAATCATTGCCGGAAGCCTGAAAATCTATCCAAATCCATTCAGCGAAAGAACAACTGTAGAATTTCCGAATATGCAGATGTCTGAATACTCTGTCTTCGTACGTGATCTTTCCGGCAAAGCTGTTCTGACCGAAGTGACCAGAAGCAACAGGGTGGTCATTGAGCGCAGGGATCTCTCACCCGGAATTTACTTCATTGAAATTCGTGGTGAGAAGATCTACCGGGACAGGTTAGTAATTCAATAAAATATACACTTTACCCAAAATCAAAAAGGTATAGAGGCCGTTCCGTAAGGGGCGGCCTTTTACTTTCCCTTGTAAGGAACTCCGGTTGAAATCCACTCCGGGGCTGGCTCTCCTTTCAGGTAATGATCAAGGTAGGCCTTGAACTTGAGAGTATAATCAAGTTTATTGGCGTATTGTTTCAAATGATGGGGTTCCTTCCTGTACTGCAGAAATACACAATCCTTTTCCAGCCTTCTCATGGCCAGGTATAACTCTATGCCCTGGTACCAGGGTACGGCGCCATCCGCATCACCGAATTGAATCAGGAGTGGTGTATTGATGCGGTCTGCAAAAAATACAGGTGAGTTATCAATGTACTTGTCCCTCGCCTCCCAAAGAGTTGCACCGATCCGGCTCTGTGATTTCTCATACTGAAACTGGCGGGCGAGTCCCGTTTCCCAACGTATACCACTATATGCTGATGTCATATTTGATACCGGAGCACCTGCGATAGCGCATGCAAACATATCCGTCTGCGTAACAACAAATGCTGTCTGGTAGCCGCTCCAGGAATGTCCATGCAGACAGATCGCATCGGGATCGGCCACACCCAAGTCAATTATTTTCTGCACACCGGGCACAAGGCATTTGGTAGCAGAAGACCCGGGGTTCCCAATATCGAAACGAATATCCGGAAGGAACACTGCATAGCCATTGCTTGCATAAAACGGGAAACAGGGCCTGTGGTTTACCACAACCTCGTTGAAATCGTACATGCGGTTTGTAAAGAACCTGTAATAATAAACGAGAACCGGGTATTTCTCCCCGGCTTTGTAGTTACCCGGCTTGATAAGTATTCCCTGTACAGGAGTGCCGTCTTCAGTTGTCCATTCAACCAGTTCTGCCTCACCCCAGGCAAATTCATCTATCCGGGGATTTGCATCCGACAGTTTTCTGGGTTTCTTAAAGTACTTGTTTGTTACCCAAAGATCCGGGAATTCTGTATAGGACTCCCTTGAAAAAATAATCCTGTCGTTCTCTTCAGCCTGGGCGATCAGGGTATATTTTTTAGGGTCTTCCAAAATCCTGGTAACTCCGGGGATCCCAATCTTCATTGAGTAGACTGCCGTATATTTCTTCATATCATGATAGGCAGATAAAAAGACAGATTCACCTGTTTTCAAAGGTTCCTGGCTACCGGAACTGCTTCTTCCATATCCGGATGATCCTCCCGGCACGTCGAGCCGTTTCAACCTGAACTGGAGTTTCTCGTTTCTGCCTTTCCCTTCGGTGAGGCAAACGGGCTCTCCTGACATAATCGGGAATTGCCAGATATCGTATTTGTCATAAATAAGGACTGAAGCCGAACCCTCGGTCCACCCTCCTACCCTATATCCTGGTACATCCTCGGGATAATCCCAGTCCTCATCCGCAAAGGAAACATCGAGGGATCCGGTAAGGTTCTTTGATTTAAGGGTAATTGTTTCCATGAGGTGCCAGTCCCCCGCCCTGTAATAAACCATAAACTTCCCATCCGGAGACAGGCTTACGGTATGCTCCTGCCCGCTGAGTGCAAGGGTCTTCGCACCCGTCTGGAGATTAACCAGATAATAATCGTAAAACCTCCCATCCCATGTCACTCTTTTTGCATAGGGTAGATTGGAGGATCCAAGCAGGGTTGTGGGGCAGTCAGTTAAGCGAAGATCAGGCATCTCTTTATCTGCCAGGGATGTAAGTTGTTGAGTTTCCAGATTGTATACCGCCATATAGGTTCTGTCTTTTTCCCGTGCCCACATCTTTTTCTGGTGGGAATTAATAAACGGATCGTTCCAGTGCCATACATCCACTGCCTTGTCTGAAAGTATGGCTTCAGTGTCAAACACTTTGGAAACGGAATCATTTTTTTTCTCATCCGGTTTTATAATCTCGGATGAGGGCTTGATACCCAGGAAAAGCCTTTTCCCGTCCAGGGTCCACCTCAACCTGTTTTTGTTATAGAGTTTCCATTCTTCGTGTAGATCACCATCGTCAAGAATGACCTCGGCTTTCTCATCTCCTGGCTCCCATAAGAACAATTCCGTATCTGTGCGCTTTTGTTTTTTATCCATGATCCCGGCTAGGAATGCCAGCTGTCCACCCAGGTTGTTCCATTTAAAATAATCCGCCCAGGCATTGCTGTCACTGTACACCTGTGATGGATTGGTGATATCTCCACCAAAATCAACAATATAAACACCGTTACCTTCTCCGTTGGAATCTACTCTTGCAATTGCCATGTAGTCCGATGTACTATCGATAGAAAATTTCGTAACAAATGAAAGGGTCTCATAGGATTCGTCCTCCAGTGAAATCATATAGAGGTCAGTCCCCAGAGTCTTCGGGGGATCTTTCTTCTCCTCCCCGTTTTTTGTGGCGGACTCATCTTCCTCCTCCTTCAGGGCAAGATAAACCAGCCATTTGCTGTCGTTGCTGAAAGTAAAAGCTTGAATATTTTTGTAGATGGACAATTCCCCCGTGGAGGTGTTCAGTAATGCCAGTCCCGCTTTAGGCCTAATACCACCTTTAGCCGGGTTCTTGATTACCAGGTCCTCCGCCGGAACCTGATGCACTGCGGCCACCCATTTGCCGTCGTTGGAGATAACCGGCTTTTCCCCCTGAGGGATGGTATACTTTTTCTTTCCATCGGTAGAATAGATAAACACTTCCGGATCTCCACGATCAGGTTTTGATGTATGCGCCACCCAGTTCCCGTCATTGGAAATGGAAGGGGATTCAATATGACGGAATTTCATCATATCGGTGACTGTCAGAGCCTTTTTATCCTGGGCATTCGAAGGCAGAATTGTACTCAGCAACAGGGCTGTGGCAAGAATGATCCTGGGAAAATACTTCATAGCATTTCAGATTTTACATGTAAGCAATGTATAAAAATCCGGGAACAATGGGAATAACATTTACAAGGTGGGTAATTCAGGTAAATTGTTTTGTTCTTCTCGTTGATTTTTATACTTTTGTCCTGCTTTTTTGGAGAAAGCTATTGAGCCATAACACTTGGAGAGGTGGGAGAGTGGCTGAATCCACCGGTTTGCTAAACCGGCGTACTGGGAAACCGGTACCGGGGGTTCGAATCCCCCTCTCTCCGCGGAACTGTAAGAGTGCAGAGCAAGCCGATTGAAATGTTTGATTTTGAAAAGTTAGATATTTACCAGGTTTTAAGAGACCTGAATTACCGGGTCTTTTCTTTCCTGAATGAGGACAAGAAAATTGATGCTTTAGTAAGGGATCAGTGGAAAAAGGCCTCTCAGAATTCAGTGTTAAACCTGGCCGAGGGAACCGGTAGGATGACTGTTTCAGATAAGAAACACTACCTTACCAACAGCAGGGGAGGCATTTTTGAATGTGTGGCACTGATGCAGCAGGTTTTTGACCAGGGACAGATTGAACCAAAGCTCTACGAGGAGCTTTACCAAAAATACGAACAGGCTTCGAAAATGCTTTTAGGCATGTACAGAAGCTACGATAAATAGGACGGGGTGTAGCGCAGTCCGGTTAGCGCACCTGCTTTGGGAGCAGGGGGTCGGGAGTTCGAATCTCTTCACCCCGACTTTAATTAAATTTAAACCCTTGTAAGATAATAACTTACAGGGGTTTATTTTTTTATGGTAAACGAATGGTAAACAAACCACTTGATTCCTCTATGGTCGAAATTTGTTTAGCGTCAGACTAGCCTTAATGTATTGCCAGATTCTTCTAACCATTTCCAGGGATTTTTAATAAAGTTACTGGGGTATGCACATGTTACATACGCTTAATTAGTTTATATTCAACAGGTTCATGCGTTACTGCTTGTTCAACTAATCTTTGAAATAAGAGTCCCCTGCTATTTGATTTTCGTCTATTGTACCTAAAAGTATATTCA
>DRHS01000114.1 GCA_011053095.1 Bacteroides sp.
ATGTGAAAAAGAGTGCTGTTATGTAGAATGATTACAAATAAAATGGAGTTGACATCACTATTTTTTTGAAAAAAAAGTATCAAAGAAACTATTGCTAAAAATCAATCATTTTTACCTGACTTGGACAGGAAACCCTAATTAATACCAACAAAATATTTACAAAAAGTTGTTGGCAGGATTAAAATTCTTCCTCGATTATTTACAACAAATATTCGTACACTTGTTTATTGGATTTGATTGCTGAATGTGGTGATGCGGAAAACTACTTTATTCCTGATGAGTTACGTGCAGCGCTTGTTTCTTTTGTACATTACTACAATAATGAGCGATACCATGAATCTCTTGAAAATATGACTCCTGCTGATGTATACTTCGGCAGGGCACAACAGATTAAATGTAAAAAGTATCTCGTATCTTTAAAGGTAAATCTGTCCAGGAGTATTTGAATTTAAACACTAACGTCCTTAAAATCATACTGTAAACAGTGGTTTCAAGGATCCCTGGAGGTATTTCCCCGTATTATTATCAAATAAAAACTAATTGTGCAAGAAGATAATAAAATATATCGCAGACTATTTGATAGTGCCAATGCTGCAATTCTTATACTAAATTCCAAATTTGTATTTATCGATTGCAATGAAATGGCATTAAAAATATTGAATCGACCAAAAAAGGATGTCCTTGGCAAAACCCCTGTTGATGAAACTATCTCCCCGAAATTTCAACCAAATGGTAGACGTTCATCGGAGATGGGTCCGGAGATATTTCATTCAGCAATGCAAGGAAATGACCTACAGTTTGAATGGATACACCTAAAAAAAGATGGAACTGAACTCCCTGTTGAAGTTTCTTTATTTGGATTTAATGCCAGTAACAGGAAGAATTTTTTCGTTATATGGAAAGATCTAACAGAGGTAAAACAAAATGAAGAAAAACTGATTGAGAGTGAAGAACGATTTAGAACCATTTATTCAAAAGCTACTGATGGTGTTATTTTACATTCGCCCGATCTGCAAGCAGGAATCACACACTCTAACGAAGCGGCATATAAAATTCTGGGATATGATTCTGAACAAGGATTAATTGGTAAAACAGTGCTTGATATTTCTCCATCTCAGCAACCCGATGGAAGTCAAACAATCGATATTGCTAAATTGCAGTTAGCAGAATGTTTAGAAATGGGGCAGACAAGGTTTGAATGGATACATTTGAAAAAAGACGGTAGCCCCATCTGGTTTGATATTGTATTAACTAAAATCTCCCTTCAAGAAGAAGTATATATTCATAGCCAATGGCGTGATATAACTGAAAAAAGAAAGTACCAGGAAGAATTGATTAAGCATCGGAACCATTTAGAAGAATTGGTAAAAGAAAGAACCATTGATTTGGAAAAAGCACTTAAAGACCTTAAGAACACTCAAGCTCAACTAATTCAATCAGAAAAAATGGCATCTTTAGGTATTTTAACTGCCGGAGTTGCGCATGAGATTAACAATCCGTTAAACTATATAATGGGTGCATATGTTGGTTTAGATAATTATTTTAAACAAGAAGGCAGCAGTGACGAACAACAAATATTATTTTTGCTAAACAGCATAAAAACAGGTATCGACAGAACCTCGAATATAGTTAAAGGTCTTAATCAGTTTTCTAGAGTCAATAGCATATTTGACGAAAATTGTAACATTCATTCAATTATAGATAACTGCTTGCTAATGTTAAATAGTAAAGTTGTGAATAAGACGGTAATCAAAAAAAAATATATTGATGAAACAATTGAGGTAAAAGGTAATGTTGGAAAACTGCATCAGGTATTTATCAATATTTTGACTAATGCAATTCATGCATTAGTTGATAACGGAGAAATAGTGATTACTACAAATAAGGATAATAAAATGATAGTAATTCAGATTTCAGATAATGGATGTGGCATTGATAAAAAACATATTTCCCAAATAATGGACCCATTCTTCACAACAAAAGCACCAGGTGAAGGGACTGGCTTAGGGCTATCAATTACTTATTCTATAATAAAGGAACACAAAGGAACAATTGATTTTGAATCAGAAAAAAATTCAGGAACTAAAGTAACCATCAAATTACCTTATAAGAATAATATACATGAGTAGCAAATTCAAAATATTATATGTCGACGACGAGTCAATAAATCTGAAGCTTTTTGAAATTAATTTCAGTGAAAAGTACGAAGTTCATACTGCACCTGATGGATTTTCTGGGCTCACCAGTCTCAACGACAATCCTGATATATTAGTTATAATAAGCGACATGAAAATGCCAAACATGAATGGTATTGAATTTATTAAAAAGGCAAAAGAGAAGTTTCCTGACAAGAAGTTTTTTATACTTACCGGTTTTGAGATTACTGAAGAAATACTAAATGCCCTCGAGACCGGATTGATTTTACGTTATTTTAGTAAACCATTCAATTTAAATGAAATAGACAGTGCAATATCTGAAGCAATTGGAAGTGACTAATATTACCTAGTGCTAACATTGAACTGTGTTAATTTCCAAATCTTTTTGTGGTAGTAATATAATATTTTGGATAGTACTTTTCTCCACTTTTGGCAATTATGAAACTCCCTCAATAATCCGAACGTCAAGTTAAGCTACTTTTAAAGCTACTTCAAGTCAAAAACTTGTCTGAAGTTTTCTATCAGAAACCCATCATTTTACTATACTGACTATCTGCTATTTACATTTCAGCAATCTAACAGCGACCCGAATTTTACAGGAAAATCCTACACTAAAATCTTACACCACTCTGGAATACATTCAATCTTAATTATTGTATAAATTGTCTCTCCTAACATTTACCTATTCGAAGTCCAAACACTTTAATGACCTGAGATTGTGAAAGCTAATTCTGTGCACTGGGGATTCAAATGCACGTAAAAACACCTGGATAATTCAGTTACAAATACGTAAAAAAAACAGGTGTGGATTTTTACAAATCAGGCGATTACATCGGTTAATTTCCATATCCGGAACTTTATTTTTGTTGTCAACTTTAAACAATCAATGGAGGAAATGTATTATGAGAACAAAAATTTATGAAATCCCGGGCAAATTGACCGTAGAATGGGATTCAGACACCAAAGCGATTATTGATACCTGGACCACTTAATTCGTTACTTTAGAAGAATTTAAGCAAGCAGTTATGGTTCGGGGAATAAACCATGCAAAAGCAAATGAAGGGAAAGCCTGGATCGTAGATTCGCACAGGGCCAAAGGTGTCTTTAGCACTGAAATACAGGAATATATAGCATCTGATGTTTTTCCGCGATTTGCTGAAATTGGAATAAAATATTTTATACCTATTACTGCTGAAGATTCTGTTACCAGGTTAACAGTAAATCAGTATTCCTCACAAGCTGGCCCTAACGGTTTGCAATTATTGAAAGGTAGTAGTGCAGTAGGAGCAATCTCGTGGCTGAAAACTAATGCCTGAACTTCTAATTAACTTATAGGACCTAAACAAATTTGCTCCTGAGTTCTCAGCTGATTCTTAGTGATCATCTGGACAATCTCTATCATAGTTAAAGTTCTTTTTGCGACCGTAGTAAGAAGAGCAAAGGAACCTTATTCGTGTCTCAGAGTGTCTGCAGGATTGCGGGATGCAGCAATTAATGCCCTGTATCCCGTAATAATTAAGGCCAGCAACAGAGTAGCAATCCCGGCTAACAGGAAGAGGCTAAGGTCGATGGATATTCGTTTTGTAAAATTGTTCAGCCAATTGTTAACCACCAGGTAGGCAAGCGGCCATGCAATAAGGTTGGCTATCAGGATGAGTCGCATAAATTCATTTGATAAAAGCCACACCACACTTGTGGAGGTTGCTCCCATTGCTCTGCGAATTCCGATCTCTCGGGTACGCTGCTGCGCTACATAGGAAGTCAAACCCACAAGTCCCAGCGATGCAATCAGAAGCGCCAGAATAGTGAGCATAATGGATAACTTACCGAATTTGTCTTCATTCCTGTAAAGATCGTTTAGCTCATCTTCGAGAAATGTATATTCAAAAGGCCGGTTTGGCGCAATCGCATTCCATTCTGCCTCTATTTTGGGAAGTACATTCCTGTATTTGTCTGTATTGACTTTCACAGCAATGTACCGGGTCTGACCGGCAGCAAATCCCGGGAAGCGGACCATGTCTAAAATAAAATTATTCATGGGCTTATGCAGGGAAAGTATATGGAAGTCCCTGAACACCCCTATGACCCTCTCGTCGCCATCGTGAACCACACGTTTTCCTATAGCCTCCTCCAGTGACCATCCCATGTTCTTTGCCATGGTTTCGTTGATCATGATTGCATTGGCGGTATCCGTTGCTATATCCCTGGAAAATGATCTTCCGGCCACAACATCTATGTTAAAAGTCTCAACAAAATCATGCCGCACAATAAACATAGGGTACCAGAATTGCTGGTCTTCAGCCAGTCCCTCAATAGTCACCCCCCTTGTATTATGATTTGCACCAAGTATATCTTCCATTGCAGTGACATATTCAATCTCTGGGTACTTTAGAAGATTTTCACAAAAAGTCTCATAATTTAACTGAATCTGACGCACTCCCTGGAGTAATATTACCCTGTTTTTATTGAAACCAAGATCCGTCTTTCGGATAAAATTAAGCTGTGAGAATACGAGCAGTGTTCCAATAATAAGGGCAATCGAAATTGCAAACTGTGCAGTCACCAGTACCTTCCTTGCATTGGCGCCTTTTGCACCCTGCCCCAATCCACCTCGAAATACAGCAAGGGGATTAATTGAGGAAAGGTATAAAGCCGGATATGCTCCTGCCAGAGAGCCAACTACCAAAACAAGTGCAAGTCCAAATAATATCGAGGTCAATGCAAAAACATAGTTAGCCGAAATATCTTTACCGGTAAAATTATTAAAGCCGGGGAGCAGGAGTTCAACCATTAGAACTGCAAATAAAAGTGCAAAAAAGGTTGTCAGAATTGTCTCACCGAAGAATTGACGGATCAGGTCCCTGCGGTTTGCCCCGAAGGTTTTTTTAATGCCTATCTCACGTGTTCGTGTAGCCGAATTGGCAGTAGTCAGGTTCATAAAGTTAATGCAGGCAAGGAAAAGGACTATTGCAGCAATTACGGAAAGGATGTATACATACAAAATATTGCTGTTTGCATGCATTTCATAGTCATGGTTAGACTGCAGGTGAATGTCCGTCAGCTTCTGAAGATAAAGTGTTACATCCTGTTGGGACAGGTCCGGATAATGGTTCTCATAGAATTCAGGAAGTTTTGCCTCCAGGGCTTCGGGTGTCACATGATCGGCCAGTTCTATATAGGTCCAGCACGGATTCCATACCCATGTTCCCGGTAACTGTCCGCCGATGGCCTGCCTGAATGTGGACATGGAGCCAAGGAATTCAAATGTAAAATGTGATTGGGTTGGAATATCTTTCAAAATACCTGTAATTTCCAGGTCTAGTTGCTCATTCAACCTCAAACTTTTTCCGACAGGATTTTCCTCACCAAAGTAACGTTTGGCTGCTGATTCTGTGATGACCATTACATTCGGTCTGGAAAGCACAGTTTTCGGATCCCCGACAAGAAGAGGAAAATTAAACATTTCAAAAACAGTTGAATCGACCAGGAAGAATCCTGTTTCATTATTCTTTATCAGGGTGGAGTCATTCTTCTGGTAATCAATAAAAACCTGGGTGGCCATAAAATTGAAAAAGCGGCATACGTTGACAACCATTCCCGGATAATCTAACTGTATGGTGGGTCCTGCAGGAAAAGAAAGCGTTGCTGCATCTTCATTTACATCGTTGGAATTATAGAACCTGTTGACCCTGTAAATCTGCGAAGATTTCTCATTGAACTTATCGTACTTCAGTTCATCGTTTATATACAAAATAATAAAAATGAAACTGGCAAGTCCAATTGCCAGTCCACCAATATTAATAATTGAAAAATTGAGATGCCGCCCCAGGTTTCGGAGTGTAATCAGAAGATAATGCCTGAACATTTTGCCGGATATGATATTTTAAGCTTCTTTTTAACAAACTTCGTGCAATATTTATTACTGGCCTGAAATATAGACTACTAATTAGAATCCATGAAATCCTTCTATTTAGAAATTGTTTTGAAAACGTACAGTATGTGTTCAGTACTGAACAAGGCAATTAACATTAGCTGAGATGTCAAAAAATTTAGAATTAACGAATGTTTAACTCATTCCCCTACTAAAAAATAGTTTTTTTATATAGTTTTGTTTTTCGAAAATCAAAACTGAAAACCACAAATTGATAAACATGAAAAAGATGAAACCATTACTGATGATCATTGGAGGGGCACTTATCCTTCTTTCGTCCTGTTACAATGATTCGGTCTATGTCGACCAGCTCGATGTAACCCTCACACAATATGAACCCGAGTTTAATTACTCAAGTTATTCCAGCTTCTGGATGCCGGATTCCGTTATTCTCAAGACCAACTACATGACAGATTCCGAGATCGATGATTTTTATTCCTCCGGCGGAACATCTGAGAGCACCCTGGATCTGGTAAGACAGAAATTTATAGACCGCGGGTATACCTTTACAGATGACAGCAGCACAGCCGACTTTATTGCGTCTCCTACAATGCTTTTGGTAAGGCAAACAGGAGCTGTATATTATCCTCCCGGATGGTGGTGGGGATATCCCGGATACGGATGGGGATATCCAGGCTACGGTTGGGGTTATCCCGGATACGGATGGGGCCATACAAGTTATTACAGTTACAAGGAAGGTTCCATTGTGCTTGAAATGGTAGACGGAGACTCATACAATGCTATCCAGTCTTGGCTTACAGGATCTGCCAATGATGTGCCCGATCTAACAATACGATGGCTTGCCACCATTGACGGTTACATATCAAGTAACAAGGAGTAC
Source organism: Bacteroides sp. (assembly GCA_011053095.1). Classification (GTDB taxonomy): domain Bacteria; phylum Bacteroidota; class Bacteroidia; order Bacteroidales; family SM23-62; genus SM23-62. The sequence goes on from DRHS01000114.1 coordinate 6,929, forward strand.
AATGCCGAGCGTGCTCAAAGAGGAATAGACGAAGCTTTCGAACAATCCCCCTACATTAAAAAGTAACCCTTAATTGAAAAGCCATGAAAAAGATATATATAGCAATTATTGTAGCAATGTTCGGAGTTACTTCCGCCTGGTCCCAGGCTTTCTGGACTGTAAATTATGATATGGGAGTTCCCCTTGGTGATTTTTCCGAGTATATCGGAGAACCAAGCTGGCGCGGGTTCAGCATTAACGGAAACGGGTATTTGACAGATAATATCCTTCTTGGAGGATCCTATCATTGGTCCGGATTCTATGAACACAATCAGCGTGACACCTACCAGCGTGATAACGGTGCTTTAACATCAGAGGTATGGAAGAAAATGTATTTTTCGAACTTTCTCTTCAATGCCAGTTACATGTTCATTCCCGAGGGTAAATTTCAACCTTACCTTGGAATCGGAATGGGAGCATATCATGTAGAGCAGAACACTCAGGCTGGCCGGTATGCCACTGTCTCTAAAAACTGGAAATTTGGTTTTTCCCCGCAGGCCGGATTGTATATGCCATTCGGAGGATTTAATGACTGGGGAATAAACGTAAAGGCGACCTACAATTCTATTTTCTATAACGTTGGTGATATCAATACCCTGTCCTACCTGTCTGTTTCGGTGGGTATTGGTTTTTATGCCTGGTAAAATTTTGTCTGTTGACAGGAAAGCTGCCGCAAACCGGCAGCTTTTTTTTTGTCATAATCCGGGCTTTCCGTTCTGATCATCATCATCACCGGGGAATAAATCCCTGACGGTTAATAAATTCCTGTTCATTAGATTGGGAAAAAATTTCCGAGTTTTTTATCTTTATAAAATGGCAGATAATCAGAACCCTAAATTAGGAATCAGTTCATGGACCTATCCATGGGCTGTAGGTGTCTCCAAGGGGCCGCGTTTAAAAAGAAGGATGGACGTACTAGAAATACTTGAAAATGCGCGTTCTCTTGGAATCGGACTTGTGCAGTATTCCGACAATCTCCCCCTGGAAAACCTCCCGTGGGAAACCCTGGTTAAGTTAAAAAGGCTGTCAAGTGAATACAATATTAAATCCGAGGTTGGCACCAGGTGTGTTGAGCCGAAACATTTGCTAAAATTCCTTGAAATTGCCATATTCCTTAAATCTCCCATACTCAGGACTCTCCCCTGCCATCACGGTAAGTATCTGCCTGTATCGGAGGTAGAGAAAAACCTGCGTGAAGTGTTACCCGAGTTTGAAAAAGAGGGCGTTGTAATCGTCCTCGAAAACCAGGAATCCTATAAAGCTGCCGAACTTGCAGCAATGATGGAGGCCATTGACCATCCTAACCTGCGCATCTGCCTTGACCTGGCGAATGCACTGGGGGCTATGGAGGGACCGGAATATGTGATGAGCAAGCTGGGGCCCTGGTGCGGGAATTTCCATGTCAAGGATGTTTCTGTTATACGGACCCAGACACATATGGAATTTCTTGTTGAGGGACGATCAGCTGGTAATGGGAATATCCCGATTAAATGGGCCCTTGACCAGTTAAAAGAATTCGGCGTTAGCCATACCACCATTATTGAACTCTGGCCACCCTGGCAGGGAGATATTGAATCAACGGTCAAACTCGAAGAGACCTGGGTCGCTGAGAGTGTGGAGTTTATGAGGCGATTATTCTAATCATCGAATTGAAATACCTCCTCTATCTTCTCATTAAATGCCCTTGCAATGTCATGAGCCAGTTTCAGGGAGGGATTGTATTTTCCCTTTTCAAGATAAACTATAGTCTCCCTCCTGACCCCCACCTTCCTGGCAAGGTCATCCTGTGTAAGATTGAACCTGGCCCTTAATTCCCGTATCCTGTTATGCATTTTTTGCTTCCCTGATTTTAAAAAACAACCAGCACAGAGCAAATAATACTGCCATTCCTAGTATCCCCGATCCGAAAAGGATTCCGACATTAATGTCAGTCTTTACGAAAAGGTAGACAATACCTGCCCACATGTATAATTAAAAAATATAGGAGAAGGAAGCGGATCTGTGAAGTATTAACAGGGAAAACTCATCGTCAGCCGGTTGTCCCATTCTATCACCTTTTATTTTCAGATATCCCTGGTATAAACCGATACCGATAATTGCAATCATAATCCCTATGTGGACAATCTCAAGAGATTTTGGCAGGATCTCGTTCTGGTACAGGCCTATCCCGGCCAGTGCCAGGAAAAAAAATGTCAGGTAGAATGCAAGAAATGTTTTTGCTTTCATATTTTATAGTATAAGTGATATAATTCTAACATAGAGTTAGATATTTATAACATAATGTCAAATATTTCTAACATTATTTTAAACAAAAATTCTTCAACGTCTTGTAAACCAGTGATTATCTGAATCTTACAAAATCAGAATTTTACAGGCTTAGATCTACCAGCATAGGGTACATGAGGAGATTTTACCTGAAATTATGTGACTTATTACCTGCAGGCCAGGTAAGCCTTTCCAATACCTGTCCATGTTTGGTAATTTTCATATCCCCTAGCTTCAGATTTATGAAATATGCACCAGGATCAACATTGAATGTGTTCCAGACCAGTTTATGTATTCCCTGGTCCTTATCACCTTCGATCTCTAGAATGATTTCACCTGACTCATCGGTGATTTCAAGGATAACATCCTTTCTGGTCTCAGATCCCAGATAATAATAGATAGTCAATCCATTTTCCTCATTTGGAGTTCTGTAAAGATTGTCCTGAAAGGGACCATGATTACCCCATTCTGACTGTTGTGAGGAATTTCGTTGGGGTTTAGATTCTATGTCGAACAGGTATACTTCTTCTTGAAGTATTTCCTGGGTCAGTTCCAGAAACGGATAGATATCGGTAACATATACTCCTCTGCCATAGGTTCCTATAACCAGGTCTCTCGCTTCGGGGTGGACAATAATATCCTTGACCGGTACATTCGGCATATTATTCTTAAGCCGTGTCCAGTTCTCTCCTCCATTCAGAGTAAAATACACTCCATGGTCATTGCCTGCAAAAAGAAGCTGTGGATTGGTATCGTCTTCCCAGAATGCAGATATTGGCTGGTCAGGCAGGTTTGACGATATCCCGGTCCAGGATTTCCCGTAATCATCACTTCTGAAAAGGTAGGGTTTGAAATCATCGTTGCGGAAACCGGTTTTTACAACATATCCTCTGCCCTCCTCATGCTGAGATGCAAAAATCCGGCTGACAAAACGTTCATCCGGGGACCCTGATTTCAGCAGACTCGATGAAAGCTCGGTCCACTCGGCACCATGATTTTTTGTAATCCACACTTTGCCATCATCCGTTCCAACCCAGATAATACCTGGTATTAGAGGTGATTCTGAAATGGATGAAACAGTGCAATACATTATATGTCCCCTACCGGCTATCTTTTCAGCATCATTCCTGGTCAGATCAGGACTAATCTTCTGCCATGTATCCCCCCGGTCGACCGATCGCAGAAGCATTTGTCCCCCGGTATACAAAATACTGCTGTTATGAGGTGATATAATCAGGGGGGTGTTCCAGGTATACCGGTAAGGTGGTTTCCCTTCTTCTGCGACAGGCTGAATATTTACACGTTCTCCCATCAACTGGTCAACCCTCTGGTGGGACCCGAACTGGGTGGTTGTGTAAAACCAGCGATTGTTTTCATGGTCAACCTTCAGGTACATACCATCCCACATACCTACCAGGATCCAGTCCTCGTCTCCCAGGGATCCCTGCCATCCGTTTGAAGGGACCTTCCAGCCTTCATGATCCTGGAGTCCGGCGTAAATATTATATGGAACTGCATCATCCAACTCAATATTGTAGATCTCCCCAAGCGGGATATGATAATGACACATGGTTGTCTTTCCCTGGTCGTATGTAACATTTATTCCCCCGTCACTGCCTGCAATAAGGTGCCGGGAATCTTCAGGATTGATCCACATGGTACGGACATCCCCGAACATAGTCCTGAATCGCTCATTTGTTCCCCATTCAATCCCATCCCATGTAACTCCCTTATCCCTTGAAGACTGAAGCGTTACATTATTTATATATATATTATTTTCATCGTTGGGATCAACGAGGATCTGGTTGAAGGAATAGGCAGCCTTGCTTCCCACATCAATGGTATCATGATTCATCTTGGTCCATGAAGCCCCGGCGTCACCAGAGCGATATACCTCCCCGCCGATAAGCCGGTCAAAATACGGATCGCGCATAGGATCAAATACCTCATCCTCCTTAGATACCTTATAGCCCGGTTTTGGATTTAGATTTTCAACCACCGTATACAGAATTTCAGGATCCGAACGGTAAACATCAATGCCTATCCTGCCAACATTTCCCTGAGGGAGTCCTCCCCCAAGCCGGGACCAGCTGTCTCCTGCATCCGTGGACTTATAAATCCCGCTTTCGGATCCACCTGCCTCATAATGCCATGGATACCTGTATTTTTCATAGGCTGCAGCATACAGGATATTGGGATCACTGCGGTTGATAACCAGGTCAATTATGCCCGTATTTTCATTAATATACAGAACCTTCTTCCATGTATTCCCCCCGTCGTTGGTCCGGAAGACTCCCCTGTCCTCATTCGGAGTGAACAGGGATCCCATGGATGCTACATAGACAATGTTCTCATCTATGGGATGAATTACAATTTTGGGTATATGCTGGGTATTTTCGAGTCCCATAAACTCAAAGTTCTCCCCCGCGTCGGTTGATTTGTACACACCGTATCCCCTGTGTGTGGATCTTGCATTTGATGCCTCTCCGGTCCCAATCCAGACAACATCGGGATTGCCCGGAGCCACTTCCACGGCACCCATGGATGTCGTCGGAAGATCATCCGATATACACTCAAAACTAACACCGTTGTTTGATGTTTTCCAGACACCACCATGCCGGGCTGCAGCATAGAATACATATTTATTTGCCGAATCAGGATTTTCCGGTGCTGCGATATCGCTAATCCATGCGCTGACTTTTGCCGGATTAAAATTCCGGAATTCGAAGTCGCTGAACAAATCATTCTGACAATAACCTGCGATGGGTATTATCAATAACAGAAGCAAAGAAGCTTTTTTCATAATATTAAATGGGTAATTGTAGATCCGTACCAAAATTAACCTGTAAATTTAATAGTCCAAACTGAAACCAATTCATATTTAAAAAATGATACGATATATTAACACAACATTGCTCGGGGGTGTGGCAGCCATACTGCCCCTTGCCCTGGTATTAATGGTATTCCGCTGGGTCATCACCGTTATCGGAAAATACCTTAGACCAATTGTCGATTTTTTCACCATGCATCTGAATATCGATTCCAGGTGGATTGAATTGTCTATCTACCTGATCGTTCTTGCTGCAATTCTGATGGCCTTTTTCTTTATAGGGATCATCATACAGACCAGGATAGGTACCTTCTTCAAAAAAGCCTTTGAAAAAAAGTACCTGATGAAAATCCCGGGGTACAAGATTGCAAGAGAAACCGTGATGCAGTTTTTCGGAAAATCAAAGTCCTTTTTTAAGGAGGTAGTACTGGTGGATCTATTTAATTCCGGAACACTGATGACCGGATTTATTACCGATAACCAGGGCGAGTTCATAACCGTATTCGTTCCTACCGGTCCCAATCCAACATCGGGGAACATCTACCATGTCAGAAAGAAGAATGTGTATAAAACAACTGCTGCGGTAGACGATGGCATGCGCAGTATTATAAGCTGTGGCGCCGGATCGGGTGAGGTTTTTCAAAATATCCAGGAACCGGGACCGGATATGGGGAAACTTAAGACCTGATCCCGGAGTTTAATCGATGTTCCGGACACATCTGACATAATTAAATACATACCGGACATCGCCCTGGGGTCCCCAGTAAGAAGGATAATCACCCGGATTTCCGTCTTTCGGATCGCTTCTCTGGGCACCGGCCCCATGCACATCCATTAATTTTCCGTGCATATATCCCTGTGCCTTCCCGAAGCAGATGTATACAGCAGCACTTTCCGGATCTGCACCATCGAGGTGAGTTGTACTGGTCCAATAATAAGGGTACTGCCCTTTTTGTCCCTCAGGATCCTCAATTTCGCTGGCATGGAATAATGGATCCAAAGCGGGTGAACCGGTTACTGCAGGGGCTCTTGAATAATCTACTATGCTCTGAAGTTCCTTGGCATGAGGAAGCCTCCAGTTTTCGTATCCGGCCAGCTCCAGGTTTTCAGCATACCCAAGAGCATCCTCCCAATTGCGTGAGTTGCCATCATCGGCAAGCTGCCACATGAGTCCAGTAGCAAGATCTGAAATAGTACCATCCCTATTATCGATAAAACTGTTTTTTCCGTAATTTGTATTCCCTCGCACAAACCGTAAATACATTTTGTTTGCTGCTCCTGTTGAAGGTCTGATCTCAGGATATCCTTTGATTCTTCCGTCAATAAAATTTACACCGAATATGGTAGCATCGCTGTTCATCGTGGTACCAACATACCTGGTTGAAGTCCATGTCTGAGCGTCAATAAACCTCTCCCCTAAGCTCTCATCCCCGAGAGGCTGATCGAAATACTCGGTATCTATAAACCTTTCGGATTCTTCTGCAGTCCGGGCCACATTTCCGGTGAACAGGATCAGTGAGTACAACTCCTTAATGGTCGGAACCCTCCAGTCATCATATCCTCCCAGGCTATACGAACCAACTTTTGACATTGCTTCATCCCAGCTCATCTTTTCACCCATATCCTGTTGCCAGGTTAGTCCCGTTACATCGTCCTTAATGGTTCCGTTCCCGTTATCCGTATATGACGGGGGATTGAATCCGTATCCGGCATCCTGACCGAAGAATGCTTCTCCGGCGGCTGGGGGATCAATCTCAGAATCATTATCGTAAAAGGTTTTTACCCCAGTATCAACTATTTTGTAGGTATATATCGTGGCAGGATTGTTTTCCCTATCATCGGTGCTGCAATAGGAAAACAATAATATAAGTAAAGGCATCAGGAAAGTATTCATAGATAGGTGGATTTTGAGCATCTGTGGAATTTTATACTTAGATACCATAATGGTGCCAGGGTTTAATATTGATTTTGGCATGAAACCAACCATTACATTTTTAACAGTATTGTTCATTGCGGCCCTGATTAATCTTCAGGCCCATGATCAAATTGTCAAAAGGGACGGAGAAAGTATTTTCTGCAAGGTCAGCGAGGTAAGTACCCCTTGCATTTAACTGGGGCTTCAGGATCGGCATATTGTTTTAAGAAAGTATGGGTTCGGAGGGCGGGACTTTCAAAGGATTTTCATAATTTCAGTGATTATAAAAACCATTACAATGAAGAAGAATATTATTCTACCTGTCGTTATCATTTCCCTTTTGTTGATTTTATCATCCTGTTTTGCAGAAGGTAATCCAATGGAAAAGGTTCCGGATGACCTCGGAGATACTGCCGGGTTAATCAGGGGACTCTGGCATGGATTTATTGCTCCATTTACATTCTTTGTGTCCTTGTTTACCGATGGAATCCATATGTATGAAGTACATAATAACGGAGGCTGGTACAATTTTGGATTTGTGATCGGAGCCGGTATTATTTTCAGCGGTAGTGGACGTGCATCCAAGATGAAAAGATCCGCATAACTCCATTCCAGTAAATTCCGGAACCAGGGATTTTAAAAGAAATATCCTTAAATAGTTTGCTGCTTCAATAAATATGATTATAATATAGTCATTGTTTTTGACTAGTATCTAATCATTATGATGAAACGCAGCGGCCTGGCAGAACTTCCTTTACATCCCGGAAAGGTACCTTCATGGTTATATGAACGCATGGCAAAAATGGCTAGAGCCATTACCGAAGCAATTATTACAGAGTATGGCAATGAAGAATTTTTAAGAAAAATAAGCGACCCTTATTGGTTTCAGGCCTTTGGTTCGGTACTCGGAATGGACTGGCATTCGTCAGGAATTACAACTTCTGTTATGGGAGCATTGAAACAGGCTATAAATCCGATCTCAGAAAGCCTGGGTTTATATGTTTGTGGTGGTCGTGGGGCTTATTCCCGCCGGACTCCTTTCGAACTGCTTGAATATTCAGGGCGCAAAGGTCTGAATGGGGAATCCCTCGTCAGGAGCAGCAGGCTTTCTGCAAAAATCGACAATACTGCAATACAGGATGGATACCAGATATACCTTCATTCATTCATAGTTTCTGAGAAAGGCAACTGGTCAGTTGTACAGCAGGGGATGAACGGACCTGCAGGTATGGCAAGAAGGTATCACTGGCATTCTCCCGACCTGAAATCTTTTATCGAAGAACCTCATACATCAGTTGTTGGAGAGAATATGGGACCAATACTAAACCTCACAGATCCCAAAGCAAGGGCCACAAAAAATGGAATTCTGCAAATAACTCATGAATCACCTGAAAAAATGATCGATGAGATACGCCTTATGGTTCTTCCTACTCACCATGATATCACCTACCGTGATGTTGACCTGAAAAGACTTGGGGCGGTTCTGGCAATTGCCTATGATCGAAAATTCCAGAATTTTGAAGACCTGTTATTGCTTGAGGGACTCGGCCCCAAAACTCTCAGATCACTAACCCTGGTAAGCGAAGTAATCCATGGTACTCCTTCAAGGTTTGAAGATCCTGCAAGGTTTTCGTTTGCAAATGGAGGCAAGGACGGAAAGCCATTCCCGGTTCAAACCAAAGTATTCGATGAAACCTATCAGTATCTTAGAAAAGCAATTGACCGGGCCAGGCTTGGAATTTATGATAAGCAGAAGGCTGTCAGGGGACTTGTACCTTTGCTGTACAAACTTGAGAAAAACTTTGTCCCAAAGGTGGAACAATATCAAAAATTTATTGATAATGAAGTAAGGGATTCTTCCTCATTTGGAGGAATGACTGCAAAGAACAACCCGACCGGAAATAAAAACAAAAAAAGAACAGAGCCCAGTGATAAACAACTGAGTCTGTTCTCTTAATATTCAGTTAAGACCGTTTCTTTCTATCCTAACGCTTTCTCTGTTTCGCGGTAGATTCATCTGTCTTCTGGGTGCTGCTTGTTCTCGTACTTTTTGTGCTGGTGCTTTTTGTTCTGGTGCTTCTTGAGGTACTGCTACTCCTTGAAGAGGTTGCACTCTTAGTAGTTGGCTGCCTGATCTGCTGGTAATTATAACTACGCTGGCTGCCCTGGCTACGTGCCTGTGATTCCCTGTTCAATTCCTGACTGCTTCTGCTGCGTGTGGCCGACGTAGATCCGGTTGAACGTTTTGTCGTTGAACTTGTTCTTGTAACACCGGCATTCCGGGTCTCGGGATTGGTTGTTCTCTGTGTGGATGTACCTGTGCTTTGCCTGGTTCTTGTTGCCGTACCGGTACTTGATCTGCTTTCAGAAATATCACTCTTTTTCCAGGAAGTTCCTTCCCTTGTTTGCCAGCTATTACCTTTCTTTCTGTATACATTTCCACTTCGGTCGGTGTATACATTGTTTTTCTTGTCGGTAGTAGCCGGTTTGCTGTACGAAGAGCGTGTTCCACTTGATTTGGTCCTTGAACCGTAGCTTGTACTTGCCCTTGCACCTGTATGAATCACCCCCGTTGGCCTGCTCTTATAAACATTATGGCTGTGAGAATAATGGTGTTTACCGTCGTAGTATCCGGACCTGTACCCTGAACGGCTGCTGGTATAGACTCCGTAGCCATATCCATGATAGTAACCCTTGTAGTAGGAACGGCTGTAACCGTGGTAGTAACCATGTCTGTAACCGTAACGATATCCTGCCGGTCCCCACCATGTGGTGTAATAATAGGGACTTCTGTGATAGGTGTAGCCAATCCAGCCATAACTTATTCCGGTTGAGAATCCCCAGCCAGTATAAGGATTGTAATGCACACCATATCCGTAGGTAACGGGACGTGGGTAATAATGTGTCCTGTACCATGGTTTATAGTAGTAACCCGTACCGTATACAACAGTTCCATGATAACCATATGAATAGGTATATCCGGGTGTGTACCCAACATACACAACATCGGGTGTATAGTCGTATACATGTACGTATTTTAAATTGTAAACCGGGTATTCCGGGGGGATGGACTGTACATCACCTGGGACAGAAACACATACTTCCCAGGGACCAGTGGCATGATCTGAAACAAACCATACCGCATTGTCTACCGCGTAATAACGATTATCTATTAATAGAACTGATTTGTCAGTATTGACAGCATAAGCCATTTCCGTTCCCTGCATCCTTTCAAATTGCGGATTTCCGTCGTAAGAAACTTCAATGCTGGCATTCCTGCGATCAATCTCCGCCGTTTGGGGTATCTCATTTTCCAGTATGGCTTCTCTTGCCTCCCTGGTATTGGGAACCGAAGAGCGTACACTTCCCATTTCAGATTCGGTATCAATACCGGCAAAGTATTCAGGCAATTCATCTGGATTTACGAATTCCCAGCCCTCTTCATCCAATGAATTTGATTTATACCAGCGTCCGGCTATGAGTACGAAATAGTCCTGGGAATTAATATCCATCAATATTTCACTCTCTGTGTTCCGTACATAAAGTAGATCAGTACCCTCCAATGCTGCAAAATCAGGCTGACCATCGGTGATGATCAACTCGGCTGGGACCTTGCTAAAAACAACCTTGGGTGGGAAATCAAGAGTCCGGGCAATGGAATCAATATCCGTTTCATACTCCTCTCCTGCCGGTACAATCTGTGCAACGGAATTAGGGGGTGTGGATATATGTCGCCAGGTATTTTCAACTCGTCCTGCTCTGTACCACCAATCTCCTCCTTTCAGGTAAAAGAATCCGTCGGCCTTATTGTACAGAATAAAATATGGAGTATTAACAACGTATTGAATATTGGTTTCCTCTATATCTTCAAGGATTGGCTCACCATCAATAAGGACGAGTACAGAGGCCTCGTCTTCAAAAATGATTCTCGGAGCGGCATGGTTCAATTTCTCAGACATTTCGCCAGACTCCTCAGACATTTCCAGGCTTGTAAGAAACATATCCAGTGAGAAAGTCAGGTCCATCTCCGGTATAGCTGTTTCAAGCATTGTGATCATATCTGCTTCACCCTTGTCATCTGTATCCGGAAATTTAACAGCTTCTATATTCAAATCTTCAAGACTGACAAGCCTGGTATCAAAATCAGTTACCAGCCGGCTGGTATACCACATTGCCCCAAATACCAGTTTTTCTCCTTTTTGCTTCACTGACAGTGCAGATCTTGCATCCAGCAAATCCCCTTCCAGAGTATTTACCTGTGGTTGGTATATGGAAATTTGTACACCCCCTTTATCTAGCTTTTTAGGCCATTCTGGTTCATCCTTGCCAGGTACTGCAGCATTTGCTCCGCCTGTTGCCAGGATCAGTGCCAGTATTAAAATTGCTTTTAGTGTTTTCATGACTCTTTGATTTTGTGAGAAACAGTTTACTGCATACATTAATCCAAATACCGTGCCATTGCTCTGGCTATTTTCGGGTATCCCGGTCCCAGTGAGTATCACAGCATATTTTCTTATATAACTCACAAGGTAGTAGCAGGATTTTTCTATATCTGAATTATTCAGAGAAATTCCTTTTATCTAACCATTCAAACCGTATAAAATTATGCAAATTTCACCTGCCCGGAGGGGATATTCATCAAAAACATATCCACACTGTGAATATTACTTCTAATACATTTTTAATTCATGTTAAGATTTATGAATATTGCATTAAGAATCAGAATCTAAGTATATGATGCATCAGATGAAAAATATTTTCAGGGTTTCAATTTTACTGCTGGCGGCTGTTAGCATGCACTCATGTGAGGACCTCGGTAATCTTACCAATAAAACATTTGCTTTTGTTGATACAGATTATTACGATTTGGATTTCAATGTGGACCCAACGTACGACGCCGGATTCCAGATTTTTACCGAAGAATTTATCACAGGAGATATAACAAATGTGTTGGAGGAAGCGGGATTCAGCAGTGACAAGGTTGAATCAATCCATATTTACGAAGCACTCGTAAACCTGAGGGAAGTTGATACTTATAAAGATTTTGATCTTCTGAAATTTGTTGAACTCACCGTCTATACTGATGATCAGGGAGAGACTAAGGTTGCCTGGTCAGATCCTGTTCCGGAAAATAAAATTTCTCTTACCCTTGATATTTCTGATTCCAATATTTTATCATATTTTAAAGAAGATCAGTTTATTCTAACTGCACAGGGATTTCTCAAGGAACGGATAAACAGTGAGATGAAATTGCATGCCAAAGTTAAATTCCGTGTTAAAGTTAACATAGACTAGCTAATCAAAAATATGTAGGATATATTATGAAAAATCAATAAATTATAAGTTATTTGTAATAAATACTTTAATATCTTAAATTCTCTGAAATGAAAACCACAAAAATTCTCATCATAATAATTGCACTGGCCGGTATTTTTGCCACGGCCTGCGATGAACTTCTTGGAGATCTGTTAAAATTCAATTCCGAATGGTTTTCGGTAGAATTTACCATCGAACCTTCCGATGAGGTGGGAGACCTTGTTTTTTCAACTGAGGAGTTTGAAGCTAATCTTGATTCTGTTCTGGATGCAAATGGAGTTGACAGAGAAAACATTGCCTCAGCTAAACTTTCTGACGCAAAGATCAGCATACTCACGGATGGATGTAATTTTGATCCTGTAGAAAGTGTTGAGTTATTAATTGAAACCCCCGGTCTTGGCAGTACACGGATTGCCTGGCTCGACAGTATTCCTGATGGAGTTACAATGATTGAACTTGAACTGAATATGGATGATCTTCAGGCCTATCTGCTTGAAACTCAGTTTAAAGTTACGGCAGCAGGTACCCTCTCAGAAAAAGTTGACAAAACAGTTGAACTCGTTGCAGACATTCGCTGGATTATAAGGGGCGACCTTACTCCGTAATAACTCTTATCAAAACATTAAATATTATCAAGTCGGCCCGGCAATACAAAGCCGGGTTTGTCTTTATATGTCACAATGTATATATTGCAAAGCACAAAGAGTCTTAAAATTTAATCAACTAACTCAATTTTAAAATGAAACAACTAATAAAAATCTCAATGGTTTTTACTCTCCTGATTATGTTCGCTTGCCAGAGCGCTGATAAAACAGCGGATACAGGTGTAAAATATTATCGGCACCTGAAGTTTTCTGAAACTCCTTTTGACCAGATCGACGGTTTGCACTCCATCACTGCTGACCAGGCAGAAGATATTAATCATTATAAGTTCAGCCACGATGAAGATGGAAGGGTTATAAGTATTGAGTATTGCCGTGGAGATCAACTTCTAAACGGGTCGCGGACTGGTGCTTCAATGATAAAAATCTCATACGAAGTAGATAAGGAATTACATAATTACTTCGATATGAAAGGAGAACCAAGAGATCGATCGGGTTATCATACTGCTGAATATTTGCTTGATAAAGAAGGTGTACGCAGAGAACTCCGCTTTCTTGACAGCGAAGGCAACCCTGTAGAAAACCGGAATGACATTGCATGGTTTGAATGGGAAATCCTTGCAAATGACCAATTAAAAGAGAATCGCTTTAACCTTGAGGGTGAAGAAACTGTTCTGAATGAGTTCTGCCCCTTTTATGAGCTCAGGTTTACCTATGACGAGAATGGATTTCCTATGAATATGGCTAACTACCAGGGAGATACCATGTACAATTGCACAGTTGAGAATTGTGGCGATATTGGTGTTTCCTATTTTGCATTTGAATACAATGATGCGGGTGACATGACTCAATTCACTGTAAGTCATTTGAACGGTCAACTGTCTAACCTTTACTGGGGATGGGCAAAGTTTCAGAACAAATACGATGAACATGGGAATGTTGTGGAAAGGTTTACGTTTGACCAGGACAATGAACCGTTTGGAGGAATGAATGTTCCTGTAACCCAAACTGTATATGATGATCATGGTGCCGTTGTGGAACTTAAATCAATGGACCCTGAAAGAAACCTTATGGACCACCCCCGCAGTGGTATTGCAGTTACGAAATTCACCTATGATGAAGCCGGTCATCCGAAGGACACATTGAAGTTTAATTCTGCAATGCTTGAAATATGATCCGGACTTTCTTTTTTCTGCTTCTCCTGATTTTGGTTTCCTGTAAACCTTCAGGAGAAAAACAATCCGGACAAAGCACTGAATCAATCCCCCAGACCGCAACAGTTATTTCCTCCTTTGATGGATCTGCAGCCATTCTGCTTCAGCAATTAAGAGACCAGGGAGATTATGTGAACAGCCGGCAGTATCCGAGTATGATAAAACCGGAAACAGTTTACTCAGAACTTGAGGGAAATATCCTTATTGTTGATCTCAGAAGTGAGGAGAAGTTTAGTGGGGGACATATTAAAGGTGCTGTAAATGTCACAATGGAAAAGCTTCTTCCATATTTTGAGAACGACATCATTCCGTTTCAGTATGATAAGATAGTTCTTGTGTGTAACGGGGGACAAAGAACCTCCTATTCTACCCAATTATTGCGACTTATGGGGTACGGGAACGTTTATTCCATGCGCTGGGGCATGAGCGGCTGGCATTCAGATTTTGCAGGATATTTGTGGGAAAGGGTTATTTCAAGTGATCACCAGGAGCAGTTGGTGCCTGATGTCTCTGAGAAACCTGCCACTGCAAATCAACCACCCTTGCAGTCCAATCTCGAAAATGGTGAAGAACTGTTAAGAGAAAGGGTTTCCACTTTGTTATCACAGAGCCCCAAGGATATATTTATCAGTAAAACAGAGGTATTTGAAAACCCTGGCCAGTATTTCATAATTAACTGGGAGAGAAGGGACAAGTATGAAGCAGGACATATCCCTGATGCAATTCGCTATAAACCCCAGGGTACACTTGGCATTCCGGCTGAGATGGGTACGCTGCCCACAGATAAAACCATAGTATTATACTGTGGTACCGGAATGTCCTCCGCCTTTGCTACGGGATATTTAAGGCTGTTTGGATACGATGCAAGATCTCTCTCCTATGGGAATAACAGTTTTATGCATCAGAAGATGCTAGACGAGCAGGAAGTATTGTCCTGGCATCCATATACCAACGAAATGGTGCAGGATTTGCCGTATGTGAAAGTTAATAATTAATTTCTCAGATAAAATCAGAAAAGGTTGTCTTCTCCGGAGACGGCCTTTTTTATTGATATAGTGAAGTATCAGGCTGAAATTTATAATTGGGTGATTCATCGAGAAGTTTATTGCCGTCAACCAGTACAAGTACATTTTCAAATCCCATTTGGGAGACCAGTATCCAGACCTGGTTTGCAACATCACTCCCACCTGAATATAAAACATAAGTCCACGGGTTGTCAAATTGATCATGAACACTTTTAATGTCTAGATCTCCAAGGGGCAGGTTAATTGCACCCGGCAGATGATCCTGATTAAATATTTGAGAATCCCTGAGATCAAAAAGCACCGTCTTCTCCTCCCCTCTAAGGATTTCATACTGATCAGGAGTAATCATATACTCCTTCTCCACAACTCTGCCGACAAGATCCCAGGCGCTTAGCTTATAAATGGATTTACCCTGAATACTGATCAGAATTATTACCACAGCAGTTATCGATATAAGAGGTAGCAGATATCTTTTCATTATTCGCATCCTCCAACCAATTCTGCCTCTTTTTTCTGTTTAACTAAAAGGTATGCTGTTTTGAGACTATCCGGCAAACTGTTCATTGAGATAAAGTATTCCCTTGCCCGGTATCTCATTTCGAAACGGGCATTTTCAGCCGTGGAAATCCTCTCTCCCCGGAATTCTGAATTCATAACAAGGGCAAACCATTCATTCATCCCACCCTCCATTATCTTTACACCCGGGTATCCGACCTGTGTGCATAACATCCAAGCCTCAGCAGCAAGAGTGTTTCCGTTAGCATAAACTACTGCAAATCTTTCAGGATCATCGAAGTAGCCGGACCAATCCGGATTCAGGATATCTTCAAAGGGTATATTAATTGAACCGGGGATATTGGCTGAGAGAAAGTCGGCTGGTTGTCTGATATCAACCAGTTGTATTGAATTGTCCTCATTCACAAGTGATCTTGCAATTTGGTCAACCGGAAGGAATTGGGGACCCTCAATAAGCTCCGAAACCATTTCGGCAGGAGTCAATTCACCTGCAGACCGCTGCCTGTCCGGAAGTATCCAGGCCAGAAGGGCAAAGGCCAATAATAGCACTGAAACCTGTACCCGAAATGAGATTCTGTTATTTTGATTATCTGACATTTACAACTCTTTTGTAATATCCGGCCTGGCAAACCTTTTTTCAGCTTTCTCAGCAAGCCAGAACATTACTGCCGCAATCACCACAACCAGTAATATAAAAATAGGGTCCGGTAAACCAAGGGATTCAGAAAGTTTGACCGGGCCCCTTGATCCACTATTATGAAATGCAGATATCAGGGGGTAGGTCTCAGCAAAGAGCAGAGCACCTACTCCACCTCCAAGTAGAAATACAAATGCATCAATCTTACCGATGGCGGCAGCGCTTATTCCTGTACCTGGACAGAATCCTCCAATTATAAATCCTGCTCCCATGATAAATCCACCGATTATTACTGGACCAGGATAAAAAGTATTATGAAATACAAGGCTCATATCCAGCATGCCCAGTGAAGAAAGAATCTCGGCACCAATCATCGCAACAATTGCAGCAGTAAAGAAAACCTTGAGGACAGTGGCATCGTAACCATAAAACATGCCTGCAAGTTTCCTGCTGGATGAAAAACCGGCCTGTTCAAGTGCAAAACCAAATCCAATGCCTATAATAAGGGCAATCAAAAGGTTTAATCCCTGACTTGTTTCAAGTATGCCTGCTACAGGTCCCATTTTCTATAACCAGTTTTTTCTGAAAAACCATGCAAAAAGATATCCTGAACCAAAGATCACCATCATCGTTACAAATCCGGCTGTAGTTAGTACTGCCATCCCTGACAGAGCTGCTCCGCTTGTGCATCCGCGGGCAAGTTGTGCCCCGTAGACAAATAAAACACCTCCAAGAAAAGCCATAATCATTCGTTTCCTGTTGCTGATATTTGGAGACTTTTCAATCCTCCAGGTAAGTCGTCCTGAAATGGCCCCGGATATAAATCCCCCGACCAGCATACCCAAAACCTCCAGGACCAGCCAGTTTTTCAAAGGGGATTTGCCATCTGCATAATATTTACTGTAATAGGGAGAGTTCTCAACATGCTCCTGGCTGCCTGCCCCGATGATAGAGACAACACAATACTTAATACCTCCGCTTGCTCCCAAACCCCTCCCTGACAGATACATAGCCGAAAGCAGTACGAGTCCCAGGAGCACCCCGGCAAGGTATGGATTCATGTATGGCTTTCTTTTTCCCACACCCAAATGTAGAAAATTCTGGAAATCCTTGCTATTTTTATTGTATGATCAGGGTTATTCTTTTCATTTTTTCCTTATTCAGAAGTATATGAATTTCTTACAGACCTGGAATACAGGCCTGACTGGGTAATTAAATGTATGGGACTTGAAATAATAGATACAGTCGAGGACCACATCCGATATCATACTGGCTATGATATACCATGGCCCGTGGCTGACAGGGAGATAGTTGAAAAAAAGTAAAGCTGCCAGGCCAGGAGTATTTTCCCGGAAACAACAGCTTTATAATCAAGGTCCGGAATTATTCCATAGACTCCTTGCTGCCTGCATCACCGGTAGCACCTGAATCTTCCTGACCGGTTTCAGGTTCGCATCTCCCATTCATCTTCTCCTCGAACTTCTTCTTCCAGTGAGATTTATAGTGTTCATGTCTCCCTGACCTGAATTTCTTCGAGGAACTGCTTTTATGATTGCTTCCCATTCCTGTGAAAAGAATTTTCGAGAGAAGGAAGATTCCCAAAGTCTGCCAGTAGTTTATTTCCGGACCGTGAAACAATTCCGGTACTAACCAGTTCCACAGCAACATGACTACATAGGTGAACAGCACAAAAAGGGCTATTCCCAGTACAACAAATTTCCCATAATAAAATACTACTCTTGCTTTCATGACATATAAATTTAAAGTTGATTATACAATTCTCTTAGTTCACTCCTGAGGAAAAGGATTGCGTAACGTTTTCTTGAAAGGAGAGTATTAACACCCTCGCCGGTCATTTCAGAAATCTCCTTAAAACTCCGGTCCTCGAATTCGTTCCATACAAATACATCCCTTTGTTCCTCAGGCATCTCATCAAGCGCCTGATCAATAGCATTCCATATCCATTCTCGCATCATCTCATCTTCCGGGCTCCTTGAAAGTGCCGGCAGGATATCTTCCAGCATCAGTGGTGCGCCATCCTCTTCTTTACCCGCGACCTGCCGGTCTGAAAACGAAATCGGCTTTTTCTTTCGGAAATAATCGGTAATCTTATTCCGGGTTACCGTAAAAAGCCAGGATGTTATTCTCTCCGTAGACCGTATATCGCTGAAACCTTTCAGGAATTGAAAGAGAACTTCCTGCAGGATATCCTCGGCATCTTCCCTGTTGCTGACTTGCTGCCTGATATAGTTCAGCAACCGTCTCGATTCCTGGTTTGTTACCTTTTCAATAAAGCTGCTTTCTTCTGCGGTCATGGATCTGAAAATGCTTATTTGCTATTGAAGACGAATTGAACTGTATAATATTTTAAAAAAAACGGGGATCGTTATGAACCCCGTTCTTGCAATGATTATTTTATCTCGATTGGCTCATAATCCTTGAACCACTTGAAATCGGTTTTCTCAACCTTTTCCCGATAGGCGGGCCAGGTGTCCTGGTAGAAAGAGTTTGTCATATCAAGTGCTTTACCCACTTCGACGTCTACCTGTTCCATCAGTATTTCTTCGGTTGCAGTTGGACCTGATGGTCTGGACGAAATATATCTTGATGCCCCAAACAATCTCATTACAACTGTTGCCTGGTTAAAATCTGATATTCCCTGTTTTTTCTCTTCCTTACCCATAATATATTCCCAGATGACATTAAGAGAGTCCTGAACAGCTTTGGTCTCTTCACCCAGTTCCTTTAACTCCTTATCCTTTGAATCCTTGACCTGGGATGATACTTTGGTAAGCACTGCCTTGGATTCTGTCAGGCGGGTAGTTGCAGTGTTCAAAGCTTCTGCATGCCTGCTCAGATCGTTAAACATTCTTTCATTGGCTTCAAGATCTGCTAAGTTTACTTCCATCCTGGGATCATACTTTACTGATACCATTGTTGAATCTTTCTGATCACCGCAACTCATGACAATTTTATAATCACCCGGAATCACAGGAAAACCTGAAGGTTCAGCCTGGGGATTGCCCCGTCCGCCTCTTCTGCCATATCTTGCAGCATATGGATTGGGATATTTCACTCCCTTTTTACGTAGCCTCCAGGTTACCTTATTCAGCCCTGTTTTAGCCCCATACTTCAGGGTTCTGATCAGTTCATCATTATCATATACCTGAATTGTCAGACTATCGAATTTTACAGACTTTGTCTCAGGCTCCTCAGAATCCGCTGGAGGAGGTTCTCCCCTACCTTTTCTTGATTTGCCACTGGCAGCCGTTGCGGTTTTCGACTCATCTTTCTTGTCTTCCTTCAGATAGTAGGTCAGTATAGCCCCACCGAAAGGTTTATTTTCACCTTCAAAGGTGGCATCACCCGGAAAATGGTTACCCAGGGGTTGCTGATATGCATTTATTATATAGGCTTCGGGAGTATCAAATACTTTAAATTTCTGATCGAGGACTTTGCCATTGGTAGCTGCAATCTCCCGGAGGGGACGAAGATCGTCAAGGATATAGACTGCCCGTCCGAATGTACCAATAACAAGGTCAGCCTCTCTTTCCTGGATAACCATATCCATAGTTGAGACGGAGGGAAATCCGTTTTTCCATTGTGTCCAGGTCAATGCATTATCGATGCTGACCCAGAGTCCGTGCTCTGTTCCCAGGAAGACAAGATTTGGTTCAACGGGATCCTGCAGAATTGAAAGTGCATAACCGTTTACATCAGAATCATCTGCAATTCGTTCCCAACTCGTTCCAAAATCCCTTGTCCTGTAGGCATATGTTGTAAAATCTCCCATTCTGTAATTATTGGCCACAACAAGGACTTCTCCTGCACTATAACCGGAGGGTTGAACCTGAGGTATCCAGCAATTGGCTGGCAGTCCTGTCAACTTTCCTGCAAAATTTGTCCAGCTTTTTCCACCATCCCTGGTCAGTTGCAGGTTACCATCATCGGTACCCACCCAGATCACATCCTTCTCCACCGGGCTAACTCCTATAGCAATTATGGTTGTATGGTTTTCAGCACCTGTCACATCAAGTGTGAGTCCCCCGCTCTTACCATAGGTTTGTTTTTCAGGGTCATTGGTTGTCAGGTCCGGAGAGATTATTTCCCATGTAAGTCCCTTGTCAGTGCTCTTATGAAGAAACTGGCTCCCGAAGTAAATAGTGGAATTATCAAATGGATCCTGTTCTATGCCGGCATTCCAGTGAAAGCGTAGTTTTGTTTCCAGATCAGGTGCTATGGGCTTGACAGAGTATGTGTATCCTGTTTCATAATCATACCTGCCTACACTTCCTCCCTGAGACATTGCATAGCCGTATCTTGCATCGTCAGGGTCAGGAACCACATCAAATCCGTCACCGAACATCACTTCCTGCCAGTATTCATTTCGAATACCTCCGGTTCTCCAGACATAGGCCGGTCCCCTCCATGATCCATTGTCCTGCAATCCTCCATATACATTGTAAGGCATTTCATTGTCAACATTGATGTGGTACCATTGACCAAGGGGCAGATTTTCCATGAACTGCCAGGTTTCTCCACGATCACGTGATATTGCCATTCCACCATCATTTCCTTCAATAATGAAACTGGGATCCTCCGGATGCATCCACCAGGCATGATGATCTGAATGAATATTATTTCCTACTGTCCGAAAGGATTTCCCTCCGTCCTCACTTACCCCTATCCTGCTGTAAATTGTGTAGAGGCGGCTTTCATTTTTAGAATCAACATAGATATCATAATAGTAGAACGGCCTGTTACCTATATCGTCCTTATCACTGATTTTCTTCCATGTATGTCCCCCGTCAACAGACCCATACAGCGCATTTTTATTCGATTCGACAAGAGCATATACAATTTTCGGATTACTTGGGGCAAATGCAATACCCATTCGGCCGAGATCTCCTTCAGGAAGACCTTCTTCAGAAGTTCTTTTTGTCCATGTCTTCCCGGCATCCATAGTAACATACATCCCGGATCCGGGTCCCCCACTCTCAAAGTACCAGGGCATTCTCCGGTGCTGCCACATGGCAGTTATAAGCTTATTTGGATTGGAGGGATCCATGACCATGTCTGCGACTCCGGTTTTCTCATTAACATAAAGGATCTTATCCCAGGTTTTACCTCCATCGGTTGTTTTATATACTCCCCTTTCAGGATTCTCATCCCAGGAATTGCCATGCGCTCCTACATAAACGGTATTCTCATCTCTGGGATCAATAATAATCCGGTGGATATTTCGTGTTTTTTCAAGTCCCATAAGGGTCCAGCTTTTCCCTGCATCAAGAGATTTATAAATCCCCGCACCAATATTCATGGAGTTCCTTGGATTTCCTTCACCTGTACCAACCCAGACTACATCCGGATTTGATTGTGTAATTGCAACTGTACCAATATTCAGGACCTTTTCATCATCAAAAATGGGTTCCCATGCCGTACCCCCACTGACAGATTTCCATACCCCGCCTGAAGCTGTTCCTACATAAATAATAGATGGATTGCTTGCGACTGCTTCCACTGAGGTAACCCTGCCACTCATTCCTGCGGGACCGATACTACGGGCTTTCATCTCCTTGAGTTTTTCAGTATCAAGCTTCTGGGCATTGATCTGGGAAAACGAAATGACAGCCAGAACTCCTGTTATAAAAACAGTTCTGGAAAGAAAAATGTTCTTCATTTATTAGCTTAGATTAATGAGTAATTATTCGAATGAAACGGCAAAATAGTAATAATATATAATGCTTCTTCTATTTATTTCAAGGCCAGATCAATATCCTCAATCAGGTCATCAATATCTTCAATCCCGACTGAAAGCCTGAGCATTGTTTCATGCACACCCATCTCAAGGCGTAGTGCCTCAGAGTATTCAAAGTATATGGTTGACCATGGATGTATAATAAGGCTTTTGTTATCATTCATATTGGTGGCTCTGCGAATTACCTGAAGCTTATTCATGAATGAAAAACATGCCTTCTCTGACTCAAGATCAAATGTCAGGATGGTACCGGGTACTCCGCCGAACTGATTCTTACTCAGATCATAAAACTCTGAGCCCGGCATCCCCGGATATTTTATCTTTTTAACATCAGGATGCCCAGTGAGGTGTTCTGTCAAATTCAGACAGTTTGTAAAGGACCGCTCAACACGGAGGGCCAGAATGTCCAGTCCCATGCTCTGAAGCTGTGCAGTTCGGGGTGACATGCAATTTCCGAGGTGACGAAAAACCTCCTTTCTGAGCTTGGCAATAAATGCCATCTCTTTCTTTTTTTCATAGAAATTTGACAATATTTCACTGGACTCCCAGCTATTATTACCGGTGTCTACAATAACTCCTCCAACAGAAGTTGCACCCCCTGAAATAAACTTGGTGCTTGACATCAGCTCTATATCTATACCAAATGATTTTGCATTAAAAACATTCGGTGGAGTAAGGGTGGAATCCGCTACAACCAGCATATCATTTTTCCTGGCAATTTTTACCAGCTCCGGAATGTTTACCACTTCAAGCTGGGGATTGGTCACTGTTTCGAAAAAAAGCATTTTCGTCTTTTCATCGCAAATCTTCTCTATTCCGGCCGGGTTCAGAAGATCTGCAAAACGAACCTCAATGCCCAGGTCCGGGAGGGTTTTGCTGAAGAGTCCATAGGTATGTCCGAAAAGATTAGGTGAGCTTATTATATTCTCCCCTGGCTTTACCAGTGCAATAATTGTATTTGAAATTGCAGCCATGCCGGATGAAAGGGCCAGAGCGGCTCGACCTCCTGTTGCAGAAATAATTTTTCTTTCCAGGTATTCCACCGTTGGATTCGAAGAACGGGAATATGCATGTGCAGCCTTTTTATCCTGAAAGGCTTCAGCAATATCTTCCGCAGAATCAAACTCAAATGCAACCGTTTCATATACAGGCATATTTAGGGAATTGAACGGATCTTCTTTTAAAAAAGCCGTAGTCAACATTTTGGTTGTGAATCCCTTATCATTTTCTACCATGTCCCATGATTTTGAATTGAATTGGTAAATATAAGAGATATACTAATATCAGCCTCGGATACATAGTTTTTGACATTCATTCATAATTGTCTAACTTAAGTTCCAATTCTAAACCTGATCCGATGACAAAACTTCTTCTAAGTCTGGCTGTCAGTTTTATTTTTGTGGGACTTTTTGCCCAATCTCACATTGAACTATTCACGCTTGCAGGAGCATATGGTTTTCCCAGTAATTATGAAAGTCCATATGAAAATGAGAAAGCAATGCCTGCCGGTGTGCTGGCCAATTTAAAGGCACCAATCCCTTTCAATGATTATACAGTTTGGTTCAACCAGTTGACCTATACCACATTTCATATAAACAATGACATTCAGATGCTGGCGGAAATAGCAAACCCAATACACCTTCATTCCTTCATTCTTCAAACCGGATTATTCAAGAAGTTTGGAAACATGATGGACCAGAAGATGTTCGGAACCGATGTGGATAAAGGCATCCTGGTTTTATTCGCCCCTCGCTATATGACAGATTTTCAGAATACCAGCAGCAAAAATTTCCAGTTTGGTGCTGTTGTACTGTATCAGAAGATATTCTCGTGGAAATTAATTATGCGTTTCGGTGCCATGTATCACCAGGAATTGGGAGGTCCTTATTTTGTTTGACCTGTCCTGGTTTGGCCGTATCAGGATTTCGGATAATTTCCATTTCGAGGGCAGATTCGGATATGCATTGGGAAGAGAGTACATGCAGTATACTGAGGACCAAAAGGTACCATTCAGGATCGCACTTTTAGACTTTTACGGTGACCAGCCTGAACGTGTACACAAGAATTATCTTTTTGATCCGGGACTCGTTGTAAACCTGAGGGTAGTTTATGATCTTTCTCTATAGAAAATTATTATTTTAACCATATATCAATGCAAACTTATAAACCCGAACACATGGCTCTAAAATGTCCGTTCTGCGACCATCAAGGCATGCCCATAGTTGAAAAGAAGATGACTGAAACCGGCTGGGTTATATTCGTCCTCCTCGTGATTTTCTGCCTGCCCCTTTGCTGGATACCTTTTGTAACAGAGGGGACCAAGGAGGAAATCAGAAAATGTGCTAACTGTGGAAGCAGGCTCGGCTAGTCTTTTCACAATTGAAAGGAATGGACGTTTAAGCAGCAGCGGGTACCTTATCAATTTCCTGATTGCACTCAGTTGTATCGGCACACTGGTATATCCCATTCTTGATGCCGGGGGAATCATGCGCCTAAATTGCATTTTCAAGAGCATAACCGGCCTGCCTTGCCCTACTTGCGGGTATTCTACCGCAATTGGCTGCCTGCTCAGCGGGGATATTTCACATAGTTTTCTTCACAATCCCGCATGGATATTTTGGATTGCCTTTCAGGTGGGACTGGTTTTCATCGGAATCAAATCTATTGTTACTGGCAGGCAGGCTGTAATTCCTGTTAAACTGATAGTTGCATTGGCGATAATCCTGGTTCTTACCTGGGTCGCTAAATTCATAATCGGTCCGGAATTCTACTAGGCCATACAAAAAGAAAAACTGCGGACAGGCTCATCTATCCGCAGCTTTCTTGATTTATTTTGGTTAATCAGGCTTAATAATATTCTATTGTCCGCACATCCATACCAACTACTTCACCCTTCTCTATGGAAACAAGAACCAGCCAGTTACCCTTATCATCGATTTTAGGGTATTTAGACGTGACATCCATTATGGTACTGTCGGCACTCATGCCTTCCCATTTTACCTGGAACCCATTCTCATCGTAGGTAAGCTTGTTCCAGGAAGTTTTCCCATCAGGATTGGAATTATTATTTGCTACAACAAGTCCCGCATCAGTGTGTTCAAACTTATGTGACCATCCGGGTTCACCAAGATAATTACTCCATTGGCCTCCGGTCCAGTTCCCGTTCTCATCGAATTTAAAATCATAGCTGTTAAAAAGCGTATCCTCGGGCAGGCGGAACTGCTCCAAATGGACAAAATTGCCGGCCTCGTCATGGGAAAATTTCATATACGTTCTGGCTGTATCATCCTTTACAATTTTTGTCTCCATGTACTTCCCCTCCTCAATATGAATTTCTTCATAGCTAATAACATTTCCATCATCATCAAGGCGCTGGGATACAGTTACCATTCCGACCGGATCAAACTCTAATGCCAAATCGTACACCCAACCAAGGCTGTCGAGATCCTTAAGTGTCAAATGGGCGCCCTGGATATATTCACCATTCTCTTCGGTGACCCAGTAGGTTTTCTGAACAATTGATTTCACCTGTCCGTTCAGGAATTCAGGAGACCATGCCGAATTGGTGAACCAGCCAAGTTTGGTTATTGGTTCAGGCTCCGGAGCACTTGTACAGCCCCAGAGGACTGACATGCAGAATAAGGGAAGAATGATTTTTCTCATAATTAGGGGTTTTGGTTTTGTAATTAGAATTCAAAAAATAAGTTACTCCAGTAACATCTAATAACAAAATTTTTTTCTGTTTATTTGACGAATATGCCAGTAATTCAGCAAGATATGCCCCCTGGTACCAACCGATCCTGAAGAAAAATGGTATCGATTGACAGAAAAATTACAGCCAATAGTTAAACTGTTTCTCTTTTATTTCAGCTTGTTCTGGTATTTAGCCTTGAATTTGTCAACCTTTGGTTTTACAACGAAGGTACAGTAAGGCTGGTTTGGGTTGTTGTTGAAATAATCCTGATGATAGTTTTCGGCCTCATAAAATTCTGAAAACTCGGTGATCTCAGTAACAATAAGATCGCTGAATAGACCGGAAACACTTATCGTGGCGAGGGATTCTTCTGCGATTATCTTTTGTTCAGCCGAGTGGTAGAATATAACTGATCGGTATTGTGTACCCACATCAGCACCCTGCCGGTTAAGTGTGGTAGGATCATGAGTATTCCAGAAAACATCAAGAA
>DRHS01000115.1 GCA_011053095.1 Bacteroides sp.
TCAGCAGAGTTTTATTATGTCTCTTTAG
This sequence comes from Bacteroides sp., assembly GCA_011053095.1. Taxonomy (GTDB): domain Bacteria; phylum Bacteroidota; class Bacteroidia; order Bacteroidales; family SM23-62; genus SM23-62. Next base: position 29 of record DRHS01000115.1, read on the forward strand.
TATATGCTCGCTCATGAACCAAAAATATGCATTTTCATGCATACGAAAACCTTTAGGTTTTCTTAACTTTCCTCTTTACCCCGAGGCAGAGCCTCGAGGAATTCTTTTGATTAAATGTTGTATCTGCCCTGTAAAAGTTTGTTCTAAATTGGGATGCATTCCAAAATATTAGTGTTTCTTATTATATTGGACAAAATTGAATCAATTATGAGTGCTGTTAAAAATGAATTACTGGAATCCAACGCACGGTATTCAAAGAATTTTGGCAGGAAGAAGTCCCTGCCGACACTGCCGATAAAGAAAACAGCCATCCTCACATGTATGGATGCCAGGCTTGATCCTGCATCATTTTCCGGTTTTGTGGAAGGTGATGCTAATGTGATACGCAATGCCGGCGGCCGTGCCAGTGATGATGCCATCCGTTCGCTGATTATCAGCCATAAGCTCATGGGTACAAATCAATGGTTTGTTATCCAGCATACAGATTGTGGAATGATGAGCTTCACAAATGAGGTAATGGCTGATTTGCTTTCCGAAAGCCTCGAAACAGCCATCTTCGACAGGGACGAATGGAAAAACACTCACCGAAAAGGTGGATCAGGGGAAGGCCGTAAGATAGACTGGTTGTGCATTTCGGATCCGAGGATGACAATCATTGAAGATGTCAGGCGTATCCGGGAACATCCGCTCGTATCTGAGAAAATCTCTGTTTTCGGGTTCCTCTATCATGTAGAATCAGGCATGCTCGAAGAATTGTCCGTGTGAATTAAATGCAGCCTGAAAACAGGCGGTAACACAGGCATCTCCTTTTCTGCTCTGGGAAGGGCACTTGGGCACAAAGTCAGGAGAGGATCAACCTGATACGAAGCATGGGAGCCAAAGTAACACTTGTATCAAAGGAAGAAGGTGGGTTTCCTGGATTCCACCTGCCCCATTGTGCACGTAGAAACCGATAATTAATCCAGGCAAGTATTTAGATTCACAATGGGGTTCAAGTGTTGAACAATTATTATCTTGCGCACCGAACCACTTCAAAATCCATTACCATGAATTCAATAGTATTAAAAAACATAATCCTTCTTGCATTTCTGATTGGAAGTATCCCATCTTATGCCAGCGATACTGAATCTGAATACTCCTGGCCGATTGAGATAAAATCCGATAATGATTTTGTAACCACCCTCTACCAGCCCCAACTTGAATCCTTTGAGGCTAACATACTGGAAGGCAGGATGGCTGTTACCATAAAACCCCCTGAAAATGATATGATCTTTTGCGCGGTATGGTTTAAAGCCAAGCTGCAAACCGATTTTGACCAGAGAACTGTGCTGCTCGAAAAAATGGAGATTGTCAAGATACACTTTCCGGATATGATTGAGGAGGAAAAAACAACCAAGTTTACAGGTTTACTATCCGAAGAAATAGAATCCTGGGACCTTGAAATGTCACTTGACCGGCTGCTGGCAAGTCTGGATGAAGTAGAGGACCTGAAACAATTGTCGGATCAGATCAACAATGATCCTCCGGCCATTTATTTCAGGACTACTCCGGCAATATTGCTGATGGTTGATGGTGATCCGATTTTGAAAAAGGATGAGGAATCAGGATTGGAATATGTTGTAAATACTGCTTTTTTTATTGTGAAAGATCCTAAAAAGGAGGAGTATTATATTAATGGGGGACCATTCTGGTATAAATCTACAGATATCCAATCAGGATGGGAAGAAACAAAAAAGGTCCCATCAAAAATTAAGAAATTTGCTAAGGATTATATTGATGAGCAGGTTCCTGATTCAATCGCTGAATCCTATACTGAAGCGCCTGAACTGATTATCGAGACAAAGGCCGCTGAACTCATAATGGTTGATGGTGAAATTGATTACCAGGCCATTGAAGGTACAAGCCTGTTGTATGTTTCTAATTCCGAGAGTGATATCATTATGGATATTAATTCTCAAAATCATTATACTTTGCTTGCCGGAAGATGGTATTCTTCTAAATCTCTGAAGGACGGTGACTGGAGATTCACCGAACCCGATGATCTTCCTGAGGATTTCAATAAAATTCCGGAGGAATCTGAAATGGCCTCTGTGAGGACAAGTATTCCCGGAACAGAAGAGGCACAAACAGCACTGCTTGAGCAATCCATTCCACAGACTGCAACCATCGACAGAAAAGAAGCATCCGTTAAGGTCAGTTACGATGGAGACCCTGAATTTGAAGCAATTGAAGGCACAGATCTTGCCTATGCCCGGAATACAGATAAAACCGTATTAAAAATTGACAATATATATTACTGTGTGGATGATGCCGTCTGGTTTATGTCGGATAAGGCTACCGGTCCCTGGGAAATCTGTGTGGAGCGTCCTGCGGAAGTTGATCAGATACCCCCGGAATCTCCGGTTTACAACGTAAAATATACCTATATCTATGAGTCTACTCCCGAGGTTGTGTACGTGGGCTACCTGCCGGGATATACTCATTCTTACGTATATGGAGGTGTGGTAGTCTATGGAACGGGTTATTACTACCATCCATGGTATGGGAACTATTATTACTGTCTCTTATACACATCT
>DRHS01000116.1 GCA_011053095.1 Bacteroides sp.
ATATTTGCAATAATAAAACATTGCTAAGCACTTACCAATTTATTTTCGATGCAATTATGAACAATAGCAACTGATTTACAAACATTTAACCTATTAAACAGGAAACCCTAAGTATTCCGGTCCATTTAAAAACATAGTGGAGATTATGAGAATTCCAGTATAAAGAGCGAAATAAATTGCACCAAAATGAATTGGAATTGATATAAAATAATAAAGTAATACACCAATTGTATCAATAAAACCATAGGTAAAAATAAGACTCTTTCTATTGCTGGTATAAATTACAAATGCTGTTGCAACTGAATAAGAAAGTGCAAACACCATTGCAAGGATTGTCGGTTCATCAAAATTCAGATATGAGAAGGCTTGCTTGGTGGATATCTCAGGATTGAGATAATACAATAATTTGCAATGCACTGAAAAAATATGAATGCTCAATGCAATTATCAGCTTATTAAAATGTTTTGGTTGCATAATCTGTCTATTATTAGTTTAGTATTATATCTAATTCATGTGAATGACATAGTCATTTCAATAAAAACGGGGAATGGTACTGATACAGCTTAAGAATTGAGGAAATATCCTGGAGTAATAATTGGTTCGAACTTTGTTCTCTCGGGTTTACCTGATTCCTTTTAACTTGCTTACAAATGGAACACAAATGCTGATCTTGGGAAATAAGATCCAGCCTGTTTCGGAGCTTATGATTCTCATTTAACAAACTTCTAAGGTTATATCTCTCAGTAACCTTTTCATAGTTAGACTCCACATAGCGAATGATATAATCAGCGACATCAACACCAGTAATTTTTTCTACCCTGAATCCAAAATTTGAGTTTACCTCAATTACATAAGGTTTCCCAGAATGGTCCTTTATAAGGTCCACTCCTGCAATAGATAAACCCGTCGCCTTTGCAGCCCTAATACATATTGAAAGATCCTCCTCGGAAAGATTTACAGGAGTCCCCTGGCCTCCTATTTGCAGGCTAGTCCGAATTTCTCCTCGAGGTGCGCTTCTCTGGTAACTTACAACTACCTTGTTGCCCATAACTATGACCCTGTAATCCTTCCCTCCGGAATTGATATACTCTTGCAAAAGTATCCCCGTCCTGGCTTTCATAAGGCTCTGAATTGTTGAGATAGCTGATGATTTATCTCTTAATAGTGCTACCCCTTCACCCCCAGAGCCATGCAGTAATTTGATCACAATTGGAAAGCCACCAATTTTTTCAATGAGTGAAGTCAGTGGTGAGTTTACATTAATACCAATGGTCCTTGGAGTGGGTATGCCAGCATCACTGCATATTTGAAGGGTACGGAGTTTATTGGCAGCGTTAAGGATTCCCTCAGCCGATTGAGTGGAGTAGATGCCCAGGTTGTTTGAAAGGTGATCCACGATAAAGGAAGAATAGTTTACATGCTGACCAATTCTTGGAATTATCGCATCTACATCCTTCATGTTGACCCTTGTAATAGTGTCTTCCTTGGTGAGATATATTCGATCGTACCCGGAGCTTTTATTTGAGATAAGAAGATTCATTCGCATAGGATCAACAATAAGCATCGTGTGACCTCGTTTTTTACCACCCCGAACGATGGCCCGAACAGCCTGGCTTCTTTCAGCTACAGTTAGAACAAGTGTTCTCATGCTTCTTCATTTGAGGTATCAGGCTGGTCTTTCAGTAGAAGATATATACCAACACCCGCTAAACATAAACCCAGGAAACCTGCCAGATTCTTATACTTCTGTAATTCACTCCTTAATGATTTACATACCGATTCAAGATTTGTCAGTTCAGCAGGTATATCAGGAACCACCCCCAGTTCTCCTATTTCAAACAGTCTGTCCATTCAGTAGTCTTATTATTTTATAATTATTATCGCCAAGCCTGGCAATGCCAAACTCATAGATTCCGAAATACACCACATTATTGATTTCCTTCTGATAAGAGAAATAGTCGAATGAAAATCCGGATCCAAGCAAGTAATCTCTGGATACGGTTACTTCCTTTTGTGCACCTAAAATAGTTTCCAGGATTTTTCGGTTACGAAACAATTTTGTATTAACGGGTGCCATAGCATTTCTTTTACTTTTTGCTTTCAGATTATTATACCGGATACGGTTGAGACTATTGGCAAATCTCTGATTACTGCGCTTTTTAAAAAAGATTTCCTGGGTGTATGGATCTTTCCCTTGTTCCATTTTTTTATCTATAAAGATACAAAATAGATACTCAGGAGTCAATCTATTTGACTGTATTTCAAGTTTTTACGGTAAGCAGGAGTAAATAGAAGCAAATCAAAACAGATTTGATAAAAATTAATTTCAATCAATACGTATTACAGTGCATCGAAGCACCTTCAATTTGCTTGCAATTCGTTTTAATGTGTCTGAATTTGCTTTCCAAATGCTCCTGAAACCCATTTTTGGGCATAAAATCATGAGATCTTAAGGTTAGAATTGGAAGAATTAAGATCCTCCTGGACCTTTTTCATCTCACGAGAAATCGAATTAGGCAGCACACGGGCATAGATAGCAGTTGTTCTAATATCGGCATGGCCCATTTGTTTGGCCACAACCTCAATGGGTACCCCATGATTTAGGGTTACCGTTGTTCCAAAAGTATGTCTACCGGTATGGGTCGTAATCTTTTTATTGATTCCAGATAAGTCCATGATAATTTTAAGATACATGTTCATCTTTTGATTCGATGGTACAGGTAGCACGACATCCTTTATAATACAATCGGGATGATCACTGTATTTCTGGATAATACCCCTTGGTATATCCATCAGAAATATCTCTGAAGGCTGCTTGGTTTTTTGGCGTTGGATTCGGATCCACATATCACCTTCTATGCCTTGGACCAGATTTTCCTTTTTAAGCCTTTTCACATCTGAAAAAGCCAGGCCAGTATAGCAGCAAAAAACAAAAATGTCCCTTATCCTTTCAAGACTCTGGTTACCAAAATCTTTTCTCCATATCAATCCCAATTCTATATCGGTTAAAAAAGTTCGATTAACAGGCTCAAGCCGGTATGAGGTATTTCTAAAAGGATCACTGTGTAGCCATTCATTGTTTAAGGCTATTCTAATGACCTTACGAAAGTTTCTCAAATATTTGATTGTACTATTATTAGAACATTTTCTCTGGGTCAATAGAAAATGATAAAATCCTTCGATAAATTCATGCTTGATGGATTGTAGTGGCATATCCTTGCTTTTATACTCCCGCTGAATATACTCCCGTATATGCGATAGGCCCGTCTCATATCGCTCTGCCGTAGCTTTGGACCTATCAATTCCAACCCGCTCATAGAATTTCTTGTTATGATCGGCAAACAGTTCCAGGATGCCAGAGCTTACTTTAGTATTTCCCTGCAGATAGTCTTTGATATTTCGGGCATTAACTGGAATACCTTGCCTGTCCAACTCCATTTCCGCATCAAAGACTTTTAATTCCTTCTTTTTTAAATACTCGTTCAACCGATCCGCCTGATGGCTGTAACCCTTGGATTTTCCTTTATCCCGGTCCCAGTTGTCAGGATGGATGGTCCGGTTGGTTGTAAGTTCCTCACGCTCTCCATTTACTGTGATGCGCCACAGAATTGTTGCTTCCCCATTTTTGAGGGTTCGGCCTCGTCTGATTGCAAACGAAACACGAATTGTTGGTCTTTTCATTTTACCACCTGTTTTAGTTTATGTAAAGGTACCTATATGGCACTTTGGCTCAAAGAGCAAAGTACAGCAGCTGAGCGCATTACAGATAAATAGGTGGTTATTTTGCTTTTTTTAAATAACCACCGGCTAAACCACCACAATGGTGCTTTCAGATGGTCATTTTTGCGTAGTTGGGAGGAGGGTCAAAAAGGTTAATGTCCTTGATTGCAGCCACTTGACTTTTTTTGCCTACAAAGTAAGCGGAGAAAGAGGGATTCGAACCCTCGGTGCGCGTGAGCGCACAACGGTTTTCGAGACCGCCCCGTTCGACCACTCCGGCATTTCTCCGTGACAAATATAGTGACATATTAATATTTGTAATGACAGATCTCATTCGATTGGATGTCATGTTTAATTTGGTTCAAATCACTAATAAGTTTTTAGAATCATTCTATGCTCATTATTTAATATATTTTGCCCCAATTAAATCAGAATGATCAGGAATCTTCGCCATAACAGTCTACCCATTATAGCCTTCCTCGTTACCTGCCTAATCCTGGGAATGGTTCAATTGAAAGTTGAGCGCCCCATGCTGATGGCAGAACGGTTAGTACAGGGGAGCGGATGGATTGAGATACTGCTGATCGGTATCTATGCTGCATGGATCACAAATAAAATGCTGGATCCCTCACAATCTGCTCGCTGGAGGCGGATAACCTGGACGATATTTACGGTTGTGTTTTTCGGACAATTTGCATTGGGACTCGCAGGATTTGACAAGTTCCTGATGACCGGGAAACTTCATCTTCCAATTCCGATGATGATTCTTGGGGGACCGGTTTTCAGGGGACAAATTTCATTTATGCCCATCCTGTTTCTGAGTACAATTATCATATCAGGACCAGCATGGTGCTCTCAGCTATGCTATTTTGGTGCCATGGACAACCTTGCAGCAAAGGGTAAAACAGAGATGAAACCGGTCCGTAATAAATTCAGAACAAAGCATATCCTGCTGCTGCTTATTATAATCGTCACATTACTTCTGAGGTTCTTTGGAGTGAATACCAACCTGACAACAGCTTTTGCAATCGCTTTCGGGGTAGCAGGGATTGGGATTATTCTGTTGGTTTCCCGACGGAAGGGAAAAATGATTCACTGTATTCTCTGGTGCCCTATCGGAACCCTGGTTAATTATATGAAGCTGGTATCGCCTTTCCGGATGTATATAGATGACTCATGTACCAATTGTATGGCCTGCACCCGTCACTGTAACTATGATGCGCTCGGTAAACCGGATATTCTTAATCGTAAACCGGGAATGACATGCACTTACTGCGGTGACTGCCTGGCAAGTTGTAAAACCGAATCCATTCGTTATAAGTTCCTCTCTCTTCAAAGCACGCAGGCCAGGAATACCTGGATTGTGCTGACAATAAGCCTGCATGCAATCTTCCTTGGCCTTGCCAGGATGTAGTACTATAAATTCCTTTAATGCGGTTTCGAGCGGCTTCTCATCATAATAGTTAAGGTTTTTGCCTGATTTGATGAAGCCCAGGGGACAAATGGCGGAGAGGAAAAATTACTGATTATGGATTTAACCTAAGTATCCTTATAGGGATTCAGAACCTCAACACCGGCAGGCAGGGATTCTTTAATCTGCAGATCCGAATAAAAAGCAATTGCCTTATCAGCAAAGCTGCTCATTGCACGAAATCATCTATAGCTAATTACGTCAACAGCTTCAAGGCTTGCTACAATAGCCTTGTTAGCTGATTTCAGGAAGAGACCGTTCTCAATAACTCCGGTAATTCTCTGCAGATCAGCTTCCAGTTCAAACGGATCTTCCATAAGACCAGTATGCAAATCTGCAATATAATGTCCCCCATCCGTCAGGCAGGCTTTCTTGCCGGAAATGCGTAATTGCGGATTATACCCCTTTTCAGTCAGAGTTTGAAGACAATGTTTATGTCCGTATGGCATGATCTCAACAGGCAGAGGGAAGTTTCCAAGCTTGTCCACAAGTTTTCGCTGTTCTATTACCCAAATGATCTGCGTAGATACTGATGCGGCAATTTTTTCGTAAAGGAGTGCTCCACCTCCACCCTTAATTCCATTTCCCATAGGATCCACTTCATCTGCACCATCAATGGTAAGATCGATGTTTTCAACATCGTCCAGGTCAACATACGGAATTTTCAAGCTTTCAGCCAGTAAACGAGTTTCCTCGGATGTGCATACACCCGTAATTTTTAAACCCTGGCTTACTTTTTCACCGATTTTTTGGATTGTAAAAAACGCAGTGGAACCGGTACCCAGTCCCAATACCATCCCATCTTCTACGAAATCTGCGGCTCGCTCTCCAGCTATCTGCTTGATATTCATGTTTTTACAAATTTATACAATTCCTATTACATCTGCGAATAAAATTATCATCAAATCAATGATTCCATCCAGTCTACAATTGAAAGCAATAATTCCGATAATCTATTAGTAAAATGCATACCAAAGGCCTGACCAAAAACATAAAAAACAAAAAGGGCATAAATAAAAATAAAGATGTAGGCCTTTACCCTGCTCAACTTTTTACCGGTAATATATATAATTGCACCCAATATGGTTGTAATAAGCAGGAACATCCAGAGTTCAGTACTCATTTCCCGTATACCGATATCCATTTCTATATCACCATACACTAAAGTATATATTAAAAGGGGAAGGCCGAGTGCAAAAGATATATCGAAAATATTACTTCCAAGTGCATTTGAAATAGCATCATCGTAATTGCCCTTCTTTGCATCCTTAATAGAGATAACAGCGTCCGGAACACTGGAAGCAGCAGCTGAGAGTACAACAGCAACAAAGAGAATCGGAATATGCATGACCTCACTTAACATTTCTGTGCCCAGTACCAGTATCCATGTTCCGAGAGACATTACCATTGTACTGATGATCAACAGAACCCAGGTATTCCTGGTATTCAATTTCCTCCTGCCGATAACCAGACACTCAAGTCTGAGGGTGAGAATCTTCACCAAAAGGGATTGATTGGGGATTTCCATCTCTATAACTGCTACTTCCGCTAAATGCCCTTTTAATTTTTTCATTGAAAAAATCATATATCCCAGATAAGCTAAATATGTCAAAACAAGGACCAGTCCATGCCAGGGAGTAAGAATGCTCTGGTCGACAACCAGCACCAGGATAAGGATTGTTGCAATCAGGACAATCCCATCCCTGCGAATAACCTTTTTGGTTATCTCAATGGTAATTTTCGGATTCCTGATACCGACTACGATAATTACCGCAGCAGGAATTATTAGCAGATTGAAAATCGAACTTCCAGCCGTGATTCCGAGTCCCCCGGAAAACCCATTCTCATCCCTTATATAGAAAAGAAAGAAAAAAGTACTTAAAAATTCAGGCATTGAACTGGCAATGGCATTTATTGTGGCTCCTTTGATACCGTGGGTAAGCTTCCGGCCCAGGTAGTCGGATGCAATCTCGAATCCGGCTGCAGATCGCCAGATAACCAGACAGCTGATAATCATTAAGAGTATGGAACCTGTGATCAGCATCAGTATTTATGAGGGGGATTATACAATTGACCCGGCTTCATTTGCCATTACATGAACTACCTGGTCATCCACGAAATCATTTTCGAATTCACTTAACAACCAGACAAAGATCTTCATAAGTTTTTGTTTCGTTTTGACAGCGATATAGCCAAGTCTTTTTTCACCAAAGATCAGGGGTATGACATAGACAAACCCTGAGCCGGACCTGGTACTAATTTTCCCGTAGAAGGATGCTTCGTTGACAGAATTAGCATAAGTTTCAATTGCTGATGTATCAGTATCTCCCCAATCTTCAGATGTGGAATGGACCGGTTTATTCCCTTTGAAATGGACCAGTGCGGTTTGTATATCAAAGAAAGTGAAATTGAAAAAACTGCACATAAAACCGGCAAGTTTTTCAGCCATTAGCGGGAGGGAATGAATGCTTCCATCTGCTATTCCATTTTTAATTGGGTCGAATGCGCCGGCCAGGTTTGCCGGTATAAAACTGACAACCTGAATTATACTGTATCCCAGTACGATCAGAACAAGATAGGCCAGGGATACTGGTACTATCACTGAACCACCGGCATTCAGAATTTCATGAAGGAGATAAAAGATCAGCCAGAATACAGCAACAACGCTGATAAGATAAAACAGATTCAGGAAATTGCGTTGAATTCCATATAATCCACTGAATGATTTAGGCCTGGCAAGCATGTAAAATAATTTCCCCCTAAAATAAGAAAAAGAAACCACACCCTGTCCTGAAAAAGCATGGCATATCGTTGATTTTAGACAGACTGCTCATTCTGAATTCAGGTCCAGTATTACCATTCTCAGGGTTGACATCTGGTCGAGGTCAAAGCCTCTTGTCTGATAAACGAGCCGTTCCTGGGAGTCGAAAAGATAATTCCTGGGAACCTTTTTTTCAGCGAATTTATCATAGTTCAGGCGTTCAGGATCGGCGGCAAAAGGAAGTATATAATTTCCACGGTTCCTGAAATCACTGATTTCTTCCGGTGTATGTCCCCTGCCAATAATCAAAAGTTGGTTCTCAGTATGCTGGAAGTCCGGCCATATCTCCTCCTGAAAATACTCAAGCATATGTTTACAATGTTTACAGGGAATTATAAAGAAATTAAGCAGTACGATCTGTCCCTTCATATTACTCAATCCCGGTCCGTTTTCCACAGCTGTGAAATGAACCGGGGGCATGGGATCCCCAGCGGTCAGGTATGAATATTCGTCGAAGATCATATTTAATCATTTCCTGGTACTCAAATTACGTTTTTTCTGTTATAATCGGAAGGTATAGGTATATTTTAACATAATGGTCCGGCCCGCCAGCGTCGGTCTGTATGGGATTTCCCGTTTCAGGTCAGTATTGGTATCTTCGTTATATACAAGCCAGAGATCATTTCCTTCCCTTGGATTGTAACGGAATCTGACATTTGAACCAATTTTCTGAGTATCACTATTATACTGGGCGAAGGCGCTAATAGACAGCTTGGTGGTAAACATAACGAGAGCTTTCAGCCTGGCTATATGTGAGATATACTGCTGGCTTCTTTCCGGAAGATCCACCTGGCTGTAAATATATGCCCCGGTAATCGTCAAGGAGGATGAAATGCTCCAGTTCGGCATAAACTGAAGATTTATTATGCTTCCATCATAATATCCGCCCCCCATTCCTTCAATATTAAGCCAGACTGGCCTGGTCTGAGGGGTTGTGACAAAGCCCAGGAATTGTGAAAAGGTATAATATCCTGGAGGAACAAATGCATCGTCTGAAAGCTCGAAGGTTTCAAAAACATTCTCGGCCCGGTACCCCGCTCCAAGGCTGAACTGCCATGAATTTTTAAACTCTACCAGGTAATTTAAATCATATTTCTCTGATTCCTTCACGCCCCTGCTGGCGTTAATAAAATACCTTAGCACTGATCGGGGGCCATGCCGCTGTATGGGAGAAGACTCTCCCGGCTGCCACAAATAATTCAGATATCCACCTGCAATGTGGTAGTCTTCGCGGGACTGAAATCCAATGCCGGGATTGTATTCAAGTCCCGTTCCGGAGATAAATAATTCATAGTGAAGTCCCAAACTTTTTCTCCGTTCCCAGCCCAGCCGGTATCTTCCATTAAGCATGGAAAGCGGCTTATTTGAAAGGCCAGTCTCGAATGATTGTCCCCAAACAATACCCAGGTATTCATCTCCGGTTAATCTAAACAAAGCATCGACACCATAAGCCTGGTTGAAGCTTCCGTCCAGTCCGATCCTTGAAGTATAAATACCCCCAACATAAGAATATTCATTTAGTACACGGCTCTTCATCCGTAATACCCCAAAATTCTCAGATGGCAGGCTGTCAGTGGCCATTGTCTGCATATTCATAAAACCGAGGTCTAGTCCCCCGGTCCGCCCGATAAGCCTTACACCACCAATGATGGGTACAATATTGCCATCCTCATCCAGACCAATCCTGCGGCTGTAAAACATGGTAGAAGTACCCCCTGTCCTGAAGTCGAATACACTTGCCCGCTCAAGGAAAAACTGTCTTTTTTCTTCGAAATACAGATCGAAACGGGTCAGGTTAACCTGCTCATCGTCTGCCTCGACCTGTGCAAAATCAGTATTTACAGTCAGGTCCATCGTCAGATTACTTGTAATCCCGAATTTAAGATCCACCCCGGCGTTAAAACTTTTATCTCTGCTGTATTCATATCCGGTCTCTGACGAATTTAACTCGTTCAACTGGTTGATCCCGGCAGCCACATAGGGTGTGATATACAATGGTTTCTTCGATTTCAGTCCGGGAAAAACAACATCCTGTGCAAGGGAAACTTTAAATGCGCTCCAGGGTCCATACTCATTGGGAATCCCGGGATACACATATATCTCATTATGATAGGGTAAGTACCGAAGTAGGATCAGTCCCATAATAACCTTCCCGTCCTTTTCCTGGAATTTCAGGCTGGAGACAGGGATCCGCATCTCTGAAAACCATCCCTCCTGGCTCCGGGTGCATTTAACATCCCAGTGTGTATTCCAGCTTAAATTGATGGGCATAAGCCTTTCACTCGCTGCATCATTGAATATTGCCATGTCAGTCCGAAGACCGGTGGGAGTAGTCCAGAAGGCCAATCCGTTTTCGTTATCGTTGTAAGAATCGAAAGTAATACCGAACCAGTCGATATCCGGCTTCAAATCGTCCCTTTTCTTTGAAGTTGACCGGATAGTTGAGACATCTTTGGTATACATCGAGGCGCCAACATATACATACTCTTCATCGAAAAGTATACGCACGTCTGTCCGCTCCTGTGGCTCCTTCCCAAATATTGGTGAATGGGTGACCATAGGATAATTGCCACTTTCATTCCACGCGGGTTCATCCGGTACCCCATCAAATACTATTTCCCCCTGAAGTCTTGAGATAACCACAGGATCATCAGATCCCATAGCCAGAAACGGATTGAGATGGAAAATCGCCAGAAACAGAAATATGTAAGGTTTAGGACTCATCCTATGCTCACTAATATTAAAGATTAAATAAAAATCCTTCCCTGAGGAATCTGTCATACTTCTCTTTATCGAACCTGTACAGATATGCTCCTTTCTTCGAGCCGGTTTTATCTTTTACTCCAAGCTGTTCAAGAATATTCATTGTCAGCAATTTCTTTCTAAAATTCCGATTATCAAATTTCTTCTGGTAGATTGTTTCATATAGACTCTGTAACTGCGGTATCGTAAATTTCCGGGGTAGCAATTCGAATCCGATAGGCCTGCTTTTCGCCCTTCTCTGAAGCCTTAAAAGAGCCCTATCTCTCATTTCATTATGATCAAAAATCAAGTCAGTTGAGTCGTTTACAGGACACCAGCGTGCTCCATGAAGCTCCACATGTTCATTGTCCAGGTCCTGTGCTTTGAGTAAGGCATAATAGGCAACTGAAATAACCCTTTCTCCAGGATCGCGCTCAGGTTCTCCGAAGGCAAATAGTTGCTCAAGAAATACATCTTTAATACCTGTAAGATTAAGAAGGATTCGTTGTGCGGCATCCTCCGGACTTTCCTTTTCCTGGACGAAACCTCCTATCAGCGATAGTTTTCCTTTTTCGGGTTCAATATCACGTTTGAACAGAAGTATATTTAGGTCATTGTTTATAAATCCAAAAATAATGCAGTCAATTGCTACAAATATTTTTGAATACCCCGAATAAAACTTATCGGTCTTATCTGTATCCCTGCTGCCAGCCATACCTTTTAACTGATTTTGCATTCAGTCAATATATATACATATTTAAGCGTAATTTTCACACTTAAAACCAGCATCAGAATGCAGCTTATTAATAGTTCCCATCGTCTGCGGCGAGTTACAACCAGCCTACTTATCTTTTGTTGGTCTCAGCTTTGATGTTGCAAGCATGACGATACCAATCAAAAGCATTGCCAGTCCTGTCCACAGATTAATATTAATATCAAGAGACCGTTTATACAGCTCAGCGTCTCCAGCTGTTGCCAGTCCAAAAATGGCCAGCAGAAGTCCCAGGATAGTGAACATCAGTCCGATCGGTACTTTTATATCTAAACCCATAGCTATTATATTTTACCAGAAGAGTAAACTTAAAACGAGTGCAATTATTCCGACAAGTATTGCCATGGTAACAGGGCGATCGTACCAGGCAACACCGTCCTCCTTGATCCTCGGTGTCAGTGAGTATACAAGACCTGTCATATCCTCATCGGTCTTCTGCTGCTTTGTAATGTAGGAGATGATAATAGTAAAGATTAATGCAGCAGAGAATGCATAAATGGCTGTCCAGAAGTTTTGTGCCATCTCACTTGGATAGGTATGAACAACCGTGCCAAGCCATCCTCCCTTGACCAGGGATTCTGCACCTACTGGTGCGGTCAGTCCATGATGCAGCGAAGCAGCCAGGGTACCGGAGATAAGCCCGAAAAATGCTCCGTGTCCTGTCGCTCGTTTCCAGAACATACCCAGCAGGAATGTGGCAAACAGGGGAGCATTAATGAAAGCAAATATCAACTGCAGGAAGTCCATTACATTATTAAACATCCTTGCCATATATGCCGCACCGATACTAACAATAACCCCGAATATCGTAGTAAGCTGTCCCACCCTGAGGTAATGCCTGTCAGATTTGCTCTTATTAATGTAGCTCTGGTATATGTCATAGGTAAAAACCGTATTAAAAGCGGTTACATTTCCTGCCATTCCCGACATAAATGAGGCCATCAGGGCCGTGAGCCCGAGTCCCAGCATCCCGGTCGGGAAATAATGGCCCAGCATCACAGGTATGACTTTATCGTAATCATAGCTGGATCCTTTCAGAGGAAGCTCAAATCCGGATTCAGGCATGGTGGTCAGGGCAATGGCGATCATACCTGGTACAATGACCAGAGCCGGCAAAAACATTTTTGGAATTGCTCCAATCAGAGGTGTTTTCCTTGCCCCGGTCATTGAATCGGCTGCCATTGCACGTTGCACGACCAGGAAGTTTGTACACCAGTATCCAAAGGAGAGGACAAATCCAAGTCCCACAATTATCCCCATCCATTCAGTTCCCATGGGATTGGAATCCGTGCTGCCCATAAATTTCCAGGAATGGCTCCATGCCCCAGGTTCATATCCATTTCTTACGGCTACGTCTGCAAGGCTTTCTGATAGGCCTTCCCAGCCGCCAATACTGATTAGTCCCAGAATCACCAGTGGGGTAAAGCCCACAACAATCAGGAAAAACTGCAAAACCTCATTGTATATGGCAGAGGTTAGTCCCCCGAGATACACATAGACCAGCACAATTATCGCGGAGATTACGAGGCTAAAATTGAAATTCCATCCAAGAAGTGTCTCCATGAGCAGGGCCAATGCATACATTGATATCCCCGATGCAAAAATTGTCATTACAGCAAAGGAAAATGCATTAAAACCTCGCGTCTTTTCATCGAAGCGCAGCTTCAGGTACTCCGGAACACTCCTGGCCTTTGAGCCATAATAGAATGGCATCATGAACAGGGCCAGGAATATCATAGCAGGAATCGCCCCAATCCAGTAAAAATGTACGGTGGCCATACCATATTTAGCTCCGGAGGCTGCCATTCCGATAACTTCAAGAGCTCCCAGATTGGTAGCAATAAAGGCAAGTCCCGTGATCCATGAAGGTATTGACCGTCCGGCTTCAAGAAAATCAGTTGAAGATTTCATAAACCGTTTGAGGGTCCAGCCTATGCCCAGCACAAATCCGAAGTAGACTGCCATGATGGTATAGTCTATCCAGCTTAAATTGAAAGATGATTCCATATGATCAATGATTAGTTATTCTGGAAATGTATTCGTTACAATTAAAACCTAAAAATATAAATATTCTACATCTGATGAATTAAATTCAGCATCAATTTTCATTATATGCTGGCTGGAGACCATTCCATTCTGCTCAATAATCGCTTTTTCATATATTTGCGACTTGTTTATAATCAATATAAAATGAGAATCTCAATTCTTGGTATATCTGTTGTCATGCTAATTTCAGGCTGTGGTCCGGTAGATAAAAAAGATACTTTCGAAAAAGACCATTCCATGTGGCAGGAAAACCGTATAGAAAGGCTGAAATCAGAAACCGGATGGTTGAATCTTGCGGGACTCTACTGGCTGAAGGAAGGTGAGAATACGCTGGGATCAGATTCCTCAAATTCCATAATATTTCCAGACAAAGCACCCGCCTTCATCGGAAAATACATACTTAAAAACGGCCTTGTCAGTTTTATTCCACATCCGGATACCGATATAAAGTCCGGTGACAAACCAGCCACTGTGATGGATGCACTCAGTGATAAATCAGGGACTCCTACCCTGCTTGAAACAGGAAGCTTTGCCTGGTTCATCATAGAAAGGAGCCCTATGTTCGGTATACGACTCCGTGATTATGAACACCACTCCCTGGAGGACTTCCATGGGATTGAATCATTCCCTCCCAAAAAGGAATGGGTCATAAAAGCTGAATTTGAGCCTTTTGAAGAACCGAGGGAATTATTGATCCCAACCGTTATCGGTACAGTAGAAAAAAATGAATGTCCCGGAATACTCCGTTTCATCATCGGAGATACCGAGCAGGTTCTCTATCCTTCAAGTGCGGGTGAGGGATTATTTATAATTTTTGCTGATGAGAGCAGTGGACTTGAAACATATGGTGGTGGGCGATTCCTTTACATCGACAAACCAGGAAATGACAATACTGTCAATATCGACTTTAACAGGGCCTACAATCCTCCCTGTGCTTTTACCCCATTCGCCACATGTCCCCTCCCACCCAGTGAAAACTTCCTGAGCGTTGCTGTTGAAGCCGGAGAAAAATTCGCTGGTCACTAGAATATTTTACTCCTGTGTAATGCTGATTCAGACAGATATCATATTTTTACGGAACTAAAATTTATATCATGAAACAAATACCTAAACTATTTATTCTCCTGCTGCTACTTGCCGGCTCATCATGCAAGAATTCTAAATCCGGAAAATCACAACAGGAAAACTTACCCGAAGAAGGCTGGTACCTTGATGCCGAAAAATTTCGCAGCACCATTGACGGAAAAGAAACTGACCTTTACAGGCTTAGCAATGAATCCGGTATGGAAGTCTATGTCACAAATTACGGAGCTGTAATACCCGCATTACTCGTACCCGACCGGGACGGCAATCATGGCGACATTGTACTCGGATTCGATAATGTTGAAAGATACACAGCCGACGGCGATCCAAATTTCGGAAACGTACCGGGGCGATACGCAAACCGGATTGACGGGGGTAAATTTGAACTTGATGGTACAGTCTATGAACTACCCATAAATGATACAAGAAACCAGAACCAGTTGCACGGCGGAACCGAAGGGTTTATGGAGCAGGTATGGGAAACCATTGAAGCAACAGAGAATTCAGTTGAGCTAAAATTAGTCAGTCCGGACGGCCAGATGGGATATCCCGGCACAGTGACAGTTTATGTCAGGTATACGGTGACTGTGGACAATACCCTTGAAATTGACTATAAGGCAACAACAGACGCACCTACTGTTTTGAACGTTACACAGCATAGCTATTTTAACCTGAAAGGTGAAGGCAATGGCAATATTCTTGACCATAAAATCATGCTGAATGCAGATAGTTATACACCTGTTAACGAGCGCATGATCCCGACGGGAGAGGTCCTTTCTGTTGAGGGAACACCGATGGATTTCAGAACTCCCACAAAGATTGGTGAGCGGATTGATTCAGATTTCGACCAGCTCGTCATGGGTAACGGGTATGATCATAACTGGGTTATTAATAGTGAAGGGGGACTAGCAGTTGCGGCAACCGCTTATGATGAAACAACCGGGAGATTTATGGAAGTGCTTACTACCGAACCGGGAGTACAACTCTATTGCGGTAATTTCCTTGACGGCACGCTTGCCAGTAAATCAGGTGGGATTTATGAACACCGGGGCGGATTTTGCCTGGAAACCCAACATTATCCGGACTCTCCAAACCATCCGAATTTTCCATCTACAGTACTCAGACCCGGGGAAGAATTCAATTCGAAAACAGTATTCAAATTTTACGTAAAATAAAAATATCACATATAGATCAAAAAGCGCTTCAATCCGGAGCGCTTTTTTTTATGCGGGAATTATAATTGATATGTGTGCAGGACCTGAGTCGGGAGAATAATAGTATCAGCCTTTGAAGTGGTCTAATACATTTTATTGATCATCGCCCCGATCTCGTTGCGTTTCTTGAGCGAGAATTTGTTTTGCTCACCGCTTTTCATAACAACATTTAGCCCGTTCGGAAAGATCTTTTTAGTGTTGAAGAAGATAACCTCGAGGATCTCTGTCGGAATGATTTCAAGATCAAATTCACCTGCATGTCCGTTTGAGGCTTTGAAATATATTCTTTGATTGGTCAGTATCAGTTTCCCGTCCACCTTCTCAGAGCTTGCTAATAGGGTTGAGTCTCCTGCCTTTATTACTAATTCATTTGCTTTCAGTGGAATAACCATAGTGCCGGATAATTTTAGGTTTTGACTACAGGCTTATTACCATAAATAGTGCCATGTGTTCTAAAGTGTTGATAAAAAGCATTTTGCCAATTATTACTTATTTCTGTATTCATTTATATTGTAGCATATTCGAACACTTGTGTACGGTATGATACATTTGTCTATTAGACGCCTCAATCCTTCATTCGTTACATCTTTTAGCAAAAGATGCAATAAAATGTTTCAAATATAGTATAATAAGATATTTTTCTCTGTAAATTTGGATCTTTATTTTTCCGTACAAAGTGAAAACATTCGTTAATATATTGTTCTCTTTCAGGCTCATGGGACTCGTGATTCCCATCATAGCAATATCGATTGCTGTGGCCACTTTTATTGAAAATGATTTCGGTGCCGAAACTGCCAGGGCACATATCTACAATGCTACCTGGTTTGAGGCCCTTTTCGTCCTTGCTGCAATCAATCTTTCCGGAAGTATGGTACTGAACAAGGTTTACCGGAAAGGAAAGCTCAGCATCCTGCTTTTTCATCTCTCATTCCTGATGATCCTTCTTGGAGCAGGAATCACAAGGTATTTTGGTTTCACAGGAATGATGCACATCCGGGAGGGAGATCGGTCCTCCCTCGTACTTTCGGACGAATCCTGGATCAGCATGCAGGTACTGGACGGTGATAAAGCTTTCAGGGCATCAAAACGAATATATCTTTCGGAACTTATGAAATCAGGAAGGGTAATGACAGCGCGGACAGGGACAAAACAAACGATCCGGGTCGATTATATCGACCATATGTCTCATGCCCGTCCTGCCCTGCACAAGATCACCGGTGGAGCTCCTGCGATTTTACTGGTCAGCTCCTCGCCGGAAGGACGTGATTATCACCCGTTTTATAAACAGGAAAGCCGTTGGATCAGTGGACAGCTGTTTCAATTCAACCAGACCTCAGCCGGCGATATGCAAGGGATACAGATCCACATGAACGGGGATCGGGTATATTTCACTGCCCCCTACCCTGTAGGCATAATGCATATGGCCGACCGCGGTCAGGAAATGCTGGAAGCCCATAAAAAACATGAATTGAAACCCATGGCTGTCTATTCTTTTGGTTCCCTGAGCATCGTTCTCTCAGAAAAAGAATCGAGTGCCGAGGTCCTGGCTGTAAAACAGGAAGATTCTGAAGGCAACGGAAAAACTGCACTTTCCCTTCGTCTTACCGCCGGAAGTAACTATAAGGATATCACATTATGGGGTGCAAAAGGATTACCCGGTCAGCCCAGGCAAATACGATTCTCTGAACGGGAGATCCTGCTTACATTCGGATCTATCGCCCGCAGCCTGCCCTTTTCTCTTGAGCTTGAAGACTTTATCCTTGACCGCTACCCCGGCTCATCAAGTCCCTCTTCATTCGAAAGCAGTGTACTCCTCAGGGATGATGAGAAAAACCTACAGTCCTCACACCGGATCTACATGAATCATATCCTGAACTACCGCGGATACCGTTTCTACCAGTCTTCCTATGATACGGACGAGAAAGGAAGCGTTCTCTCGGTCAACAAAGACCACACCGGCACCTTGATCACTTACATAGGCTATTTCCTTCTCTCACTCGGTATCATACTCAGCCTTATTAATCCCAACAGCAGGTTCAGAAAACTGAATAGGGATATTACCCTTTCGGGGAAGAAGAAAGCGGTGTTAACACTGCTACTCACAGCAGCTCTTTGCTCGGGGAATGGTACAAAGGTCCTTGCCGCCGAAGATTCACAGCAGTATGAAATTCCGGCAGGCCATGCAAAGGAGTTTGGTAAACTGCTCATTCAGGATCCACAGGGAAGGATCAAACCGATGAATACACTGTCTTCCGAGATACTCCGTAAAGTCAGCCGGAAAACAAAACTGAATGGCATGGGCTCAGACCAGGTTCTTCTGGGAATGCTTGCTGACCCAGTTACCTGGCAGAATGTTTCGATGATCAGGATCTCTCATCCTGGCATAACAGAACTTCTTGGCATAAGAGGAAAGCATGCAAGTTTTATGGACTTCGTAGATCCTGAACTGGAAGGAGGCTATAAAATCTTAGCACCCGTGATGCTTGCCCACAGACTAAAACCTGCCGAACGCAGTAAATTCGATACTGAAATCCTGAGGGTCGATGAACGAAACAATATTTGCTACATGGTTTATGACTGGACTATCCTGAGGATACTTCCGGATTCAAATGATGAAGACCAGGCATGGCATAATCCTTCAACCATAAAGAATGTATACAGCGGGACTGATTCCCTGTTCGCTGTAAATATTACCCAGCTGTATTTCGAGTCCGTCAAGGAGGGGATGTCATCCGGGGACTGGAGCAAAGCAGATGAATACCTTGGATATATCAAAGTATTTCAGAACCGTATGGGTTCAAAGATCCTGCCCTCAACATTAAAACAAAAGGCTGAAATTTTATATAACCGTGTGTCAATCTTTGACAGGCTTGCCCGTTTTTACTTAGCAATCGGAATGAGTTTGCTGATTATACTGCTGGTGCAAATTCTTGGTAAAAAAGAACGGCTGAAAAAGCTCAGGAAAATAATGGTAATCCACCTCCTGGCAGGATTCGGGGTTCATAGTGTTGGACTAATACTACGCTGGTATATCTCCGGACATGCTCCCTGGAGCAATGGTTACGAGGCGCTTATTTATATCAGCTGGGCCAGTATGCTTGCAGGTGTACTGTTTTCAAGGCGTATTGCAGCACCACTTGCAGTCACTGCCGTATTGTCGTGGATGATTCTGCATACAGCTCATCTCAGCTGGATGGATCCCCAGCTGACCAACCTTGTACCCGTCCTTAAATCTTACTGGCTTACAATACATGTTGCCGTTATTGCTTCGAGTTACGGTTTTATGGGACTGGCTGCCCTGCTGGGATTTTTGAATCTTTTGCTTATGGGACTCCAGAACCGGGGCAACCGGAACAAGGTGGAGACTAGTGTGGAATCGCTGACAGCAATTATTGAGATGACGATTATTGCGGGACTCGGATTACTTACAATCGGGACCTTTCTTGGAGGGGTCTGGGCGAATGAGTCATGGGGCCGGTACTGGGCATGGGACCCGAAAGAAAGCTGGGCACTGATAACTATCCTGGTATATGCCTTCATTTCCCATATGAGGTTTATTCCGGGTATGAAGGGAATTTATCCGCTCAACCTTGCAGCTGTCCTTGGTTTTTCAAGCGTCATTATGACCTATTTCGGGGTAAACTACTACCTCTCCGGCATGCATTCATATGCCGCAGGAGATCCTGTACCCGTTCCGGATTTTGTTTACTGGACCCTGGGCATCATAGCCCTGGTGTCAATTACCGCCTGGATCAGGAATAAAAGAATGGAAAGGATAGCAGAATGAGAACAGCTCCTGTCATCATAAGTATTATGTTTGCGGCCTGCATCAATAGCCATATAGCTGCATCCGATTATGTTGCAATTGATGAACACCTCGGATCATACCTTTCTTCAGACCTTGTTTTCATCAGTACAGACAACTCTGAGATCAAACTCCTTGATATGATCGATATACCAACTGTTATATCTCCGGTTTACTATAATTGTCCCGGGCTTTGCACTCCGATAATGGACGGGATGGTAAAGCTAATGAACCGAACTGACCTTGTAATGGGAAAAGACTTCCAGGTTATCAATATCAGTTTCCACGAAGCGGAAACACCGGAACTGGCTGCAGTTAAAAAAAGAAATTATGCCGAATTGTTAAACCCTGAACAGAATGCGGATTACTGGCATTTTATGACTGGAGACCAGGAAAATATCCGAAAAATGCTTGATGAACTGGGATATTCAGTCAGAAGACAGGGAGAAGATATACTCCACACCGCCGCAATAATGATTGTGAGTCCCTCCGGAAAGATCGTTAAGTATATCCATGGAACCAAATACAATCCGATTGAATTCAAGATGGCCATTCAGAAGGCAGCCCTGGAAGAACCAATGAGTACTATATCAAGAGCTCTGAAAGCGTGCTTTAATTATGAGCCTGCGGGTAGAGCAAAACAAAGATCCGTCACTATACTTGCTTTTATAATTATAATAAGTATTGCTGTGATAGTAACCGTAGCATATCCACCATTAAGAAATAAAAACTGAAAGCTTATGTTCACATTATTCATTAAAAAACCCTGCAATCCGGATTGCGATTGCCAGAAAGAAAACAGTACCAAACAATGCGGATGCCAGACCCAATCTCTGCTTGAAACCCCGCTTCGCAATTTTCCACCGAGATAATGTACCTTTGGACTTTCCATTTTAAAAGTGAAATCCAGATTATCCATATGGCTTGAACTGGGGAAGGTCCGAATCACTATCGCTGTAAGTGTTACAACGGCCACCGGGTATCTCCTGTATACTACCTCCCTGGGTGCTGATATACTTATTACTGTACTGGGGATTTTTCTGCTTGCCTCGGGTGCATCATCCCTGAACCATATCCAGGAATTCCGGTACGACAGCAAGATGGACCGTACACGGAATCGTCCATTGCCATCAGGCAGGATTACTGTAACAGGGGCGATTCTGGTAACTCTCGTCTACAGCCTTTCAGGAAGTATTTTGCTTTATTTTGGAGCGGGACTGCCAGGCCTTCTTCTGGGGGCCCTGGCCTATTTCTGGTACAATATTGTATATACCTACCTTAAGCGTATCAGTCCCTGGGCCGTTGTCCCCGGATCATTGATTGGCAGCATACCTCCTGTAATCGGCTGGATCAGTGCCGGTGGTTCCATTACAGACTGGGAGGTAATACCCATTGCTGCCTTCTTTTTCATCTGGCAGGTACCTCATTTCTGGCTTCTGATCATGAAATACGGAAAAGAATACGAATCGGCCGGGTTTCCTTCCCTCTCGGGTTCCATGACTGAAGTCGGGATGGGCCGTATGGTATTTTTCTGGGTTATTGGAACTGCTCTCACTACGATCGCATTCTCCCTTATCGGTCCCCTGAACTCTCTGATATCCAAAGCGGGACTATGGATTGCGTCGGCCTGGCTGATATTCACTTTTCTACCCATTCTGAAAAAATCACTGTCGATGTTCCAGCCGGGAAAATACTTCATGAAGATTAATTATTTCGTGTTGCTGGTTGTCTTTTTCATGTGCCTTGACAAACTCTTTCTGGAAAACATCGAAAATCTCTTTAATTGAAAAATTTATTAAACAGGCTGAAGGAAAAATGGGAGATCAAAAGCAATTTTCAGTTTTTGATAATCAACCTGGTATTTGCCCTTGCCGTCAGTTCGATAGTCCTGCTGAGGCCAATTATTTTCCGTCTTCTGGGCATTTCACCCGAATGGTCCTTCCCTGTAAAAGCCATTCTGTATCTGCTCATCGTAACACCGACATATTTCATTATGCTGAATCTGATTGCGGTGTTCTTCGGACAATCAGTATTTTTCCGGAGGTTCACCGGTAAAATTCTGGCAAGATTTTCTATCTCTCAAAGAAAGGGAAGAAATCTGCAAAACAGGCGCTAAGCCATATTCCCCATGCTGAGATTGGGAAATTCTTCACATGACAGAGCCTGCAAATATTCTGTAGACTTATTTTGGTGGCCGCGGAGGAAATTTGCGAAAGACCTTATGAACAACCTGCTGGATGTTCTTTGATGTCCAATCAGCTTCACCTATATCACCTGTTATCTTTCCCGTCCAAACGAGTTGTTTTCTTTTTGCATCAATGATATCAAAAAATACAGATCCTTCTGAGTATTCACTGAGGTCCATATAGGTAGTAGAAAATCCAGATCCCAAGCTTACGGTTTCACCCTGTCCGTATGTAACATTTGTTTTGGTCCTGCCTTTCATCATCATATGTACATGCACAAAAATATCAGGTTCTTCGGCCCAGCTGATGTCTGCGCCGTTCATTTCGGTTGAAATAGCATTAAACAATCTACTCTTTATCAGCTGATTTAGAGGAATGGAATCTGCAGCCGGGGTAAAATTATAGGTTTCATAGCGGTAGAAATTAATACTTTCATCATAATCAACTAAATACTTCGGTGAACCGCAAGAGGTTATAAATAAAGTAGCCATTATGAGTAAAATGGGGGTATATCGATTATTCATGATAGATATTTTGTTTCTCAGGGTATTCATCAATATTCATACCATAAATTGTCAATAAGAAGAGGGGGCGTGCAGATTAAACTTTTACATTGAGGTAAAAAAGGAACTTTTCATCATCAACAGGCACAATAACGTAGTTTGGTTTTGAAGAACTGGCCCGGATTATATCAATTACTCCAAGTCCGGATCCCTTATACGGACCATCGTCCCTGTCTCTTAATATCTCTTTCGAAATTTCTTTAAGTTCCTCATCCTTGATGGAGAGAAAATGATCTAATATTTTTTTCAGAGCCGGCACCTTTTTAGTATCCACATAATTTGCAGAAGATATTATAAAATGCTGACTGTCAAGACCAATGGAAAAAAGTCCTTCCTTCTTATCCCCTATTGTGAATCCATGATGCATCACGTTCTGAAGCATCTCCACAAGGACATGGAATAATTGTTTATAGGCAACGTATTTGGTCCTCTTAACCATCAGGTTCTTTTCGATCATATTCAGCAGGGGAAGAATTGTCTGCTGTCGGAAATCGCCCTGGTAAGCCATTATAATATTATTCCTTCTGAGAATCTGGTTAAGCTGTATTGCATGATCAATATGCAATCCATTTTTCTCACCATCGGAATCGTCACCTTCATCGGAATCAATAATCATCTGAAGGTAGAAATATGCCATCATTTCATTGATCTTCTCGAATTCAGCCTGGAGCTTCCTGCCTGATTTCCTTGCCATCTCGATAAGTCCGAGTCCCGCACCTCCTTTTGCAGTAAATTCATCTGTACCAAGAACCCTCATGTAAAGCTGCTTGAGTTCCTCCCGGGTCAGTTTATTGATATTCTCAATCTTTTCTTTGAGCAGAAGTATCTTGGATTGCTCAACAAGGTTGCCGGAAGCAATGTAGTACTTGTCTAAGTAATTTCGGGTCATGAAGAAACCGCTCTGATCCTGAAGATAGTCGTCGGCTGTTATTTCTTCACCGTACCGAATAACGTTCTGGAAGCATTCTGCCATGAGGAAGGACACTTTCTTCCTGATTGACATCTGCTCCTTTCCCTCTTTAAAATGAGATTCTGAGAGATCAATCAGCCGAATTGTAATATCGTCTGCAAAGTCTCCCCGATAGAACAGGCTCAGGTTATCATCTTCGATCAACCTGAAGAACTCATGAAAATCTGTCCAATTCATGAAACATAGTGGTTTTGGCTGAGACGGACTATACCGCTTAATAAAAATATATTATATTCCCCGGATTTCATAATGATTCCATAATTTTCTCTGTTACCCCCCTGATCATCTGCATTCCAATGTACACCTCTTCATAGCTGTTATAGATTGGTGCAATACCCAGACGGATATTGTCCGGTTGCCGGAAGTCGGGGATCAGGGAGCCTCCTCCCAGATCGCCATTGATAAGGGTTTCCGTAATTTTCATGGCCATTGGATGCTGTATGGATACATGCGATCCTCTTCTTTCCGGATCACGGGGAGAACCCAGGCTGAAACCCAGAGGTTCCAGCCATTTATCGAACAAATCTATAAGGAATTGAGTCTGCATAATACTTTTTTCACGGAGTGCTGTCATGCCAGCCTCCAGGAGAAGGTCGAGTCCTGGTTCAACCGCTGCCATCGATATTATGGGAGGTGTGCCAACCTGGAAGCGTCCAATTCCCCGGTCAGGCTCATATTTTATGCCGAATTCAAATGGCCGGACCGACCCCAGCCAGCCCTGTATAGGTTGCCGGAGTTTATCCTGAAGGTCCCTCCGTACATATAAAAATGCCGGGGAACCGGGTCCACCATTAAGATATTTATACGTACAGCCGATTGCCAGGTCTGCATTGCAGGCATTGAGATTCACCGGGACAGAACCAACCGAATGGCTCAGATCCCAGAGGATCATTGAATCAAATTCGTGGGCCATAGCAGTAACCATTTCCATATCCTGCACGAAGGAGCTCTTAAAGTATGTATGGGTAAAACTAAGCAGAGCGGTATTCTTATCCATGGCTGTCCGGATGCTTTCCGGATCAATCCCTATTTTATCTTCGGAGTCAATGATATTCAGCTCATAAGGATCACCAAGTAGGTCTGTAATACCCTGAAGAACGTAAAGGTCTGATGGAAAATTCAACTCATCGGAAATGATCCTGTTTTTGCCCTTCTGATAATTCAGGGCGGCCATTGCAAGTTTAAACAGGTTGACGGAAGTGGCATCACAGACGAGCACCTCGTCTTCACGAGCTCCGATCAGCCGGGCAATCTTCCCTCCCAGGCGCCGGGACAGTTCCAGCCAGCCTTCACTCCATCCACGGATCAGGCGACCTGCCCATTCCTTCTCCAGTAATTCATTTATCCTGGTTTTTGCGCGCAGAGGGGTTCTTCCGAGGGAATTCCCATCGAGATAAATCAGTTTCTCATCACCGATATGGAATTCTTTCCTGAAACCCGACAATGGATCATCCAGGTCAAGCTGCCGGGCATGACTTATATCTGTAATATCTGGCAAGTTAAAATATCTTCTTTCTTAGAACAGGAAGTCAAGTCCGATATACAGGCCGGAAACCCCGTCTCTGGGATCAAGTGAACGTCCGTAATCGATGGCTATGATAAAATTCCGGTTCCAGGCAATATGCAATCCTCCACCTGCACTGGTATGCAGAGATTCCTTCTCATCCGGGAAAAATTTCATGGCATCTGGATCCCCGGCTATATTGGAAAGGTCAATCTCATATTTCCCTGTCACCAGGCCTGCATCCATGAATCCGCTGAGAGCCAGGTAGAAATTTTGACCAAACAGCTGGAAGTATACAAATTTCCATCTCGCCTCGAAATTGGCCAGGAAATAATCCTCTCCGACAACACGGTTACGCAGGATACCTCGCATGGTTTTGGAGCCTCCCATCCCGTCGCGGGTCCAGCTTGGGGGACTATTAAATACGAATGGCAACATGTAATAGGGCATTTGTCCACCGATCTTTCCCTGGTAACTCAGGCGATATGCAATATTCAGATCCTCCGGTACAATTGTAAAATACTGTCGGTGCGTAAGGACAAAACGTCCATAGGATGGGGAGTTGCTGCCCAGGAACGAAGGTGACCAAATCAGCTGTGCCTCTGTCCATATTCCTTTCATAGGATTGGGCTCGTTGTCACGGGTGTCATAGATAATTCCCACCTTAAGCAATGTATTTGCCCCCCCGTTTATCTGGCTTGTAGGGATTATCCCCCACTGATTGGCATAATCGCCATACAATCCTCCATCAACATAGGGTAATTGGTCTTCCGCTGATTTTCCGTCGTTGAGTTTGGTGGAATTAACGGTGTCTATTTGCATATTCCTGAATTCAAATCCAGCAAACCAATGCAGTTTGTCCTCAATAATATCCCCGGTAAAATCTGTCCGAAGCAATAGCATTTTCCGGTCCATTTTGTAAAACAGCCTGGAAAGATAATCGGCATGTGTATCGTCCCGGTAATTCGCATCATAAAGAGCCTGGTATCCGTTAAACCCATAGAAATCAAGGGCCTGTTCGGTATTATAACTGATTTCAGCGGAGGTCCGAATTCCGGGAAGCAGACGGTCAGAGTCATACCTGAGTATGCTTTTCATACTTCCCTTTGTAGTATTCGACCACTCCATATACAGCGAATGGTTATACTTGGGATACCGTGTTCCATCCCCATAATGGTACAGATTCAGGATAATCCCGTACAGGAACCCTATATCTGAATCGTACGCAACAGCAGGGACTCCTGAAAGGTTAAATCCGGTTTTGACATTATCCTGGCTGGACTCTTCCTCCTCCTGGGCATTCAGTACCGGAGTAATAAACAGAGCAGCAAGCAGTATTAGAATAACAGGCTTCTTCATGATCGTAACTACTCAGGTCTCAAAGGCTGAGTTTTAGTTTATGAGATTCAAAGAAATTATATCCGTTTTTATTGCAGGTGTCGAAGATGGATCGGATTACCGCATAGGATTGTATCCCTTGTGGAGACTTAAACATAGTTGATACTTTCTGTTTCACCTTCACATTTCTGATAGCTCTTTCGGAACCATTATTGTCTGGAGGGGC
>DRHS01000117.1 GCA_011053095.1 Bacteroides sp.
CTACCACAAAAAGCATACAGGATATGCCAAGTACCATGGGGGATAATTTTACCAGCGATGTCAGTGCACTTATATCTGAATCCATAAATTCTGTTTACAAGGAGGAAATTGAAAACCAGGTTGAAAGTGACAAGACCATAAGGACGGCTGTGGAGAATAGTGAGCGTTATAAACCGGGTCAGGTCAATAGGGAAATCGCCAGACGTAAAAATGAAATGCTTCGTAAAAAATATGCGGACCTTAAGGAATCTCTGGAAAATACTGCTTTTACCCATATCCGGGAATTTAAAAGATTTTATAATTTTATAGGTCGTCAGGAAGCTGATGGGAATGTAACTACTATCATTGAAAAAAATGTTAAAGGAGTTCCAACTATCAACGCAGGTCTTTTTAATGTTGTAGCCCGTGCAAGTGAGAAGACAGGTAATATTGTACCTGCCATCGAAGTTCGTAATCCACGGAATCATGCTGTATGGCACAAGACCAAAAATCCGGGAGGTGGAACTATCTTTTACAATATAGCGGATAATCCTGCTGAATTCTATCAGCATTTAGGCAGGCGAAGAAAACGCATGAGCATTAATGATCTGGGTAATCCTGAAATTGAGGGAAGCAGGGATAACAAGGTAAATCAACTTGTGAAAAGTGGAGAAGTCACCACTGATATTAATATTGCCCAACCCTTTGCAGGTTCTTCTGCAACCATTGAAATGGATGGAACTGATCTCAGGGATCATGGATTTAATATACTTGCCCAAAAAGAAAAAGCATATAAGAAAAGGTTCGGTAAGAAACTTCAGGATGAACTTGATTTTATAATGGAGGACAATTCTGAGAGGGCTACGGAAGATTTCAATGCAAGCATTGATGAGTTTTTGAGTGTGGATGAAGATGCCTTTACAATTTCCAATATAGCTGAAGCGGACAATTCTCAGGATATTGTGGATTATTTCAAAGATAAGGTAGGTACATTCAGTATCCATCAGGAAAGTGAAGCGCTTAAACTGATGACTGAACTGTTTGATGGGGAGTTGACCGAGGTGGATGAGTTGCGTATAGCGGATATTGTAACAGGACTGGAAGACCGTGGCATCACGGATAACCTAAAAACCCTTGCAAGGGGGGTGCTCGGTATTGAAAGAATTCAGGAACAGGTAGGAAATGAAGAATTTACCATTCGCCAAAAAGCCGGCAGAGGTGTCAATCCTACCCAGACAGCCAGAATGACTCAACCCGAAGGATATACTTTCACTAAAGGAAGCCATGTTTTCAGTGAGACCCATAAAGAAGGATATATACAAAAAGTACGTCCTGATGGGTTGTATGTGGTTAATTTTGGTAAGCGTGCAAAACCGGTTACTGTAGTACCTGCGGATATTTATGCATTCTTTGGGAATTATAAAAAAATGATAGATACCAGGTCCCGTCTGGCTAAACTGGAAAAGGATGACACCAAATACGATACTACCGAGAGAGAACTCTTGCGAATTGAAAATCAAATTGAGAGGGCACGTCAGTACCGAGATGGTACATTGACCAAGGATAAGGAAGTTCCCCATGTTCCCATTATCAATCTGGATGTGGCTACATTCTCGGATTTTCTGTATCTCACGGAAAAGCGTAAACGATTTCTGGAAGGTATTAACAAATCTGAGCGTTATAAACAAATAGCAGGAGCGTTTAGTCATATGGCGGAAATTGCACAATCAATTGACAAGTCAAATGCAAACAAGGATCTTACCACAGAGCATGTGGGACAGGTACTTCTTGCAGCCAGGAATGCTATTTTTTATACCGATCTGGAATTGGATGCACTGGAAAAACTTGCCCTTGAGAAAAATGATAAGGACAAGGCAGTTGCATTTACCAATTTAAAATCAATCAAGACTCAAATAGAACATTTAGTGGCAGATGAAGGTAATGAATATTTAAATCCCATAAGTGCAACTGTTCAGACATTCAGTGAGAGGACTGACTCTTTCCGTTCCATAGACTTTAATATTTTGTCTGTAAGGGCTGCAGGTAAAAGTGGTGTGATGGAAATGAATTTAATGGATGATGTTCTTACATTTATAAATGATATGGGCACTAAAATACTCATAGCATCTCAGGCTGAAAGTGCATTACAGGCTGACCTGTATTCTCAAGAGGGTACCAAAGCTCCTTCGCCTGCACCGACTATAGTAGAGGATATACATGTAATTGCTGACCGGGTGGAAGATCTTAAAGAGGAAGAGCCTTTACCGCCTGACTCAAAACCTGACAGTGCAGACAGAACAGCTAAGCTTGCAGAACTTAATGAAACAGATCTTAGCAATGAGGAATTGGCTTTGCTTGCTTCACTTGATGTTGCTAAACTTAATGAATTCCATGCAGAATACATGGCTTACTATACCCAGGGATTGGATACTAAAGGGATACTTGAAAGTTATGTAACACCTCCTTTCAAGAGAGGTGAAGCAGTGACTTCCACACCTGAGGAGTTTGCATATGAAGTGGCGGAAGTTAAGAAAATGATACCTCAGGTACCTGTTGAAGTTCTCGAAAAAGTAGGTAATATACATAAAAAGTTTGGGGCTAAGGGAATTGGCGCTTATCATAATGGAGTGCGATACCTTGTGCAAAATGCTGCCAAGGGAACAGCTTATCATGAAACATTTCATGCTGTGGCAGATCTGTATCTCACCCCTCAGGAAAAGAAAGCAATTGCCGAACAACGCGGGGGTGATATTTGGTCAATTGAACTGGAAGAAAGTTTAGCTGAGGATTTTGAAGGATTTGTGAAAAAACGTAAAAGTTTTACAGGAAGGATAAGAGCATTTTTCCAGGGATTGCTCGATTGGTTCATGGGTGCAAGATCTTCGGATGTAACCACCAGGGTATTTGAAAAAATCATGGAAGGCGGATATGCTGAAAGTGAAAGTGTACATAAATTAAATAACATTGATATAGGATTTAATACGCTGGAAGAGTTCACGGCTTCTTTATCTAAAGATAATACTGTACTTTTACAGAACTTGATGGAACAAAAACGAATCAAAATAGTTTGTTAAGATGGGTTGTAAAGTAGAAAAAATTACATTGAAAAACGGACAGGCATCTGACCTGTTCAGGGATTTGTCATATGCCATGCCTCAGTCAAGGGCACTGGAAACATATCTGCACGTAAAAAATAATGAGCAGGCATTCACTGATGCTTATGGTAAAAATATTCAAGGGGAAACAAACTCTTCAAACCTGATAGGTACAGCTAAATTTAAACTTGCTGAATTTGATACTTACCGGCAACAGGCAGATACCATGGATTATCTGGCATCCAATTTTATTGAGACCTTGCGCTTAATGGCTGCCACTAAAAGTATCAGTACCATTGGGGGAATAAATCTTGAAGGTCTTACGAACAATCCAACGGTAATTCCTCTTGCGATCAAGAAAACACGGGATGCACTTTCAGGTTCTCTCAGGGAAAACAGGCAGGATTTTACCGACGAGCAAATACAATTGAGAAATCAGGCCATCCTGAATATGCCAAGTTATCTTGCTACGGAGCAAGGACTTGGGCCATTGGCTTATAAGCTTAAGGATTATGGTGTGAATATTGAGGTCAAGGAAACTTCAATAGATGTTGAGACTGAATTTGATAATCTGGAAATGCTTGACAGGGAAACTGATGTCAATGCAAAAGTTACACAAAAGGAACGTATCTATGATATGGATATTCTGGAAACCGGCATCAGTACAACTATAACGGATAATGTAAAAATATATCTTAAAGGACTTAAAAGGGTTCGTGAAGACTACCGGTATGTTTCAAACAGGCCAATAGAGTACCAGGGTTCTGAACTGGCCAGCACACGTCCTATTCGGTTTGAACTTGTGGTGGGTAAACTCTATGCACTTCTCAAGGGTATGCAGTCTCCTGAAGAGATGACAAGAAGACTTCAGAGAGCATTGAAGGATTCTCCGGAACTTGCACCTATTTATCAGGATATACTTGATGAACAAAATACGCCTGTGGAAGTTGTGGTGAATGGAAGAAAAACAAAATACAAACCTATTCAGACAGCATTGTTCTCCACCTTTGCCAAGCAGGATTACAATATGTTTACCATTGCCGAGGATAATGGAAAGATCATTTTCTTCTCATCCAATACCAATTCCATGCGTAAAGCCATCCAGAACAGGTGGGCCGAAGACAATACCTATATACTCAAGCAGGAAAAAGACCTGCGTGATAAGGATATAGCCGTTATTGATACTTACCTCAGGAAAAAAGGACTTCGAAATGCACTTAACCGCAAGACGGGACCTAACATGGTGGAACTCAAGGAAGCTGCTTTCCTGTTCCAAAAAGCCGGGTTTAAAAATGTAAGGGGGGAAGATTTGAAAAATCTTATAGGATATGTGCAGGATAACAAGGCACGGTTCAGCAAAGATATGGGGAGGGATCCTTTTTCCATTGTAAAGTTCTTTATCAATACATTGCCGAAAAAAGTTTTGGAGGGACAGGATATTTTCAAGCAACACATAGATGAGGAGTCTGATATGGCTAAGTATGCCCAACAAGGCAAATTTGGGGAATCCCGTAATCTCAATGCACTTAGTGAGGTCATCTCAAAACGTACCAATGATGTATCGCTGGGAGCATTTTACTCGGGACGCGGAACTATGGTACATCCTATCAATCAGGGCTCGGAAGCCCAGGATATTTTTGTGCGTCTGAATGATGTTGAGCAAAGACAGATGTTCATGAAGGATCCTATCTACACCCACAACACAGTGCTTGCTGCACTGAATGACAATCAGCATGCAGCCATGTTTGATGTGACTACCATGGATGTCTTGAATGATAACAGTAAAACTGCAAATGGTGTTACCTATGGAAATCTTTCTTCCTTTGATGCAGTTGTGTCCAAGATAAACGGATACTTTGGGGCAACCCAAAACAAAGGATACTTCTTTGGGTTCTCTCCAACTCAGGCAGACAGGGGAAAGCTTCAGGCATTGGTATTGCCAAAACTGGATGTACTGGAAAAAGGTTCCGCCAAACAATTGTTTAAGAATGGTCGTATCGTTGAGGGGGAGATAAAGGACTGGATAGAAAATCAGGTAAAGGGAGAACTTACCCGGATAGCTCAGGTAAAATCTTCCAAACTCAAATATAAGAATTACGCTAAGAACTCAACAAAATTCAATTTGTTTACTGAGCTCAATGATAAGGTTTCTTTGGAAGGACTGATCGATTCTCCGAATAGTATCGATGCATATACATCCGAGGCAATGACTCACATGGATGACATATTCAAACAGATCATTGACAATGATATCGCATATCTGGAAGATGCAGGAATTTTTACTCAGAAAACCGGGGAATTTGTTCCGACAACTGAAAGCAGAAAAGCACTTTCACAGGAGTTGGGAAAAGGACGCAGGCTGAGTGAAACGGAATTGCATAATTTTTTGGCCAATAATCTCATAACCACTTATGACCAGACATTGTTCTATATAGGGGATCTGGCTTTTTATGACAATACGGATACTGCTATTCAGAAAATAGATGCCAACAAACGTTTTGGATTGCCTTTTACTCCCGGTACCAAACTGGCCATCGGGGAGGCAAACGGAATAGGAAAATATGCCAACATTAAAATTCTCAATGAACCCAGTATTTCTTCAGAACTGGCTGAAGTGTATCAAAACATAATTGAAACAAAGGATATATTTGAGAAGATAAAACTTGCAGATGGTGCAGGTTTTGTGTCATTGGAACGTTATAAAGCATTGATGATGTCACAGGGAGTACACTCTGATCAGCTGTTGCAATTCATTGATGACCAGCTTGCATGGAAACCGGGACAACCAATACCCAGGGGTGAAGTAAATCTGGAAGTTCTTAAAGGATTTTATTTCAGGCTTCAGGCCAATAAAGATGGTATCATTGCCCCATTCAATTTGAAGTATTCCATCATGCCGGTCTTTCCTGCTTACTTTGAGCAAAAGGTGGATGGGGAGTATAAGTATCCCGGAATGGCTGCCATATCCCAGGAACTCAGGAAAGCTACGGGTGTGGCCGATGAAGTTGTTATGTCCACTGCTGTAAAAGTCGGTGAGGTAAATGCTGTGGATATTTCAGATCTGGCTGATGCAGAACCAATTCAGATACATAATGATTCTTATCGTTTTCCCCAGGTATCTGTATCGAAGGATAAAACGGAAGACCGCTTTGGGTCCCAGATGCGTAAACTCATAGTAAGTAATTATGATTTTACAAGACCGTTGAGAATAGGATTGGAAAATACGGATCCGTCAATAGCTCTGAGAAGATACAATGATGCCATTAAGATGCTTATTATATCCAATGGAGATGATGTATACAGACAATTTTTGGTAGGTGGAAAGGTAAATGAAGCAACCCTTATTAAAAGATTGCTCAATGATCTGGAAAACAATCCTCATAACAACATTGATTATTATCGTCAGGCTCTTGATGTGATCAGTGACGCTAAAGCACGTACGCTGCCACTTAATTACCCTACCATCAAATACAAGATCGACAGTCTTATCAATGCCGCTTTCAGAAACAGGGTGAACCGATTAAAGCTTCCCGGGCATTCTGCAGTTCAGGTATCCTCTTTTGGAACCATGGTAACAAGGGCTGAGATCTCAGTGGGAAGTGACTTGAAGTTCATAGGATTTAAAGGGATCGGCAAGGCCAGTGCCATAGAATTATCTAAAAATTATAAGAATGGTGATAAAAAAGCATTTGACGGATTGGAGCTTACACCCGCGGAAATACGCATTACTCCAAAGTTTTTTAAGAACACACTCAAGAAAATTGCACAGAAGAATGTTGATAAAATGAACTTTGACACCAAGGTTGATTTATTCAGAAGCAAACTTCCCGGGCATTATGCCGATGATGTTAAGGCCCGTGCTACGGTTTCGTATCGTCAGGCATTGCAACATTCAGCATTTGTTGCGGAATTTGTACGTCTGGAACAAATGATACAGGATAATAACGGTAATTACAGTATTGAAAAGATTCGCAGGGCCGGGCTGGATAATATTGTCCTGTACCGTATCCCGACACAGGGCAAGAATTCCATGTTGGCAGCCAAGATCAAAGATTTCATACCTGCGGAGATGGGCAGTACTATTCAGGTTCCTGCAGAGATCGTGGATCAGGCGGGATCGGATTTTGATATTGATAAGGTCTTCATTGAAATGACTGCATTCGAGGAAACCCAGGGAGGTTTTCAGGGGATTTCCTATAAGGATGCAAATAATAATGTACGGATAAGCAATCAGGATCAGGCCAAGGCATACATCATGGATTTCCACAGGGCTGTTCTTACCTCGACCGCATACGTATCTGAAATACTGGCCCCCAACACCACAGATACTTTACAGACATTGGTGAAAGAATATGGAACAGGTGATGATTCCATGACAGCTAACTGGGGTTCTGTAGCTCTTCAGGAAATCATGAGAGCAAACAATAAAGCCGGTAAGGAACTTATATCGATTGCTTCCATAGCGGCAGTGGCACATTCCATTGCACCTCATATCGGTACAAAATTCAACAGTAAAATAAAGATAGCCGGTACTGATGTAGTATTGGGTGATATGTATAATCTGGAAAAGGAAGCACTTATTTCCAGGGAGATTGAAGAAATACAGAATGCTGCCCTGGATAATGCAAAGGATCCGTTGCTGGGTAAACTCAACATTGATGACTATACGGCAAGTACGGTACTTATGCTGGTGTCTGCAGGTCTCGGGCTTAGATATGCAACAGCCATAGTAAATGCCCCTGCAGTGAAAGAACTTGCAAAAGTGTATCCGATCTATGCCCGTAAATATACACCCGGCGATGCTGAATCCAAGGCTTTGGGCACAGTGAAAAGAAAGCTTGGTATTAAATACTCCACAACCGCCAAAGGAAAATATAAACTCTCTACATATACCGAAGCCAAGGCCACAGCCAACCTGTCTCCAAAAACTGCAGAGGATCATGTAATTGCCTTGCAGGCATTTTTGGATATTAAGGAACATGCCAGAGGTTTGGCAGAATACCAGGTTGACATGAACTTTGATTCCAGAGGCACTCCGACTACAGTTCCGGGGCTATTGACCAGATACAGAAACCTGGCAGGTATCAGGGGAACACTTGCATATGCGCGGGAACGCGGGTTTGATTCACTTAGGAAAGTAGGGGAAGAAGAAAACATCAAGGAACGTTTCCCGACAGAGAGCAGCCTGAAGGCAGCCATCATCGGTGAATCCAGAAAGATCAGGTTGAGTGAGGACAAGGAGAATTACATTTATGTGGGGGAAGGGAAGTACAATGGTACAAAACTGGAACGTTTGTCCAATTATGTAGGGAATTCCATTACCCGCAGTTCCGATGCACTTATTGCAGCCAATACGGCAGGAAATACCATTGATGCCCTCTCAAGGGAGTTCTTCGATACAGGTGTTGTCACTCCAAATCAGAACATCTCTGCAACGGCTGCACAAACACTGCAGGCAGTGCTGGAACGTGTAAAGGACCATTTCGAGACTACCGGTGAAAAAGTGATCACTGATCCAAAGTACCTGAAGGTGTTTGACCTTAAGTTAAAGGTAGGTGGGGAAATGGACATGATTACCATCGATAAAAATAAGGTGGTGAGAATATATGATTTCAAAACAGAGCTTCGTTCCACTATTGCGGATATAATGACAGGTCTTGATTACTCGAGGCAAAGAGCTCAGAATTATATAGATGACCGATATATTAAACGTGGGAAACAACTCAACGGTTACAGAGGTCTTTTGAGAAATATGCATGGGGTGAAAGCAGTGGAACTCAATATAGTGCCATTGGGTGTTTCTTATTCCAAAGATGGCAGTGTGGTGGAAACTGTACGTGAACCCAAACAACTGTTTGAAAAGCATATTATTATAGAGAACGCCATTATTGATTCAAGAGTGTATGAGACTACCATTAATGAGAAAGTTCTTGAGAAGTTAGGTATTGACCCGATTGATCGTACAGTATCAGTGGATCCGGTCAAGTACATGGAATCATACATGCAGGAGATGGAACGCTATTCCATCCACAAACCTCTTACGGTAAACAGGGAGATTTCTAATTCTGCATCTGTTTACCTGCAAAGAATATTGCAGGATACCGAGAAAGCCATAGGACGTTTGAAAGAGAATCAGCAGATACGTTTGTTTACCGAACTCGATACTTATCTGGCTACAAATGCAGCTGCTTCAAGAGTGTCCAAGAGTAGTTTGTCAAGACGAATGGCAACAGGTGAATATCTTAAGATGACGGATCCTGTAAGTACTGAATCAGTGGCACACAAACTCAAAGCTTACAGGGATAATATGCGGGCACATGGTAAAAGTGAAAATCCTTTCACGGAGAACCTTACCATATTGACCCAGAATGGCAGGAAATTCATTGTATTCAATAATACGGTGGCGAGAGGTCTTACCGGTGAAGCTAAAAAGGAGATGATGTTCTATTATGAAGACCTGATGGATGCTCCCAAAGGTTCCATGGAAGAACAACTTGCCAAATCCCTGGCAGATTATGCTGTAATGCATTATGGGTTCTCAAGAGGGTTTAATTCCTTTATGGAATTTATACCCCCACGAGCGCATGTCGAGTATATGGGAGCCAAAACGGGAGAGTTCTCCAAACCGCTGCCTGAGTTCTTTGCAGAGATATATGAGGGATTTGACCGAGTAGGGCAATTCAATGATCCAACCCGGTTTGTTGAAATGTTTGTACAGAACAATTGGGAGAAATTGCCACTTGAAACAGAGTCCATATATACTCCTGATGGTGATTTGAATGTTAACTGGAGGACTGACTTTATTTCAAGGTTTACAGACAGGAATCGTATACCCCCTAAATACATGTTACTCCAAAATAGAAACAAGACTGAACTTTATGGGTATACCGGAACGGGTTATGAAGCCATGCAGAAAAAGGGTCTTTCAGGTCTTGCGGTTGAATACCAGGAAGGGGATTCAATATTCAATGAACAGGTATCCACGGCTGAGCTGGATGGGGAAAGTAAAAAACAATCCGCTTCTCTGGAAAACAAGGCAGTCATATCCAACATAGAGGAAGGACAGCTTAAGAGAGCTTTTGACAAGGCAGGAGATTACGAGACCATTAATTTTGAAACTCCCAAAGAGGCTGTGGCATGGGTAAATGAAATGATGAAAGTGATAAACACTTCCCAGCTTTTGACCAATGTGGAGAAAAAATTCATACGTTCAGAGTTCACATCTGCCACAGAAGATGCGGAAA
Source organism: Bacteroides sp. (assembly GCA_011053095.1). Lineage (GTDB taxonomy): Bacteria > Bacteroidota > Bacteroidia > Bacteroidales > SM23-62 > SM23-62. Next base: position 10,319 of record DRHS01000117.1, read on the forward strand.
ATAATTACAATGTGATCAAAAAGATAAATCCTGATGTAAATTTCAATACCTTTATGACCGATGGATTTGGGGATGTTCTTGAAATGTCCATAGCACCTAATATAGCATTAACGAAAAAAATTATAAATTGTAGCTAATGGCCTGTAAACTTAACATAAAAGCTGATAACGGTAAAGACTCACTCTTGTTCAGGGATATTATGGCAACTGTTGCGAATCCTTCCGAGGCTGTGGATGTGTATTTTTTCACCAAGACCGATGAATTCAAAAGACTGTATGGAGATTATGCATCAGAAGATTACAGCGGGCCTGCACTGGACAGTAATGCAGAACCCAGGTTCTCCACTTTCACCGATGAGGCTTATATATATGATGTGGATTATGCTGATATAGAGATCAATAAAAAGGCTGAAGTCTATAAACATCTTTTAACCGCTATTCCCGAGGTACAGAATATCATAGACCAGAGGGTTGATTATATTTCAGACCTGAAAGGGAAGAAGCGAAAGAACCTTCAAAATCTCAAGGATATTCAGGATGTCCTTTCCAAAGGTCCCATCAATGAAAGTATTCCAAAGTTCCTGAACATGGCTAACGCACATGTGTTTTTCCTCAGGAAGCAGGCGGAAACATCCCTTAAAAATCCTGATGCTGATATAAGGGAACTGGCTTCACTGCATAAGATCTCACAAAGTTACAGCGTGATCGAGGAACTTCGAATGGAGTTGTTGGGGGACAAGGAAATGCAGGAAATATTTGATGAAAAGGTATTCCCCATAAGTGCCACTTTGGATGATGTCCGTGCCATACGTTCCATGTATATTGAGAAGAGCAAGGATTTTTTGGTGCATGAATTCTCCAAACGTGACAAGACATGGAAGCGTGCCGAGATCCGCAGGGCATTGGAACATGCTCCGAGAGACCTCAGGTTCCATGAAAGGTTGCTGGAATACATTGGTGATTCACCTGATGAAGTCCTGTCCATGGTAGGAAGGATCATGATGGAAGCTGAGCATAAGATACGCCGCTCTGCAATAGATTTCAACAAAAGACTACAGGAAAAGTTGCAGGCACTGGAAGATAAAGGACTCAATTCCCAGGAGATATTTGATAAGATAATCATTGAGAAACATGAGGGAGAATTGCATGTGGTGGATCTTGATGCCATAGATACCAGAGGTGCATTTCCATTCCGGGATGCAGACTATCGTAAGCTGCAGGATATAAAAACGGATAAGGAAGCCATGGATTTCCTGGTGTTCTTTACACAGGAATACCGTCAATTGCAGGCTATGTTGCCGGCTTCGGCACCGGTAATGGGTACAAGAATACCTACGGTCTTGAAATCACAGTTCGAACGTGTCCAGGGCAAGAACCTGAAAGAGCGTTATGAGGTTGCCACTGATGGGGTTAAAAAGAAGATACAACGTTCCAACTTGGATATGGAGCGTGGGGCTATACTGGATGCAACCGGTAAACCGATACGACGCATTCCTACATTCTATACTCAGAAATATGATTCCATTGACTATGATAAACTGTATGATCAGTATTATGTTGAGAACCTTGAGAAAGGGATGGAGGACAGTGCAGCTATAACCGATGCATCTGAAAGAGCTGAAGTGGATGCTGTCAAAAAGACAGGACAATTTATATCCCATGATCTTGCGCATTCATTGCAGGTTTTTCATGCGATGGCTTTGAATTATTCTGCAAAGAATGAACTGTTGGAAATATTTGAATCGGCTGAAGCTGTTGTAAGTTCTGAATTCAGGAAATATACGGTTGTGGATAGCGGGGGAAGGATTATCCAGAGCAGGTTTAACAAGACCAAGGAACAAACCCGTCCAGGTATGGAGTCGGTGGCACATCAGGTGCTTAACAGATTTCTGGATATGCAGCTCTACGGTCAAAAGGAACTTGATCTGGGATTTACCAATATAATGGGTGCGAAGGTGGATAATAATTCTGTATTGAGACAGCTTAACAGGGCTACGGGACTTGTTCAGCTTGGTGGTAATGTTCTTGCAGGTATTGCCAATATAGGTAACGGGGAATACAATAATGTTATGGAATCCATGGGAGGGGAATATTACAAAGTAAGAGATTATTCCAAGGCATCTGGTTTTTACAAAAAGAATCTTGGGGGTATTTTGAAGGATATAGGTGCCCGTACACCAAATAACATTGTAAACCTACTTAGTGAGCATTATAATATACTTCAATCATTCAACCAGGAAATCAAGACTACTGAACGTACAAAATTTAAACGTATGTTTAATCTTAGTGCATTGTTTTTTATAAATAATGCAGGAGAACACATGATGCAGGTACGTGCCGGTCTGGCAATACTTGAAAGTACGAAAGCTTTCAATAAGGACGGAGTGGAACTGGGATCTCTTTTGGACCAGCATAGTTCTGTCAAAGGAAAACTGAATGTTCCTCAGGATATATATGTAAAGGATAAAGATGGTTCATTTGTTAAGTTTGATGAGAACCAGCAAAACAGGATATCCGATAGAATAGGTGCCGTACTGAGAAAACTGCATGGTAATTACTCTCAGCAAACAGCCAATATGATGAAACAGGATGCACGATTGGCACTTGTAATAAAGTACCGGGATTGGGCTTATGAAGGTTTTATAAGACGTTGGGGGAAAAAACAGAATTATCGTATGCTGGAACAGGATGTTGAAGGGTTCTATCGTACGGGAGGACGTGTTATATGGCAGCTGGCACAAGATCTGCGTAAGATGAAATTTGATCTTATGAAAGAGAACTGGCAAAACCTTACTCCACATGAGAAGGCAAATGTCCGAAGGTTTGTTATCGAAGGGGCTATGATAACTGCAATGTTTACGGCAGGTGCACTGCTTAGCCAGGCTGGCAAACTGATGGACGAGGAATATGGTTCAGATAGTTATGAAGACAATTTGGTACTGGGTTCTTACCGGTTACTGACTTATGAAACTAACAGGTTATATACAGAAATATTTGCATATATCAATCCTATTGAAGCTGTACGTCTGGCGAGAACCCCAATGGCAAGCACATCAATTATTGAAAATACATTGAATCTTCTGTGGCAGGCAGGATTTGCCCCGGGAGAGGAGTATGAGACAGGCTGGAGAAAAGGAAAGAACAAAACTTTGGTTAAAATGGGAAGATTAATACCTTTGTATAAACAAATAGAAACAATGAATCCCGACGGGATACAGGAAAGAGCAAGATTTTATAATTAAAAACGAACGATCATGGCATTTAACTTATCAATAACAGCAGCCAGTATATTACAGGAAGGAAAAAAATTACAGATAGATGATGCATCCGTATGGGCTGATTCTGATTTGGCTGCACGAAATAAATACGGGGTTATGTTGGAAGGGGAATATCGTATGTCAGATGTACCCGGAGAAGAAGAAGTGGTAACATTTGATTCCTATGATCCCATCACGGGCATTCAATGGTTTGCCGATTCTCCAGAGAACGGAAGATACCTTTTTACAGCTTATGCATGGATACAGAAAGATGAAGTGGTTCCGTCAACGGATGATGTACACATTGATCCGGCAGACGGATTGTTGTACCAGTGGAGTGGGAGTGCATGGGTTTTGATTGCATTCAACGACACATCAAAGGCAAAGGCTGCATACACTTCAACAGTTCTTGATGTGCCGTTGCTGAGTTATGCATATGCATACAAGAACATATTGAACCTTGCTTATATTGAGCAGGTGAAATGGGACGTGGAACATGGTGCGGAACAAAATAAATTGTACTATAAAAGAACTGTTTTAGATTATTTTAGTGCTCTTATACTCTCGGCTGAATACAACTGGACAATAGATTTATTTTACCATTATTACCAGATTGTGACGACGATTAATAAAATGATTAATTCAGGACAATTAGAAGATTAACATGTTATACTACGCAAGAATCTTAGAGACGCATGAGACGCTATTTGTAAGTAGGGCTCAGCAACGCATAGCCGTGCTTGGTCAGGAGTTGGCGGCTGAATTTGCACGCAATGATGTCACAAATTACAAAGCGGAACTTATCGTGGAGCTTGAGTATGCCATTAATGTTCTGTACAGTACTGATCTGGTCTGGACTGAGGATGAGATCCAGATGATGATTGATTATTATACCCAGGTAGGGGAACTGACTGCATTTGGATACAGGGCAATGGTATTTGCTCCGACACCAATTGCCATATCCTGTGATTGTGACACAATTCTTACTTTAATAGATAATTTATCTAATACAGTTGATGCTAATTACGATTACCTACTTAATCTAATACTTCAAGTAGAAATTGATTATAAGGCTGCA
>DRHS01000118.1 GCA_011053095.1 Bacteroides sp.
CTAAAAAGTAATGGAATGACATTCCTGCATTTTAATCGGGAACAAAATGGTCCGTGTATTTGAGTTTAAAACTTTTCGTTACATTTATTTTATTTAATCGGTGGGGAACTGTGGAAGAATGTCACAGTATGTTCTTGATTTTTTGAGTTTTAGTACTTTTTGAAATATGTTCTGTAAAAACAGGTCAGATGCATCTTACGTGAAAAAAAATAAAAGGCGTTTTTCTACTGCACTCTATATCCTTCAGGCAGCATTCGTGTTTGGCGTTTCATTTAGCGCCTTTGCCCAGGTTGCAATAAGAGGAGTGATCATTGATGTTGAGACCAGGGAAAGGCTGGCCGGGGCCACTGTTATCCTGAAGGATAGTCACACCGGAACCATAACCAATCCAGATGGTGAATTTGAAATAACCTTTCAGGAAGCACTTCCATTTACCATAGTTATCTCTTACATGGGATATGTTTCGCAGGATCTTGTAGTTGATTCTCCCGGCCAGCTAATAAACATTAGTCTGAAACCGGATGCATATTTTATAGATGATGTTGAAATTAAGGCCAGTCGGCTTTCTGAAAAGCAAAAAGAGTCACCCCGTTAAAAGCATTGGGTCCATACATAGCTGTACTTGCCCCAGCGATGATCTCCACCTTTTGCAGGTCCAATTCAGAAGCCCCCAGAAAATTCCCCAGAGAAAAGTTCAGTCCGGGTGCCTGATTATCTACTCCATCAATAATCTGAAGGGATCTGACCGGATTGGTACTGTTGAATCCCCTGGTATTTACGATCTTGAAACCAATGCTTGCAGCGGTAATGTCAACTCCTTTGAGCATCAGGGATTGACAGTAATGGCCAAGGCCGGAGAAAGAAATTTACTGGAAGGGATATTCCGCTATGCCCACGTCTTCAAAAATAAAGAAGATGAAGATAAATTGGCAGTAAAGTTCAATTTGGCCTTTATGAGGGCCGATGATTGGGAGGCAACCAACCTCAATGCCACTGAACAGTCACAGGTGAATACGGCCAATCCGGGAGGATATGATGCCGTGAATGTATATGGGGATGAAAACCTTACTTCCGGGGAAAATAATTATTCGGACCCTTATGGACAGAGGACCATGCCCGGACTGGGAATATATTACCGGACGGGATACCATGAAAAAGACATCGTTGATTATAACAGTCAGAATATTAAGATTGCCAGTTCAATATATTATAAACTGACTCCGGAAATTGTAGCACAGTATTCTTATTTCTTCGGGACTGGCACAACTGTCTACCAGGGTGATAACCGATACAGCCTCAAAGATATTCTTTTCCAACAGCACAAATTTGAGCTGAAGAACCCAGGTAAGTTTTTTCTCAGAGTGTACACAACTCATGAAGATGCAGGGAATTCCTATGATGCGGTTTTAACTGCCCTGCTGTTGCAGGATGCTGCAAAATCTCAGGCATCCTGGAGAAATGATTACAGTGCCTACTGGCTAAGGAATGTAAGAGATGATGTGAGGGCGCTGCCGGGCTTCCCTCCTTTGGTGAATCCCTATGATTATGATGGGGCAAATAATGCAATGGAACAAAACGTTGATATACTCAGCCAATGGCACATGGAAACAAGGCAGTTTACTGATGGTCCGGGTTATAGCTCTACTACAAGTACTTCTTTCCTGGAACCGGGAACCGAAAGATTTGATTCTGTATTTAATAAAATAACTTCAAGTGCCAGGTTTCTGGAAGGCGGTTCCGGATTCAAGGATAAATCTGCCCTGACTCACATTCATGGAGAATATAAAATAACTGAAGAAATTATCGATATCGTAGTGGGGGGTAGCTTCAGGCTTTACACGCCCAATTCTTCGGGTACTATTTTCAGCGATACAGGCAGCGTTGTCATTACCAATTATGAATACGGTTTATATTCCAGCCTTGAGAAAAGATTCTTTGACCAGGATCTTATAGTAACGGCAACCGCAAGGCTGGACAAAAATGAAAACTTTAATTATCTGCTGTCTCCGGCAGCATCAGCAGTCTACCGCATCGATGCAAATAATTATATCAGACTCTCTCTTTCTTCAGCTATCCGTAATCCTACCTTGCAGGATCAGTATCTGTTTTTGGACGTAGGTCGCGCCATTCTGGTAGGAAATATCAATGGCTTTGACTCTCTGGTGACCATACC
>DRHS01000119.1 GCA_011053095.1 Bacteroides sp.
CTACGCAAGACTCGATTCCGGTGGGTGGCTGGCCCTTTCCGGACAGGATTGGTTACCTGCAGGGAAACTAAGAGGTGTTTCATTACATTTAATATTTGTTCGCCATAAATCCCCACCTCACGGTCTTGCACGGCGCAATCATATTGTAATTATGATCTCCCTGAGTGTCGGTATATCCGGTAATCAGGACTTTTACTCCTGGTTCTGAATGAAGAAAACCAATAAGTATATCAATTGACGGGTAAGCATCTTCATTATGAGATGAATTCAGTTCAAATAATATACTTGAGATCGCATAAAATCTTACAGCCTTGCGAATGATTGAATCAGGCCTGATATATACATATGGAGGCGGCAAAATAACAATTGAATATATATCGCTTTTCCCGTTTCCCCCTCGTCTTTCAGATGCAAAGTAAGTATTGCTATCTGAAGCTGTAAAATACAGATCATCATAAGGACTATTCACCGGGAAACCCAGGTTTTCAGGTTCATTCCAACTTCCGTCTCGTTTTTGAAAGGTTTTAAATATGTCAAACCCACCCATGGAATTATGTCCCCGGGATGCAAAGAAAAGCGTGTCTTCGAAAAGAAATACTGACTCTTCATCGTATTCAGTATTTATTTCATCACCAATATTTACAGGTGTCTGCCATTCATCATTCTCCTTAACGGAATAGTATATATCCTTTCCCCCCACTGAGCCAGCCCGGTCACTGGTAAAAAACAGGGTATCCTCGTTACTGGTAAAACATAAAGATGATTCTGTAAAGCGGGAGTTGATTGCATAGGAGAATGGTTCCGGCTCAGACCATCCGGTTCCTGAGAACTGAGAGAAAAATATGTCTCCCTTGTTCTCATAAGCATACAGGTAGAGTACTTTTGCATCTATCGAGATTCCCAGGACTGCATCAATGTAGGATGAATTTACAGGGCCCCCGATGTTAAAAGCCTTGTTCCAGGACGAATCTGACTTTAATGCATAGAAGATCCCGTCAGGATTACCTGTTCCCTGGTTTTCATTCCCCCGTGAAGTATAAAATAATTTTGAATCATCTTTTGAAACAGAAGGAGCGTACTCCGGGAATGCACTATTGACCGGCTGATTTAAGTTCCTCACTACTGTTAAACTGCCTTGTTCCATTAATAATTTAATACCGGACCGGCATTCAGTGATGAATTTTTGTAAAGCCCTGGCATAATCCGGCCTGTCATTATTCAGGGCAAAATCCAATTCAATGCTATAATTTGCGATAGCTTTTTCGAAGTTGCAGGTCAGGTGATTGCATCTTGCAATATAGAAATGAATATCCTCTGCAACCTTTCTATCCAGGGAGAATGCCTTCTCGAATGATATTTTTGCAAGGGAATCCAGGTCGGTGAAGTAATAGCATAACCCGATCTTATAATTGAGGAGGGAGTTTTCAGAATTAAAACGATAAGCTTCCTGGTAATCAATGAGTGCATCCTCATACTTATTATCATCCAGGTGGATATTTCCTTTTCTTAGAGCTTTAGTTTCTTTCTGACCGTATACCAGGTTTACAGAAAGCACCAAAATAAGAAATATGAATAACTTCATTAGTTATTAAATTTCAATAATTACCATCGTGACCGGGGGAAGCAGAAAGCTTCATAATCATCTCCAGGAAGATCGCTGTTTTGAACTTCTGTAGAGCGGGGTCTTCCTGGTTACCGAGTATGATGATTCGAAAAACAGAATCAGCTGATGTGAGCCTGAAGACACACTTGACAGTTCTGACCTATTGATCTCATAGGCATATCCGATTCCTAAACCTTTCAGGGAAATCCCGAATCCTGTCAGGATGCTTTTATTGGTCCTGTATCCGGCTGACACCCACACTCTGTTATGCCATTCAGCAAGAACATTCATCTCAAATTGGTTTGTCTTGTCAGCAGTGTACCGATAAAGCGCTGAGGGTTGTATCTTCCAGATATCACCAGGCAGAAGGTAATCATAGCTTGCAAATCCGAACAGGGTCTGGGGGAATACTTTTTCCTGCGAACCGTAAAGAATGGGTGAGGATAGATGAATATTCAGATCCTCCCAATTATAGTGCATTCCAAAACCAGTCCTTACCAGGGTCTCATCCAGAATTTCGGAAGAATATAGAGTCGGGTCCGAGTTATCATCGATCTGTACTTCATCGTGGTTTATTTTATTCTGGGAGAATCCGAAATTTAAACCGAATGAAAGTGACTGGCTTCTCTCGTCAATACTGATCCTGTATGAATAACTCATATCGGCAGAAAACTGTTTGAATATTCCAATATTAGTTTGTCCGATATTAAGTCCAAGTCCCATTGCACTTGTAACAAGTCCATGCATCCCGAAACTAACAGTTTCCGGAGCACCTTTTAACCCTGACCATTGATCCCGGTAGTTCAGAAATGCTGTTACATTTCCCCTTAAGCCGGCGGCTGCAGGATTAAACGAAAACGGATTCAGCTGGTGAAAATTATCATTGGGAATATATTGGGATATACCTGCCTGGGTAAAGAATGCCAATAATACCAGAGATGATATCAGATTTTTCTTATTCATTTTCTTAGCTATTGGTTAAGGGTGTCATTAATGCTACGGGGCTCTAACGGATTATTGAAATTGATCCTGAATAATTACAGCTCGAACAGTTCGGGCATTTTATTATATAGAAGTAAGTACTTACCGGCAACTGCCTTCCCTTATAAGTTCCGTCCCAATCGTTATTATACCCTGTACTTTCATAGATGATCTCCCCAATATTATTAAATATGTAAAAATTACAGCTCTTGAACGTCTGGTTATTCTCAAGCATCCAGTAATCATTTATGCCATCATTATTGGGAGAAAACACATTGACTGCATTTAATATGATCTCCTGTTCATCGATCACAGTAATTGCTATCTGCTTCTCAAACTGCCCGCCATTGTAATCGTCCGTCTGAACACGAATGCTGTATCCGGCTTTTGTCTCATAATCGATCTCTGTATTCACGCTCAATTCATTTCCTGATATAAGGAAGCTGTCATTATCGGTATCGCCTGTTCCGCTGACTAGACTGTATAAATGGCTGTCATCCGGGTTGGCATCTTCTGTTGACAGCAAGCCTATCACGGTGCCATAACCTTCAGATTCAGCAACCTCATTGGAAGTCAGATAGATATCCGATGGGATTGCATTGGCATATATAACGCTAACTGTGAATGTTTTTTCTGTTGTTTCATCAGCCGACTGTACCTGGTAATTTACCGGGGAACTGAAATCATTGACCGATATGCCACTTGTCTGAATTACATCATTGACTTTTATTGCTGCATCGGGTGATGAGATGAATGCCGCGACAAGACCAGTTATATCCGATCCATAAGGCATCATCAGGGAAATGGACTTTTCATCAATAACCGTAGTATCAACCTGTCCGGGTACAGAAAAGGTAAGTATCTCAGCTTTGTTGCTTATTGTGGGACTAGACCATATATAGGGTCCTTCGGTATAACCAACTATCCCGTTGACCGTATATTCCATTGTTACATCAATATCTACTTCGGTGACAGTACTGGCATCATATACTTTGAATTGTATGGTCCCGCTTACATCGTTACTGTACACCATCAGGTAAACAATATATCTGTCCACAGTTCCCTGCAATACAGGCTGAGCAATACCTCTGCATTTACCGTCAATAAAAGCTGCAATGATATCATCTGCATCCCTGCTTTCCTCATGGTTTAGATTTATTGCACCGGTTATGGTCATATTATTGCTATAACTTCCGGGGTCAACAGTCCAGCTGGGCTGGGCAAGCGCATTTGCCCCCAGCATTACAACTAAACAGAATATCAGGAGCTGTTTATTGTTTATTAAGTCCGGTCTTATCTTTCGCATCATCTTAGTCATTTTATTGGACAACTATTTTCTCGGTAAATATTCCTTTTCCGGTTTCAACCCTGATAAAATAGATACCTTTCCCAAAGGGCGAAAAGTCAAATGTATCAGTCCCATCATAGATTTGATTATGGATGATCTTGCCTGTAATGTCTGTAATCTTTAGGATTGACCCGGAAGCATTATTCAGACCGTTAAGGCAAATATTGATCATGGAGTTTGTGGGATTTGGATTGACTGAAAGTTCTATATTCCCAACCGGGGTTTCAATGCTTAAACTATTCATGTTTAGCTGCATTGGCTGATCAATAATACCATGTATATCATTGGGAATAAAGCTGATTACTTCCTTAATATCAAAAACCTTTCCCGTTGATAATTTCATCAATTTAAACCGGATGACCTCATTTGAGGTATTTGCGTAAACAGTAATGAAATATCGCATTTCTCCCTTAATCAATAAGGGTTTTGCAATACCTCTGCACTGATCGCCGGCAAAGGCACCAATGATATGATCATTTGTCACTTCCTCCTCCATTAGATTGAGATCCCCTACGAGTGAGAGGTTGTATTGATATTTTTCTCTTTCCATGTTCCACTCCTCAACCAGATTTTCATTGTTGTCCTGTTCGGAAACCAGGTCACTCTTATACAATCCTGTTACCGGGTAAACCAGGTAGCCGGCTGCATTTTCGGTATTGAACATGTAGCCCTGGCATGGAATTAAATATGTCAGATCTCCAAGCCAGCCCATTACCGAGTCATACATGGCGAATGCGTATTGACTTTTGATTAAATCACCCCCGGCGGGTGTGTAATTCCCGAATGCATCATTAAGTTCAATATTTACTGCAGGCGTATATCCGATCCAGTTCCAGCCTGTATTCAATGGAATCTGGATATCGCCCGGATTGAGCCTGGCACCGGTATATGTCAGCGTGTCATCGTCTGACATCTTTACCATATACATTGAATGATTATTGAACCCACCCGAATTTGAAAGCGAGCCCTGCCATCCAATCGTAGGATTGTAGTTATCAAACACTGTCTGCCCTTTCACGAGGTCGCCTTGTTCGGCTGAGACGGAAGATAATGTGAGGTTAACATCCGACAGATCTGTACTGCCAAGGTTAAAGGAAATCCATTTCCAGCCCTGTGGAACTGATATTTCGCTCATGTAGGCATCAAGAGTACTTACCTCAACAGGGCTTCCTGGTGTACCCATAATTGTGTTGGAAGCAAATGAATACTCCGGTACTACATTCAGGTGGATTATTCCCTCACTGGCATTCCATATCCTGAACTCTATATCTTCTCCACTTTCCACATCACTGAAAATGCTTAAGTAGACTTCATACAGGTCATACTCATCAATATATCTAAGTTTCGCGATACCCCTGCATTCATTATCTGCAAACGCAGCCAGCATATCGGCAGTATCCGAACTGAAAACATTATTGATCTTCATCTGGCCAATAACATTCATGGAGAACTGGAAATCTTCAGGATTTACTTTCCATTCAGGAGCTTGAGCAGATATATTCATTTTCAGGATCAACGACTCATTATATCCGAAATCAGAGCTCAGGTAAACTGCCTCTTCATAATTTCCAATATTCACAGAGGGATCAATCTCAAAACTCACTGTCTTTGTACTGTTCGGGGCAATAGTCCCGTTTTCGGAATCCACGGCAAGCCAGTCCGGCATATTTGTGATACTATATGTTTTTAACTCTCCACCGCTATTTATAATATCCGCCTGGAAGGTCAGAGCCCGGTTCACCTCTTTTTTGAAGCTGAGTTCCTGGTCTTGCCATGCAAGCTGGTTCTGATCAATGTATGCTATCCAGGTTTTTGGTGAGGCCATTGAATTGCCCTGGAGGTCCTTGACATCCATTGCCGTAATATCAAGCGTTACATTTTCTATTCTATACGGTTCAATGGTTGGTGTAAATATTATTTTATCATTATTGACCGAAAAAGAGTAGGGTACCTGCTGCACGGGGCGTTCCAGTTTTATGGTGGGAACATCCGCTGTGAATTCGGGATCACCGTTCAGACCGGGAACAGAACCGTCCACAATATTCTCGAGGGTTTCGGACAGGCTCAATACGCCCATTACTTCTGTATACTTCTCAAAGGGATAATATGCAATGAGACCGTACTCATCGCCTGAGAGCCTGTTGACACGGTCCCTGGCAATCTGTTCCTGCTTGCGTGCCAGGTTCCATATCCTGACCTCATCCATGAATCCGAAGAAATATTTATCGCTTTGTGGAGTAATACCGGTAAACCAGCCCCTTGCTCCGAGCCAGATATTCGCGCCTCCAAGTCCCAGCCAATGGCTGCTTGATGTGGAATTTTGCAGGTCCCCGTCAATATAGGCGTTGGTATTTCCCACCCGGCTCACTACCAGAGCAAAATGATGCCATTCATTGTCAAAATAATTATGGGTAACTGCGTCAAACACTAAGCTGTCATTCATTACCCTGATATGATTATCCGGCGTTCCGAAGATCATCCATGAAGAAGGATTCGCATCTGTCCTGTCGGCCCGGCCATTGGAGAAAAATGTAACTGTATCCGCTGGGGAATCTCCCTTAAACCAGTATTCAATGGTAAAATCCATTTCCCTGGTGAAAGCATAGCTACCACTGTTGATCTCGATATTGTCTTCTGTACCGTCAAATTCCTGTGCACGGCCGGAAGGATCGACAACCCAGGCCGGACCATGTAATACGGCATTCCGATGGCGGGCTATATCAGCGCTTATATTCCCGCTGGCCTCATCCATCCTCCAACAGGCAACCAGGTTGAATTCCCTGCCCGAGAGTTGCTTATTCATCCTCTCGACTATAGTAGCCAGGTCCAGGGCCTTATTCCAGATACGGAACTCATGCATGTATCCTTTGAAATTTTCCACGGAACCGGTTACTGAGCTTTTGCCCACCAGAATCTTCCCTCCTTCCCCATAACTTGTCAGAAGGGTATTCGAGACATCCAGTCCACCATCAGAAAATATCTCTCCTGTATTGCTTTCTTTATTGTACGTGCACACTACATGATGCCATTTATCGTCAAATGCCATATTGGAGGTCATTGAAATATCGGCAATGGTAAATAGCATCCTGTCAGAAGCATCAAAGCCTATTGAAATGCATTGATTCGCGTTGATTCCCTGGGATATAAATGTCTCCACACCGGTATTATCACGCTTTATCCAGAATTCCATCGAAAATGAACCGTTCAATGATAAGCCTTCAGCAATTTCAACATAATCATCCACGCCGTCGAAATAGAGTGCCCCGTCATGACGCAACTCAGTACCGTTCAAAACACCTGTTATACTGAAATTATAACTGTTGATTAATCCCAGGTCAACAGGTTCATTGAACTGTATCATCAGCGCGTCGTTCGGTGATAAAATTCCATCTGCCGGAGATGGATTGCCAAATGGATGTGGATTAATCCTGTCAATTACACCGCTGAATATCTCTGATTCCTTATCAGCTCGAGTGCAGGTGGCTGAGGTCTTGAGATCATAATATCCATCGTTAAGTTGCTGGAGATCCCATTGATACAGTGTAAAGATGTCACTGGTTGAAATGAGATTCAGATCCGGAATATCCATTCCGGTTGTATCCTTATACCAGGTTTCCAATCCTATCCAGCTACTCTGCGAGGAGGGTTTATACCAGAATTTAATTTCCTCCAATCCCGCATAATTGATATCGTAATCAGCGAATATGGTATTCAGGGTATCATTGAATGAATTATTTACCACCCACTGATTGTCAGGATCTATAATCTTTATATCCGAACATGTGGGAATAAAATGCGCGGATATGTATACTTCGTCAATAATATCATCGTCATAGGTGAAATACTGGCATGGTGAATGGAACTGGACCAGGATACTGTCATATTCATAGGTATCGCCCGGACCCTTTTCCACCGTCAGGGTTTTGTTGATAGCTGTTCCTGCCGGAACGATTATCTCCCTGTAGAGAGGTATACCATCCATCTTGACAATGGCACCGTCCGGATTGGTTTCTTCCAAAACCTTAATGATGTAGGACATATCATCATCGCTTTCGCTTGCATTTCCCAGCGAGAGACCGAAAGTTGCGGCCTGGTCTGCCGGTGTATTGGTTATTTTTGCTGCCTTACTTCCATTCACCAGCAGTGTAGGCACTTCCCGCTGTAATGTCGGCAGGCTGAGGTAGGTCCCGGGATTGTAGTATTCGGAAACAAATCCGGCTTCATAGGGACAGCAGGTCTGACCTGCACGGGTGTAGAACATCGGGCCGTTGCCTTCTTCGCTGTCGTAAACATCCACAGTGAAATAGTCGCCGACATCCGGGTCATATATCTCATAATTAAAGACTTTCTCTCTTTCATAACCACCCGTTACAGAAGCCCCGATCTCTATACCTATAGTGATTCCCTGCTCTAATTCTGTACCAACGCCTCCAATTTCAGCCTCAATGTTATACAACCAGGACCAGCTCGCATTGAACTCGATGAAGACCGTTCCACTTTCGGAATGTGAATAGGAAGATGAATAACCATAGACCGGGCCTGCATTGATGGAAATATTCCTTTCCACTTCACCCTCTTCAAGGGCAGTAATTTTTTCCATCTCATCATTGTACAATGCCTCCCTCCACAGCCGGATCTGTTGATTGAATACCCTGACGGAATCAATGGATTCATCGGTTGCTTTTATAAACCTGTAACTCTGTCCATTAAAATCGACAGATTCTGTTGCATAAGGATCATCACTGCTTACGTCATCTCCCCATACCGGATCGTCATTATTGGTTCCATAGTTCTCATCATCTTCCGTAAGGTGTGACTGGTACTTAAGAGGCTGATTTATGAAGTACTGGCTTCTTAAATGTTCCAGGCTGGGTATCAGGTAGGTCTCGATATGGTGCCTGCTGTAAACAAACCCGGTCTCGTATCCTCCCGGCACGATCATTAAAGTTTTTCGCCTGGCAATACTGAAGTTAATCCCATTATATGGAATGATGGTATTTGCCTCTTCAATATCGGGAAGTGTATATACTTCTTCGGCAGTGATGATAACAGAATTGGCCAGGCCGAACTCCATATTCCTGGATTTTCCAATGAACAGGTCACTCTGAGCCCCTACCAGTTCGGGATCGGCACTGGTTTTGTTTATATTCCGTGTTGGTCCATGTCTGTTCAAATTCACCCATTACGCCAAGTTTGGCTTCTATGTCCCAACCTCCAACTACACTTGTGGTAGCTTTGGTCTCTGTGGTAAATCCGAAACCTACCATAAATTTGGTCCCACCTCTCAGGGCAATTTGCCCACTGTGAGAAAGGACTCCCGCCAAACTAAAGGTTTCAGCCGCTGAAAAGGTGGTACCGATTTCCAGGCTGGAAAAACTTTCACTACCGGGGGGGTCGCGCAGTATGAAATCAACCACCTCGGGTCCGAATGTAACAAAGCTGTTCCCATCGGCCGATTTGGAACCCAGTACATAGGCTCGGAAAAATTCACCATTGGCAACAGAAAGCGGTTTCCATTCGACAGTATGGATTCCAATCTCCATCTGTACACTGAAAACTTTTGTATAATCAAAGAGTGGATTGGCATCGGTAAGCACATTCGGTTTACCAGCACTGAAAGAATATAGTGTATCGCCCCCGGTCATCTCGATTACCGTACTGCTCTCATCGGATAATTCATTATTTATTGTGATCAAACCCTCAGTGGCCGGAACTGTATCGTGTACCCAATTACCTGTCCCGCCATCCTTATTCGTATAAACTTCGAATGCCTTCAGCCTGGCATAGTACATCACATTCTGACTGAAAAAAGGAAAGGGGAATGGATTGGGGGCAAGGTCGATTATGGTAGTATCTGTTTTATCTAATGATATATATTGAAATGTTGGATCACCCGTAAACGGGCCCGTTCCGTCAGCATTCAACACCTCCATCTGTGGTATTTCCATCTGTATGAAATCCAACTGATTATGAAATGTTATGAAATCAATTCTTTTGATAATCTGCGTACCCGGAAAATAGAGTGTATCAATCTTTATTTGCAAAGGCATACCATAGGTAAGGTCAAGCAGATCGTTATTTTCGAATGATATTACCGGGTTAGATGTAATTGCAAAATCCGGGATGATATATTTCATGGGGGGAAGTTCAATGTAATACTGACCAGAACTATCAGCGGTATTAACAAATTTGGAATAACATCCGTTCTGGGTGGCAAATTCTATGGTGGTACTTCCAATATTATTTTTGCACCTTCCCAACACCGGGGATTTAGCTTTCTGCTCAAGTCCCCCGACAACCCTACCAGTAACCCTGATCAATGTAGAATCGATAAATTGTATACCTGCCACATCCTCCTCGAAATCCCAGTACCCTGAAGGGGGGAATACACCTTGTGAAAATGTATGTCCGCTTCTGGTAACTGAAACCTGGTGCTCCCCTATGGGTACCATTATGGTGAAATTCCCGTCAGCATCGGTCATGATAACCTGTCCGTTCTTTATTACGGGCTGTCCGTCAATTTGAAGAATGATACCCTTCACGGGACAGGTGGTGCCGGCAAACCTGACATTTCCTGTAACATTGAATGCAGAAATATCCTCAAAATCCTGGTTGTTATGGATATTCGAACCCACACCGATGTATATGACCCTGTTTGATGGCGAGAATTCATGTGTTCCCAAAACAGGAGTCAGTTTGAAATTTTCCCCCGCCAGGGCATACCTGATCCCGGAAATGGTATAATCCCCGTTTTCATCGGTAATACCAGCATATCCCAGCTGGAATGAAGTGGGTGTTTCTGTTGAAAAGCTCGTACCATTTTGCAGGTATCCATGATTTTCATTAAATGCAGTTCCTACTTTTGAACGGTCGAAAATGAACTCACCAACACTCTCGTCCAATCCCCAGGAAGCCGCCGATCCTAATTCATCACCGTTTAATATCCTCTGGTAATCACGGGCAATCTCGTCTTCTGTGCGTTCTATGTTCCATACCCTTACTTCGTCAATATACCCATCAAAAGAATTAGTTCTGGCAGCATCGGAGCCGATCAAAAATGAATCAGCGTTTGCGGTTATAGGGGTCGAATAAAGTTGCGAGGTTTTCAATGCTCCGTTAACAAATAGTTTCACCGTGTCACCATCATAGGTAACTGCCAGATGCCTCCAGTAATCCTGTGGGAACGTGTCAACCGCAAATTTCAGGTCCAGTCCGCCATTGTTGAGCCTGAAGACGGGCTGTTCGTTGTCTAGTAATAATGTGTATGCTGTCCCCTTGCTCAGGATGTAATTATTGGTGCTGGTGGAGGCTGGCCGAATCCATGCTTCAAGTGTGATATTACCAGCAGGGCTTAGTATTGCCTTATGCGGAAAAGAAACATAATCATTAATACCATCGAATTCCAGCGAGGTACCCTGATAGCCGGAAGTTTTTGTAACAAGGACCTTTGCTCCCTTCACTGCTATTCCCCCGGTATAATCAATATGTCCGTTGACAATTCCTGTGGGACTCCGGAAACCAATATCCGTGGATATGTTGGATTTAAGGATCTCTCCTTCACAATCAGCTTCCGCCTCTATGAAATACTGGTAATATACGCCTGACTCAGCCGTTGCATCATTATAAAGCGCAGTTGAGGAGTTCTCCGAGGTAATAAGGACAGAATCATTTGAACTTCCGTATATCTTCCGGTATATCTTAAAGAAATCAATCTGCCCGCTGTTCTGGTTTGTCCATTCGAGTTTCACACTGTTAGTAAAATATCCCTTTGAGCATTTTAACTTATCGGATGCGCTGAATGTATTGCCAAGCTCGGGGTATATTTTGGAATCGGAAGGTGTACCGCTGGGTGTGCCGTTGGACTGACAATCGTTTTTCGATTTTACTTCATACGAATATGTCTGGCAATTTACAGCTGTATTGTCTACATAGCTGGTAACGTTTGCCCCAACTTCGAAGATGGAGCTTCCCCCTCCCCCATACATTGACCTTTCGATAATGAATCCTGTTTCAGAAACCGAATTATCCGTCCAGGTTACGGTGACGTCATTTGTGCTTGCGACTGCCAGTACATTGGTGGGGGCAGCCGGGGGATAGGGTGCAATGCCGGAGGCGGTGCTTGACCATGCACTCCAATCATTACATACATTCTTGGTTCTTACCTCAAAGTAATATACCGAATTCTTTATCGGGGGAATATCTTCAAAGCTTCGCAGGTCAGAGTTGATCTCTGGCGAGGTATATACCCCTGAGCTGAAATCCGATACCGGGCTTCTCCGGTACTGGAACTTCTCCGGGTTGGCAGTGTTCCATTGCCATGATAAATCAATAAGTCCATCGCAGTTATTGTTGGATGCTGCAAAACTTGAGGGTGGACCAAGGGGACCGATTCGTTTACCCTGCGTTACAGGAGTGAAACTGCTCCTGTTATACCCCGAGTTATTTGTATTAAGTTTTGCCCTGATCTTATAATCATAAGTCTGACCTTTGACGGCTGAATAATCAGAAAATGTTTCGGAGTCAAAGGGTACTTCGGCAAGATAGGATCCGTCCCGGTATATCTCCGTTTCATACATCGTGGATGTACATGTATTATCCGTCGGATTGTTCCAGCTTAACAATACACTGTTGCAATACTCATCGTTAGAGGCTGTAAGATCGGTTGGGGGACTTGTTTGGGTTGTTGCAATTGATTTTGATAAATTGATAGGATCAGTATCATTCCAACTTCCGGTAATTCTAAAAGTAACGTTATCCCCCCAGGAGTTGTCGTATAAGGGAGATAGTAATTTATATGTTATTATCCAGTAAAAATATCTGGGATCATTGGGATCTTCAAAAGCTACTACGTCTTGATATGTAGAACCCAGTGGTATTCTTGAATAATAATTGTCATCATCCCATATAGGACCACCGCCGGTATAGTTGAATTCTCCCGTCCCATGATCGAAACTGCCTATTTGAACTTCCTCATTGCTCCCCACTGTAAGAAAGAGTTTCCCTGCATGAAATTCGTTGTCAGATTCTGTTGCGGTTACATTATAATACCCAAGAAATTTGAACGTTACGGTTCCTTCACAATGCTCATATGTCACTGAGAGATCAGTTAAGACATAATCATGTTTGGCGTATATTTTACCCGTAAATATTCCTGCTATTATGAATAAAATAACAAGTACTGATCTGGTTGGCTTACTAATTATCATGGTATTAGGGGTTTTTGATAACAGTAGAATTCATTGATGAATCAACGAAACCATCATGTTAAATATGTAGTTATTTGAGATTCACCTGAAATATTCTGATAGGTATTTGATTATAAAAAAGAGAGTGATCTAAAGTACTACAATCTACAAATAATTATCCAATTCATTGTATCCGGTCTCTGTTGTGAAACCCACATGAAACCGATTTGAGAGAGAAACTGCATATTGCCAACTTTTGTATGTAAATAATAATAAACCATCTCAATTCGGCTGCTAATGAAAGATCCGGGGATATACGTATTTTATAATTGACTGGATATCAAACAAAGGCATAGTATTTGCACGCCCTCATACTTACAAATGTCTGATTGCAATGAGGATAATTGTCTGTATATTAATGCTATATGTGTTTCCCTTGCCTGGCTCAGCCAGCAATCCCGGGGTATCAGCCAACAATGCAAGGGAAATTTATGAGCAGATTGGAAACGAGTCCATGTCATTTGAAGCGTTTGACCTTGCCTTCAGGGGATGGACGGAATTGAAGGATTCAATCAGCCTGGATGATAACATCATTAGCGTTGTGGACTTCAGCAAGCCATCCACCGAAAAGAGATTTTACCTTATCGACCTGGAAACAAAGCAGGTTACCTACCAGGATTATGTAGCCCATGGCAAGAATACCGGTAGCCTGATGGCAGAGAAATTCTCCAATAAACCCAACAGTAATCAAAGCAGTTTGGGCTTCTACAAGACAGCAGAAACTTATTACGGGAAACATGGCCTCTCACTAAGACTGGACGGTCTTGAGAAGGGCATCAACGATAAAGCCAGGCAGCGGGCCATTGTGATTCATTCCGCATGGTATTCTGAAGAATCATTCATTAAAAAACACGGGAGACTTGGAAGGAGTTTTGGCTGCCCTGCCCTGCCCGCTGAGGATTATGAGGAAATAATTGAACTGATTAAAGGTGGGACATTATTATTTATCTATTTCCCCGAATCAGGATACTTGGAAAATTCGAGCATTATAAATTAGAGTTTTCTAACTTGTCACTTTATCAGAATGCAGTCGTAAATGAAAAAATCAACCCTTACATTCCTGGTTTTATTCCTGATCTATCCAATACAATTTGTAAGTCCATCCCATAATTCCAATAAACCAAAAGCCAGGATTCAGGATGAAAAATCCGTCCAGGAAGGTATCAGGGAATACATTGATCAACTGGAAGGATCCGGCAGCATTAAGCTGAGTAAACAAAAAATCATCGGGAACCCCGTCCTTACTAAATTATATTCAGACGCTGATTACCAACCTGTCTGGGTCAATGCCAGGAACAGGAAGGATCTGGTTGAATTATTGGAGGGTGCTTATTTCGAGGGACTAAACCCGGAGGATTATCATATTGATTATATCAGGGAGCATGGCCGAAAACTGGAAGAAGGGGTTCGTGTGAGTATGGATGACTATGCCATGGCGGACATCATCATGAGCAATGCTATTCTTACCTTCGCTTTTCATATGATCCAGGGAAAGGTCAACGCGGAGGCTTTAGACCCCAACTGGAACTACAGTCAAAGGATTGTGCCAGACGATGTGGAGTTCAGGCTCACCCAGCGACTGGAGACAGGTACGCTCAAGGAAGTGGCCGCACGCATACGACCTGAACTTCCGATGTATGGCAAACTCCGCAGATGGTTTGCTAAACTGGATTCCATCCAGAAGGCAGGGGGGGATATTCAACCGATAGAATATCCGGGTATTGCATTAAGGCCTGGTGATTCCTTACCCGCTGTCAAGGCCCTGAAAAATCATATTACCAGCTACGGCTTCGAGTTCAGTGATCCGGAGAACGAGAAGTTTGATGAAGAGCTGGAAGAGGCCATCAGGGATTTTCAAATGATTAATGGATTGGATGCTGATGGGATCTGCGGCAAAGCTACATACAAAGCCCTTAATGTCTCCCTTGATGAGAGGTTGGATATCATCAGGGTCAACATGGAAAGGTGCCGGTGGATCAATAATGACCTTCCGGGGGAATTTTTACTCGTTAATATCGCCGACTACCGTCTTTACCTATTTAGGGACAGGAATATTGATTATGAGTGCCGGGTTGTAGTGGGAAAAGAGTTCCACGAGACACCGGTTTTTTCTTCCGATATTAAGTATGTCGTTTTTAATCCCACATGGACAGTTCCCTATTCCATCGCTTCAAAGGAAATTTTACCCAAGCTAAAAAAAGACCCAAATTACCTCCAGAACCGGAACATTACTCTGCTTAAGGGAAAGGAAGAAATCGATCCCTCTACGGTTGATTTCACTCAGTATTCACAAAATTCATTTCCTTTTACCCTCCGGCAGGAACCAGGACCAAATAATGCACTGGGACTGGTCAAGTTCATATTCCCGAACAAGCATGCTGTCTACCTTCACGATACTCCTTCCAAATCATATTTTGAAAAAACTGACCGGGCTTTCAGCCATGGATGTGTGAGAGTTAAGGATCCCTTCATACTTGCTGAACAACTGCTGGGTGACAAAGGCTATGACAGTGAAAAAATTGCGGAGGTAATTAAGACTAAGGAAATGAAGAATGTATACCTGTCAAAGCCCATGCCGGTTATGATAATGTACTGGACCTGCTATGAAAATGACAAAGACGGAATGATTTACTTCTTCAGAGACATTTATGGCCGGGACAAAAAAATCCTGACTGAGTTGAACAGGGACAGATAGTCTGGAAGAGTCATTGTGGACTTAACTATGAATAATATGAATATTTCAAGAATTTATTTGCGTTTTAGATCATTCCTTTTCCCAACTATTGTCCTATTAGTGCTGCTGTTTTCATGTAATCAAAAAGGTGAGACGAATACTGAGAGCGAAAATGAAACGGCAGATAATGTTGATGAAGAAGGTCTGGACAAACACTACTATAAAAGAAATCTACAGGCTGAGTTCTCCATAAAAGACAGTTTAAAGCAGGGCCTGGGAAAGATCTATTATGAGGATGGAAAACTATCATCGGAATGTAACTACATCAATGGTTTAAAAAATGGTATTGAAAAAAAGTATTATTTAGATGGGACCTTATACAGAACAAGAGAATATTCAGAAGGAAAAATTAACGGGTTGGAAAAGCGATATTACAGGAATGGGAAATTAAAAACCCTTCAAACCTATAAACAGGATATGCCAGGTACGGGACTATTAGAATATCATCAGAACGGAAGCAATGTCACAAAATTTCCGGAGTTTAAATATGAGATAATTTATGATCGTGATTATAAAAGACAAAAATTATTGATCTTTTATTTCACCGGTTTTGATAAAAATGTTCGTTTCTATGAAGGCCAGCTTGTCGAAGGAAAATTCTTTGACGCAAAGGTATCACCATGTGGAATTCGTGATGGCAAGGGGGAAATTGGTTTTAATGATTCTGATTTTCATAGTGCAATTACCATCTCGGCTAAGTATGTTACCCCTAACCGGGCTCCCTATGTGCTTGAGAAAAAAATAATTCTTTAACAAAAAGCTGGTAGTTTTCATGAGTTAGGGATTTTTATTATTGAGAATTACGATACTGTAACAGAATAATTAATATTTGCATACATTACTGATTGTAAAAACCAAAGATGGATGACATGAAAAAACTTAATTACTCATCTTTAATTCCCTTATTATTATTGCTTGTTTCATTTTCAGTTGGGTGTATGAGACAGAGCGAGAACGAAACTTCTGGTGAATATGAAGACTCAATTCCAGTGTTCAAAGTGGATCCATTTTGGCCAGAACCTCTACCAAACAACTGGCTGATAGGGCAGGTTGCAGGTGTTGCAGCTGATTCAAAAAATCATGTTTGGATTATTCATCGACCAAGTAGCCTTGGAGCAGAAGAAGCTGTGCAAACCGGGGATCTTACAACGGGACTTCCCTATGTCCCTGCCCCGCCAATTATAGAGTTTGATGTAGAAGGAAAAGTCGTCCAGGCCTGGGGCGGTCAAGGTGAGGGCTTCGAGTGGCCGGAAAAACCGCACGGAATTTTCCTCGATTATGAAGACAATGTATGGATTGGAGGAAGTGGGCCTGATGACCATCAGGTTTTAAAATTCCGTCCGGATGGTACATTCCTACTTCAAATCGGGAAAGCCGGGAAAACCGGTGGAAGCAACGACACAAAGCTACTGGGTGCACCTGCTGAGTTCGATGTAGATCCAATTACTAACGAAGTCTATATTGCCGATGGCTATCTCAACCGTCGTATCATTATTTTCGATGCCAATAATGGAAAATATCTGCGCCATTGGGGAGCCTATGGCAAGATACCGGACGATTCTCCCCGAGATCCTTATGACCCGAACAAGTCTCCTTCCGATCAGTTTGGAAGTCCGGTGCATGCGGTTCGGATTTCTAATGATGGTCTTGTCTATGTTTGCGATAGACGCAACGACCGTATCCAGGTCTTTCAAAAAGATGGCAGGTTTGTCCAGGAAGTGATTATTGCCGGGAGTTCATTGGGAAATGGTTCTGCATGGGATATTGATTTTTCTCATGATCCTCAGCAGACATATATCTATACTATCGACGGTACAAACCAATGTATCTGGGTATTACGTCGTGAGAACTTGAAGGTAGCTGGACATTTTGGCAGGATCGGACGTTATGCCGGTCAGTTCATCTGGGCCCACAGTATGGCAGTGGATTCCAGGGGCAACATATATACTACTGAGGTTCACACGGGTAAACGTGTACAGAAGTTCATCAATAAAGCAACTCTTTAAAAGGTGGCTTCAAACTCTTCAATTACCTGCATCCCTTCATGGTAATTATTGGTGTTCATCAACCTGGCTCGCAATGAAGTTGCGTCCTGGAAGGAGTGAATGTATATTTTGAAAAATCTTTTCAGAAGGGAGTAGCTCTTCATTCCTTCCCATTCATCGGCAAAGTGTATGAGATGTTTTTTAAGAAGTTGAATTCTTTGATGAAGATCCGTGATTTCTGAATCTGCGAAAAATGCCGGATTCCCGAAAATACCTCTACCAACCATAATCCCGTCCGTCCTGAAGGTTGCTGATCTATCCAGTCCCTCTTTGTAATTCGATACGTCACCATTACCCAGAATCAGTGTATCAGAATTCAGGGAATCTCTCAGCTGAACTGCTTTTAGAACTTCGTTCCAGTCCGCCAGGCCCTTTGACCTCATCTTTTGAGTGCGCCCGTGAATCGTAATTGCAGCAGGATTTACCCCAAGGAGTTTCCCGATCCAGTTCTCGGTCTCTACTTCATTAAATCCAATACGGGTTTTGACAGATACTGGCAGTCCACTACCCTCCTTTGTCGCAATCACTATTTCCCTGGCCAGTTCGGGAGATTTTATCAAGGCACTGCATGCGCTCTTCTTCACAATTTTCTTTACCGGGCATCCCATATTGATATCAATTCCGTCGAATTCATACTGGTCCACTATCAGCCGGCTGGAATTAAGAAACATCTCCGGATCGGATCCCCAGATTTGAGCCACGAGTTTTATTCCCCTGGCTTTCAATATTTCTCTTTCCTTACGGGAAACAAAGAGGCGGTGGCTGACCTTTTCTTTTCCCCTGTCATGAAGAAAACCCTCCACCGACATAAATTCTGTAAATACAACATGTAATTTATCAGGGGAAGAAATGGATGCAATCAACTCCCGGAAAACGGTGTCGGTCACATCCTCCATGGGTGCAAGGGCAAAGAATGGTTTTGGTAATTGCCTCCAGAAATTCATCTTGATTCTTGTTGCAGGCCGATCCTGTTGTAGATTTTACTTTTGCTGTAATGGTTGTGTTTTAGTTCAGGGTATTCCTGACATTCAACTGAACAACATCCCCCATATTTGGATTTACATGCCTCACATTGTATGAAGAGTTGATGGCAGTCGTCGTTTGCACAGTTGGTATGGGTATCGCTGGGTTTACCACATTGATGACAATTGGCAATGATTTTCCCGTCCACAGATTCGCCAAGACGATCGTCAAAAACGAAGTTTTTCCCGGTGAACTTAGAGTCAACTTCCAGGTGCTTTACATGCTGTGCATATTCAATGATTCCTCCGTGCAGCTGATACACATTCTTAAATCCACGGTGCTTAAAATAGGCGCTGGCTTTTTCACAGCGAATCCCGCCGGTGCAATAAAGCAGGACATTTTTCTCTTTCTCTTCTGAAAGTGCGTCAGCTGCCATTCTGATCGCGTCTCTAAAGGTACCTGCGTTGGGATGATGAGCATTCAAAAAATGCCCTACCTCATATTCATAGTGATTTCTCATATCCACCACAAGCGTATCCGGACCTTCACTCATCTGGTGAAATTCCAGGGCGGTCAGATGCGTTCCGACATTGGTGAAATCATAATCGTCTTTCCCAAAACCGTCGGCTACGATCTTTTCTCTGACTTTGATGGTGAGTTTATAAAATGATTTGCCATCATC
The DNA here is from genome assembly GCA_011053095.1 of Bacteroides sp. Taxonomy (GTDB): domain Bacteria; phylum Bacteroidota; class Bacteroidia; order Bacteroidales; family SM23-62; genus SM23-62. The sequence continues at coordinate 19,602 of DRHS01000119.1, forward strand.
CTCAATTGCATATTTGATGGGGATATCCTTTAATCCTCTTATCTCATTTAGTTGATCCAGAAATTGAGGAAGGTTGTTTTCAGGTACACTCATCTGCGCGTTTATCCCTTCATGCGCTACATAGATTCGTCCAAAACAGTTTAGGGTTGACCATTTCTTATACAGATCATTGCGGTATTCAAGAGGGTCAATAATTTCAAAATACCGGTACAATGAAATTGTCTTCCTGCTGAATACCTCTTCAGATAATTTTCGCTTGAGCTCCTCTTTATTTACCCGGTTGTGTAATAGCATATTCCAAATTTGTGCAAAGCTACAACAATAGATTAAAGGACAATAAGGTCTTTTTATATTTTTACACTCAACTCCCATATATAATTTGGACTAAACTTATTCCGATAATCCTTCAATATTCGATTATTATTCATGATTTAGTTCTTTTAAGGATTTATAGATCTTATTTCTTCTACCCTCCTCTTAATATGTCTTCTCAACGCCAGTCTGTTTTCCTCCTGTGAAGATGAGGGAGCAGACGATAACAATACAGACATGGAATTGTATGAATTGGCAAAAGAAACTGTTGGATTTCAGTGGTATAATAATACTGATTCCCTTGGGCAGGTGACCGAAGGAAGCGAACACGGTCTTCCATATTACAGGACCAGGTTTGATGAAAATGCTGCAAATAAGGGAAATATGTGTGCATCATGCCATTCGCAGGAAGGCAGCATAGACTATGTTTTATTAAACATGGTTTACACAAAATAAATTACTTCAAATTTGCGACGGCAGGCGAGAAATAGGTTTTAGTCCCAAATTTCAAATTAGATGTTTATCTTGCCCGAATGAATAATAACAGGGTAATATTTATTGGGCTTTCGACTGTTGATCACACATATTTGCTTGAAGACTTCCCTTCAGAGAATACAAAGATATTTTCAAAAAATTATTTGTTCCAATGTGGTGGACCTGCATTGAACGCTGCTATCACAAACAATATTCTTGGCGGAACATCACAGTTAATAACCTGTTTTGGCAATAGTAGTCTGGCTGCACAGGCAATGGAATTCATGAAGGAGAACTTTTCGGTGACAATTCATGATATCATAGAAGGTAATAATTACACATTTCCTGCATCATCCGTAATGATAAACCCTCAATCAGGATCAAGAACAATAATTAACCCGCCCAAAGCCACAGAATCGTTGAATCTGGATTATTCTGATACGCGTCTGGCAGACAGTTCAATTGTATTGTTGGATGGCCATTATTTGCATCCCGCATTACGCAATAAGATAATCGAGGCAAGGTCAAGCGGTGTGAAAATTGTGATGGATGGAGGGAGCTGGAAACCTGATACAGACGATTACCTGGATTTAATTGATTATATCATTTGCAGTACAAACTTCAAAAAACCAGGGTTTAGCCAAATAGAGACGGTGGCATATCTTCATAATGCCGGAATTGAATTCGTGGGAATTACAGACAATGAAAATCCGATTTTAGTTTCAACCTTGGGGAATGAAGAATATATCCCGGTGGAACAAATTGAGGCCGTTGATACACTCGGCGCCGGGGATGTCCTGCATGGAGCTTTTTGCTACTACCTGTCTCAAGGGAATGATGGAAAAACTGCCCTGGGAAATGCTGCCAGAGTTGCCACTGACTCCTGCAGGTATTTTGGCACACAATTCTGGCATGAAGACTACAGATAATTCATGTGTATTCCGGGAGAGTGATTTCTAATGTGCCTGCTGTGCGCCTGCTTCAGAAGAAGCTCCAAAAAGTTTAAGGGATTCCTTCCAAGGGTATTTATTCATAAACATGGACACATTTGAACTCATGGTACCCTGTTGATTCAATCCCAAGGCTCTTGCCCACTGATTTTGATCTGAATTGGGATCATAGCTGGTAGTTTCGCTATATCTTGCACTAAAGAAACCTTTCATGTAGGCTTGATTAACAGGTATTTCAGGCGCCTCTCCAATATTGCCACTTGCACTTTCAAATTCCAAATCATCAAATTGATCTACAGTTAGTTGCAGTTTAGTATTACTTGCTGGTGTGTAATACAGATCCCCACCCTTATTTCCAAACATAATATTGTTATCAATTTTAATGAATTCATCCTTACTGAACCGGCTGTTGTCAATTCCCCCCATAATACTGGCACCAATAATGTTATTATGAATATTATAGGTGCATTTGGTCATTATTCTAACACCATATCCCATATCAAGGAAGTCCTTTAACCTGCTCCAGGTAAAGAGAATTGTATTATAGGCTATCTCAACATCTCCACATGCAATCATATCTTTCTGCTGATTACTACCGGCACAGGTACCATAAATTTCGATAGCAGCCATTCTGCTTGCCACAAAAACATTGTTTATTACTTTGAATGTTCCACTTCGATGCCCTGCCTGTATTGCAAAATTGGAACAATTGACAAAAACGCAATTCTGTACGGTAACATCACCTCCGGTGGTAGCGCTGACAAATGACAGAGCAGGTTCCTCAACCGTACTGTTCATACCGGGAGCTCCTTCTGTAGAACTTTTCATTCTTCCACCATCAACACCTTCAACAACTCCGTCCTTTTCATCATAAACATTCCTTTCTCCCATTTCCCATACTATCCCATCCACTACAGTTCCAGCTACGTCCTTTGTGAACCTTAGAAGGGCTTTCCTTGACTTACCTCCACTTTCATTATCGGGCTGGAAGACAGTCGGATGGTTAACAATATCCTGCTCATTAAATTGGTCGTCCCAACTGCCATATATTTTTACAGGTTTATCAGACTCAAGATATCCAATATTAAAAGTACCCATATAAGTGCCCTGCGCAATTCTTATTTCATCACCGGGGGCAGCTTTTTCAATAGCTTTATCGATGTTTTTCATAGGAGCTTCCTTTGAACCATCATTTTTATTACTGCCGGATTTCACAACAAAAATAATTTTAGGGGACTGCTGGGGTGCAGGATCATTTTCATTTACTACAACGGCATTTTGCTTTTGGGCTGGTTCTTCCTTATTAGTTTCTGGAGAGGCCACGGTAGATTTTACTTCTTTTTTTAATCTTTTTAAATTAACCTGGGCATTTGTAATACCCGATGAAATGGTAAAAAGTGCAACGATCATTAACAAGAAACTAAATCTTTTCATGGCTAAGGTTTAAGTGGGTAAATATTTCAATTGAGGTCATTTCTATATTAACTCCTGATAATTAAATATTCTGGGGTATGCACATGTTACATACGCTTAATTAGTTTATATTCAACAGGTTCATGCGTTACTGCTTGTTCAACTAATCTTTGAAATAAGAGTCCCCTGCTATTTGATTTTCGTCTATTGTACCTAAAAGTATATTCATCCAAATA
>DRHS01000120.1 GCA_011053095.1 Bacteroides sp.
CTTCCTGGAACCTGACCCCATAACCATTGCAGATACCACCCTGGTTGATGTGGACTGTAACCTGGCCGGTAACGGATCCATAGATGTGGATGCCATCGGCGGAACGGGAATCCTGACCTATACAATTTCACCCATTGTACGTCCAACTAACAACAATGGTATTTTTGCCTCCCTGCCAGGGGGTATCTATTCGGTGAGTATAACCGATACCAAGAGCTGCGGTCCCACAATAATTACAAACCTGGAAATCATTGATCCGCCGCTAATACTCATTACACTTGTTGACTCCACCCATGTGACATGCGATGGACTGGGGAATGGATCCATAGATGTGGATGCAATAGGGGGAACAGGGAGTCTTATCTATGACATCATCGGGTCCGCGCTCCCGGACAATGGAACGGGGATTTTCTCTCCCCTGGGACCGGGTAATTATTCAGTCGATGTCACCGATCAAAACGGCTGTGGCCCTTTCAATACAACAAACATTGAAATATTAAATCCGGACCCGATAACAATCTTATCCGAGGACACAACCAGCATTACCTGTAACCTTGCCAATGATGGTACCATAACCGTGGAAGGCCAGGGGGGGACAGGCACACTGTATTATACCCTGAACCCGGACGCCATTACCAACACTACGGGGTTTTTCCCGGGGATTGACCCCGGAGCAGCATATTCTGTAGATGTCACGGATGACAACTCTTGTCCGATTGCAACCGCCGGACCATGGGATTTCCTGGAACCCAACCCCATAACTATTGCAGATACCACCCTGGTTGATGTGGACTGTAACCTGGCCGGTAACGGATCCATAGATGTGGATGCCATCGGCGGAACGGGAATCCTGACCTATACGATTTCACCCATTGTACGTCCAACTAACAACAATGGTATTTTTGCCTCCCTGCCAGGGGGTATCTATTCGGTAAGCGTTAACGATGTCAACGGTTGCGGTCCCACTGTAATTACAAACCTGGAAATCATTGATCCACCACCTATTGTAATTACAGTAGTCGACTCTACACATGTCACCTGCGATGGACTGGGGAATGGATCCATAGATGTGGATGCAATAGGGGGAACAGGGAGTCTTATCTACGATATCATCGGGTCAGCGCTCCCGGACAATGGAACGGGGATTTTCTCTCCCCTGGGACCGGGTAATTATTCGGTCGATGTCACCGATCAAAACGGATGCGGCCCTTTCAATACAACAAACATTGAAATATTAAACCCTGACCCGATAACAATCAAATCCGAGGACACAACCAGCATTACCTGTAACCTTGCCGATGATGGTACCATTACCGTGGAAGGCCAGGGGGGGACAGGCACACTGTATTATACCCTGAACCCGGACGCCATTACCAACACTACGGGATTTTTCCCGGGGATTGATCCCGGAGCAGCATATTCTGTAGATGTCACGGATGACAACACTTGTCCAATTGCAACCGCCGGACCATGGGACTTTGCAGCACCCGCTCCCATAACCATCACGGATACCACCCTGACAGATGTAAGCTGCTTTGGTGATACCGACGGGGAAATAACCGTTACAGCATCCGGAGGAACCGGCACCCTGACCTATAGTATTAGTCCCGCCGTACAACCTCCAAACACTTCTGGGATTTTCTCAATTCTTCCACCCGACACATATTCAGTCAGCGTCACGGACCAGAACACATGCACACCGGACACAAGGACCAACCTGATTATCACAGAGCCTGCCTCTGTAGTCCTGATCCCGCTTGCCAAACAAAATGTCAGCTGCAACGGAGTTGTCGACGGTTCCATCACCGTTATGGCAACAGGCGGGTCCGGAGATTATACTTTTAGCATAAATCCAGCCGATCAGCCGGATAACAACACGGGTATATTTGATCCTTTGCCCGGGGGACTCTATTCGGTCGATGTGATCGATAATTTAGGTTGTCCCTCTCCACCATCCGGCAACTTCAATGTAATCATACCCGATGCGATAACAATTGACAACGAAGACACCCTTGGCATAAGCTGCAACGGCTTCAACGATGCCTGGATTGACATTACAGCCAGTGGGGGTACCGGAGGATTAACCTATATCCTGAAGGAATCCGGCGTTGAAGTGGATACCAATAATAACGGCTTGTTCACGAACTTGCCCCCGGGAACCTATACCGTTGATGTCAACGATGTGAACGATTGCGGTCCGGTTACCAGCAATCCATTCACCTTCACTGAACCGGGACCGGTCGCAGTGACAGTCGACGGATCCTCATCAAAGGCCCTGACCTGCTATGGCGATTCAAGCGGAACACTGAATATAACCGTAACAGGCGGATACACACCCTCCACCTACGACTGGACCGGTCCGAACGGATACACAAACACTCAGAAGAATATCAGTGGACTCAAAACCGGAGATTACAACCTGACCGTCACCGATGCAAAAGGCTGCCCGGTCGTCTATGCCCCGCTTGACAGCATCACAGGTCCCCCGGAATACACAATGACCATCACCAAAAGCAACATTACCTGCTTCGGAGCATCCGATGATACCGTATGGGTAACTCCATCAGGAGGAACACCATCATATATGTACGATGATGGATTCGGACAGGTACCGGATAGCACATTTATTAACCTCGGACCGGGGATCCATACCATCGAGGTAATTGACGCGAATTCCTGTATCATTTCCGATTTGGTAGCAATATCTACTCCGCCACCGCTTGTTATTGTTGAAGAAATTGCCAGGGATTCACTGCAGCTTTGCAATGGTGACAGTAACGGTATAATCATTCTGACTGCAATTGGGGGCACGGGACCGCTCACATACTCTATAGACAGTGGTTACAACTTCTCAATAAACAATATATTTACCGGTCTTGGAGGAGGAACTTATTATTCATCTGTGATGGACTCAAATGGCTGCATGGCCTATAAGAGTCCCTTGAAAATTACCAATCCTCCGCTGCTGTATATAAGCAACTATGCGCAGGATGACATAATAAGCTGTTTCACCTCAGCAGAAGGTGAGGCAAGAATCAGGGCCGCAGGCGGTACTCCTATCCCCGGACTGAATCCCTATATATATGTTATGGACCTGGCAGACACATCTCTGACAGGTATCTTCCCAAACCTGCTTGCAGGTCCCCATGATATTGACATCTACGACGCCAACGGTTGTACCCAGGATACATCGATCGTGATCCTTAGTCCCCCGCCCATAACATTCTCAACCATCATTACCGACATCGCTACCTGCTACGAAGACAGCGCTGGTGTTATAGGGATCATTGCATCCGGGGGTACCGGACTGACCAAGGCTTATATCTTCCAGGGCGATACTACCTTCAGTGTGGATACGGTATTCTACGACAGCCTGCCCGGCGGCAACTACGATTTCACGGTGATTGACAGCCTCAACTGTGAGGTTTACCCGGGTGCAACCATTAATTCACCCGACACCATCGCCACCGATTCTGTCTTTGTATTCCCGGTCAACTGTTTCGGAGATACAGACGGGGAGATACAAGTTTACGGCTCCGGCGGAACAACTCCGTACGAGTACATAATGAACCCGGGTACAGACACCAGTGCCACCGGCATTTACACCGGCCTGTCCCCCGGCAGCTATACAGTCACCGTCAATGATGCCGTGGGATGCAAACCCTACATCACAGACACCCTCACCGTTATTGAACCGCCTCAGCTTGTATTTGATTCTACCACCAGCACTAACATCAGCTGCGGAGGAGCGGACGACGGTGTGATTGAAATTTTTGCCTCCGGAGGAACTTCACCTTATACCTATTCCGTCGATACAGGAGCCAGCTTCGATACGGTAAGTGTCATTACAGGACTCGGACCAGGAACCTATATAACTGTGGTAATGGATGCTTCAAGTTGTTCCGTTACCGGGGATACTATTGTACTTGCGGATCCTCCCGGGCTGAGCCTTGCCCCGTCAACTGTCAACAACGTACTGACCTGTTCTGGTGATTCCACCGGTTCCATTACAGTATCAGCTACCGGGGGAACAGGTGCCCTGGAATATACACTGGACAGCATCTGGCAGAGCAGCGGAACATTCTCCAACCTCCCGGCAGGTATTTATGTAGCATTGGTAAGGGATACAAATACATGTATGACAGCATTCCCGGCTGACACCGTCGGCGAACCACTTCCCGTTACAGCAACCATTATTACAACCACTGCTATGATTCCGGATTCCGGATCCATTGAATTCTCCATGGCAGCAGGAGGAAGTCCACCGCTTGAATTCTCCATAGACAGCGGTAAAACATTCAGACCGGATACCTTCTACAAAGTGGTTTCGGAAATTTATTATACCGTTGTACGCGATACAAACCTCTGTACTTACGAGGAAGCAGTCTATGTTTCGGCCACACCTCCACTTGTCGTGGATGTTTTCTGGTCAGATATTGACTGTTACAACAGCGACAACGGAACAATCACCCTTGCTCACCAGAATGGCATTGGCATCGTTGCATACTCCATCCTCGATGGAGCGAACCCACAGCCTAACGGAGATTTCACCGGACTGGCCGGAGCCAGTTATTATATTCATGTCACCGACAGTTACAGGGTCTACCGGGATACTGTGATAATTTTCAATCCGGCACCATTTGATGTGACTGCAACCATAAACCCTGCCAGTTGCAGCCGCAACAGTTTTGATGGTTCGGTCTCTCATAATGTAAGCGGAGCTACTCCTCCCTATACCTACCTCTGGTCGAATGATTCAATCACAAAAGACATTACCGGGCTCGAAGCAGGGTCTTACTGGGTGAATATAACTGACCTGTACGGCTGTCAGTTTACCGATACCTACGATGTTGCGGCTAATGTTACCATTATTGCCAGCGCCGGAAACGACACGGCTGTCTGTTACGGTGAAACAATTACACTTAACGGTTCGGGCGGAGATCAATTTACCTGGATTCCGGAAGAGGGACTCAGCCGTGCGGATATAGCCAATCCCACAACAACCGTTACAGATTCGGTTGCCTATGTGTTATTTACCCGCGATGTGGCCAGCGGATGCACGGACAGGGACACTGTTCTGCTTACTGTTCATGCAGACCGGGGTATAAGCGCCGGACAGGATACCACCGTTGCTCCGGGACAGACTATTATCCTTACTGCTACCGGCGGATCTTTCGCCAGTTACCTCTGGGATCCTATCGACGGACTCGACAGCCCCAACGCCCAGACCACAAATGCAATGGTCAGCATTGAGATGACATACTCTGTAACCGGTACAACTGAATTTGGATGCCAGGAATCAGATTCCATGAACATATTGCTGGCCACCGGACTCAAAATATACACCGGATTCACACCCAATGGCGACGGGATAAATGATGTCTGGGATATAGACGACATCGTCTATTACCCGAATGCAACCGTTATGGTGTATGACCGCTGGGGCAAGTTAGTATTCTCATCCACCGGATATGCAGACAACCAGCGCTGGGATGGAAAATATAAGGGCAAGGAAATGCCCCTGGGAACATATTATTATGTAATTGAACTCAAAGACGGCAGCGAACCATATAAAGGTCCCGTGACCATTGTGAGATGAGAAAACGAAATGAGATATCGTCGAGAATGAGGAAAGAGTTCCAAAGAGTTGGATTTACCAGGGCGGCAGGAATCCTGGTCCTCCTGATTATCCTGGTCCTGAAGGCCGGGGCACAGCAAACCCCACTGTATACACAGTACATGTTCAACAAGGTGGTATACAATCCGGCCGTTGTCGGCGTGGATCCCTATTTCCAGATCCACTCCAACCACCGTTTTCAATGGGTAGGCATGACCGACGCCCCCGTGACAAATGCCATTTCGTTTTATGGTCCCCATCCAAGCCTGCCCATGGGTTACGGCGGATACGTATATCATGATATTACCGGTCCCACGAGCAGGACCTCCATCACCGGGGTATACGGCTACAATGTTGAGATCATGCCGGATATCCGGCTATCGGGTGGAATCTCCTTCGGCCTCATGCAATACCGTGTCGATGGCACCCAGATTACCCTGAAGGATCCCTCAGACCTGGCCATGCAGGGCGAGGTCTACGCAAGCTGGGTCCCCGATGTCAATATCGGGGTATACCTATATCACCCGGATTTCTGGGTTGGCTTCTCGACCGCACAGCTCATAAACACCAAGCTGAACCTTTACGACCCGGGAACGGGGATAAACAAACTGGCAACCCATTTCTTCCTGACGGGGGGGTATTCCTATGAATTTTCTTATGACTGGAAACTTGAGCCCAGTGCAATGCTTAAGGGAACAGCACCAAAAGCTGTCCAGTTTGACATTAATGCCCGCATTATCTGGCAGGATATGGTCTGGCTTGGACTATCCTATCGTACCGGAGATGCCGTTTCAGTATTGATCGGCTACTCTTACGAGGAAAGAATCTCCTTCGGATACTCTTACGATATCACCCTTTCCCAACTCCGCCAGTACAACACCGGCACACACGAGATTATGTTCGGTTACCGGTTCAACGATATCAGGTAGTTGAGAGTATCTCCAATGATTTTCCATAACTTTACACCATAATACCACCAGCATCCGTTATATTTCAAATGCGTAGACTCCTATTTATAACTTTGATCCTGCTATCGGTTGCGGCCTGTAATCGCACAAGGGTCCCGAGAGACATTATCAGGCAGGAAAACCTGGCACCCATCCTGGTTGACATCCACATAGTCTATTCCCTACAGACCTCTATGGAATTCCGGGAGATGACACGCGAGTTCGACAGCGTCGACACTCACGGTTATATCTTTGACAAACATGGAATTGATAAAGTACAATTTGATTCCAGCATCGCCTGGTACTCCCGCCACCCTGCCCTCTTCACGGATATTTACGACGATGTAGTTATGCGGCTAACCAAGCTCAACGACTCCATAAATCCGGATCGCGAATAGATCACCCCCATGCGAAAGCTGTCCGCCAACCTCATCCTGCCGGTATCCTCCCCCCCGCTTAAAAACGGCATCATCACCCTCGATGAAAGAGGCCGGATAACGGACCTTACCGATACCGGGGGAAGACTTCGTGAGGAAAGGGCACTCGAATATTACAACGGTGTCATTGTCCCGGGATTTGTACTCCCCTGGTTTCCGGCAAATTATTCCGCTCTGAAAAACGGAACAATCGCCTCGCTTGAAAAGCTTAACCTGGAGCTTCCCCGGTATGGGATTAAAGGTATTGGACTGGTTCTTTCGGTGGAAAATTCGTCTGACGCGGGATTTAAAATTATGGCCTCCTCTGATACTATCTACCACCCCGTCATTGAACTATGCCCGGGTCCTGATGAGGACCATTTCAAGCTCCTTAACCGGGGAATAGACCTCGTCAGCCATGCCTTTAACGAGTTCAACCTCTCCTGCTCCCTAACGGCCTGTTCAGAGGCAATGAAAGGAGATTTGGGAAAATACCTCCGGGAATACTCGGTTCTGCATGAGAATGTGATTCCACCGTCAGCGGCGGGTTCACCATCAGCGGTGAGTCAACATTCACAGGCTGAGCCGTCATCAGCTGTGAGTCCACCGTCAGCGGCCGGTTCCTCCGCCGTGTCCGAATCTTCGCCCGAAAACCCTCTCGATATCCTTTCCAGATTGCTTCATCCCCGGAAGGGAATTGAAGAAGTGATTTCAGTCTTTACCCTTGATGCAGCCGCAGCGATATTTGAGCATGACGAACTGGGAAGCATTGAGCCCGGGAAACGTCCCGGATTAAACCTGATTGAGGGAAAGAATACTCTGAAGGTGCTGGTTTGATGTTGTAGTAGTCAACCTATCGAAATATTTAATTGTTTCCCCAGGCCTGTTTCTATCAATTTATAATAAGTTGAAATCTGGATATCACTTTGACCTCTCTCTATTCTTGAAATGTAGCTTTTTTTTGTGCCAGTCCTCTCCGCTAGTTGCTCCTGTGTAATATGTGCCTCTTTTCTTGCTTCCTTTAGCATAACCCCCAACCTAAAGGCCAGGGAATCTGCATCAAACCTATCTCTTTTTAAAGTACCTTTTCTCCCGTATTTATCTTTAAGCAAAGATTCAAAATCAGTTAAGTTTTTCATTTTTGATATCCTCCATATTTCTCAATCATATATTCCCGTTTCAACCTTTCAGCTATATTGATTTCCTTTTTTGGCGTCTTTTGAGTCTTCTTAATGGTTCAACCAACATAATATCATACATCTGTCGGTCAAAAATGAATGCATGATATTGAGTATTCATTTCAACACGCATAAGCGACCAGTAATGTGTCCAGGACAATTTGTCACGCAGTGCGTGACGTTTTCAAATGTCTGATAGAACAAGTTGGAGGTTTGCGCCAGAATTGGGGGAAAACTTAAAGTCCTTTTTCGCGGAGATATTCGATGGCTTCCTTGTCGTATTTGAGGATATGATTCTCGAACCAGTCCACCAGGTAATCCAGCATGGTCTGGCATGTGTGCTGGATATCCATCTGGTAATCGGTCTTGAACTGGATGACGCGCTTGATAAATGCGGCGTGGAGTTCCTTGTGCTCATTGAGGTTGGGAAAATGGTAGTCCTTGAAATAGATCTCTTCCTGGATCAGAAAATGTTCGGCGTAATGTACCAGGCTGAAGAATATTTTGGAGGCTGAATCCTTGCATACACTATCCTCAATGATATCCTCAAGGTCACGTATGATATTCAGAAAATACTGGTGCTGCCCGTCTATGAAACTGACGCCGGTATTGTATTCCTCTTTCCAGGTATATTTACTAACCATGACGTAAAAATAGAGCCTGTGATGTCCCCTGACAATGATATAAATCATAAGGGATCGGAACCCGATTTATGGCTATATTTGAGGCTGTTAATATGTTTCAGAAGTTCTTATGGCTACTTTCCTTTTTGAAGATGTAATATTCGGTCCCGTTAACAGCCGCCGCCTCGGAGTGTCGCTCGGACTCAACCTTGTCCCGGTCAACCGGAAGGTCTGCACCTTTAACTGTATTTACTGCGAATGTGGGTGGACCAATGACCGCCATCTCCCATCGGATGGATTTCCATCCAGGGAGCTGATTGCCGACAGCCTTGAGAAAAAGCTCAGGGAGTTGCGTGGCGGTGGACTCCTGCCCGATGCCCTGACCTATGCCGGAAACGGGGAGCCCACCCTTCATCCCGATTTTGCAGGTGTTATCGATGACACCATCCGCATCCGCGACAAGTATTCTCCTGAAAGCAAGGTGGTTGTACTGTCGAACGCATCCCTGGCTAACAGGCCGGGTATCCGTGAAGCTCTTGCCAGGGCAGATAGAAATATCCTGAAGCTGGATACCGGGATCGAGGATACCTTTCAACTGCTGAACCAGCCTCCCGCCAGCATATCGCTCAAAGATATTATCCATAATCTCAAGCTCTTTGACCGGAATTTAATCATCCAGACACTTTTTATCCGCGGATCCCATAAGGGTGCTGTAATTGACAATACCACCGAAGAGGAAATCAAGGCACTGCTCTCCCTCTACAATGAGATCATGCCCGACGAGATCCAGGCTTACACCATCGCCCGCGACACTCCCGTTACAGGGTTGGAAAAGATCCCCCTCCCCGAGCTCGAAGCCATAGCCGCCCGTATTGAAGAACTTGGCATCGAGACTTCTGTTTTTGGATAAGAATTTTGCATAATGTAATATATTTTTTACATTTGGGTTGCTAATGTAAATTATATTTGGCTTTATGGCTATAAAAAAAACAATCTTACTACCAGAAACTCAGAGGATCCTTATCGGATTGGGTGAGAATATTAAGCTTGCAAGATTAAGACGTAAATTGAGTTCCGGACAGGTTTCAGAAAGAGCGGGCATCAGCAGGCCAACCTTATTATCGATAGAGAAAGGTAATCCGGGAGTAAGTATGGGTACATACATCCAGGTCCTGTTTGTGCTTGGACTTGAAAAGGATATCCATGCAGTTGCCAGGGATGATATTTTAGGAAGAAAACTTCAGGATGCAAAACTAATTGTAGGTAAAAGAGCACCGAAAAAACGATGAATAGCAGTCGGAGTGAAATATTCGTTTATGCTGAATGGGAAGGAATGGAAAGTCCCTTTTTAATGGGATCATTATTTGCAGAAAAATCCAGGGGAAATGAAATTTTCTCGTTTGAGTACTCTCATGATTGGCTTAGTTCAAAGCATTCCAGGATCCTTGATCCGGATTTGAGGTTATTTCCTGGTCCCCAATATCTTACTGATGATAAGCCAAATTATGGCCTTTTTCTTGATTCTTCCCCCGACAGATGGGGCAGACTGCTGATGCAAAGGCGTGAGGCTGCATTGGCAAAACTTGAGCACAGAGAAGTAAGAACTTTACAGGAGACTGACTATTTATTGGGTGTTTATGATGGACATCGGATGGGGGCACTCAGGTTTAAAAAAGACCCTGATGGTCCATTTTTAAATGATAATGTTGAATATGCTTCTCCACCGTGGACTTCAATTGGAGATCTGGAAAAAATAAGTTTAATGGTTGAGTCCGGTGATGAAGTGGATAACCCTGAATATCTGCACTGGATCAGCCAACTGGTAAATCCGGGATCATCTTTAGGAGGTGCCCGCCCAAAAGCCGGGGTTCTTGATGACAAAAATCATCTGTGGATTGCGAAATTTCCAAGCCTAAATGATGATAAGGATATGGGCGCATGGGAGATGGTGGCATACAGACTGGCCAGGCAGGCAGGAATTTCTATGCCTGAAGCAAAGCTGCAGAAATTCATGGGGAGACACCACACATTTATATCAAGGCGATTTGACAGGTCATCCTCTGATGAAAGGATTCATTTTGCTTCTGCAATGACATTGCTTGGATACAAGGATGGGACAGATTTCACGGAGGGGGCCAGTTACCTTGATCTGGCATCTTTTATTATTGCAAATGGAGGAAGGGTAAACACAGATCTTGAGGAACTATGGCGAAGGATTGTTTTTAGTATTTTCGTTTCAAACACCGATGATCACCTGAGGAACCACGGATTCATCCTTACCAATGAAGGATGGGTACTCTCTCCTGCCTATGATATAAATCCCAATGAAAGCGGTACAGGTCTTACACTGAACATATCGGAAAATGACAACTCACTTGATCCCGAACTAGCTATGTCTGTGATCCCATATTTTCGTCTCAGTGAAAAAAAAGCAATTAAAATTATGGAGCAAATTAAAACGGTTGTAAGTAGCTGGAATAAAGTAGCTGCAAGTGTGGGAATTTCAAGATCCGGACAGGAAATGATGAGAAATGCATTCAAATAAAAAAATCCTCGTTTGTCCCCTTGACTGGGGACTCGGACATGCGGCCCGGGATGTGGCTATCGTAAAGCAACTGACGGATCTGGGGCATGAGGTGATCCTTGCCGGCGGCGGGGGTGCTATGAAATTGCTTGTTGAGGAATTCCCGGAGCTTGAAACAGTCCGCTTCGGGTCTTTGATCAGAATCCGTTATTCACGCAAGCTTCCGGCATGGATGAAGATCACCCTGCTTTCTCCCCTTCTGTTGTATGAGGTTTATGCGGAACACCTCCGGCTTGCACGCCTGGTTCGAAAGCTGCGGCCGGATGTGGTCATTTCGGATAACCGGTATGGACTGTGGAACCAGAATGTGACCTGCGTCCTTGTTACCCACCAGCTGAGCATACGCCTCCCTAAGTTTGCAAGCTTCCTTGAACTTCCGGCCTTCCTTGCTATGCGTACTTTCATAAGTCAATTTGACCATTGCTGGATCCCGGATTTCCCCGGGAAAGCAAACCTTTCAGGGGATCTTTCGCATCGCTTCCCCCTGCCGGGGAATGCAGTTTTTATAGGGGCCATTTCCAGGTTTACCAGATCAGATTCCAAGTTTGCCGAATCAAATTCCAATTATGCCGGATCAGATTCCAGGTTTTCCGGATCCGGCCAAGGGAATAGTATCCCCACAGCGAGTCCTGTAGACCTTCTAATCCTGCTTTCAGGTCCCGAGCCACAGCGCAGCCGCCTTCAAAAGATCGTATTGAAGCAGGTCTTTTCGCTGAAGGCCAGGTGCATTATCCTGCAGGGATTGCCTGGCAAGCTACAGCGGACCGATCTCACTTCCACCGTGACTATGTACAATCATCTGCCATCGGGAGAGCTGAGGCAGCTTCTCCTTGCCAGCGAGCATGTCATTTGCAGGTCAGGATATACAAGTATCATGGATCTGACAATCATGAAGAAAAAGGCGCTTATTATACCCACTCCCGGCCAGACCGAGCAGGAATACCTCGCAGGTTATCTTGGAGGGAAGGGACTCTTCAAAACCTGCTCACAGGATGAACTGAACATTGAATCTGCCCTGAAGGATCTCAGGCAATTTGAAGCGGACTTTAACCAGCCGGAGGGAAACATTTCGGGGGAAGACCTCCTGGGAGCAGCCATTAAGGCGCTCTGACCGTAAAACAATTTAAAAGTTATCAACTAATGGTAACATCAAGGTTGCGTAGTTAATGATGATAACACACAGTAAAATTAACTGCCGTGAAAATCCCACTACTTATCAATTAATATCGTTGATAAAAAAAAGTGTCTTTTAATATGAAAATGGATATTTTAATATGATTAGACAAAATCCAAAAATTACAAAATAGAATCAATCTAATTGTGGCAAGACCATCATCAATATTTTTGTATCGGATTATTCATCTCAACAACCTTAAGTATATATTAAGCAAAAAAAGATTACCGCACCGACACATACAGAAGCTGATTCAGATTATGAAGGTATTGGAGATTCAACCTTGAAAATTGCAAGATCAAATAGACAGATCGATATGGATCCCGGGGGAAGATTTTCTGATTATATCGCATTCTATTTTGGAGCAAGATCACCTATGCTCTACAATATTTATCATGGATTCAACGATGTTCCCAAAAGGCCTCAGGAGGAAATTATCTATATAATAGCAACATTTGAAAAAATACTTGAATATAATTACCTTATGTTTACTTTGATGGTCACGGCTATCACAACTTTTCGCAGATTTATAACACAGAAGAAGGTTTAGATGACCTGGATTGGGATACAATCAGATCAAAAAGATGGTTTGATAGTGAAGAGGATCCTGATCGAAAAAGAAGAAAACAAGCGGAGTTGTTGGTTCACCAGGAAATACCAATTGAAGCAATTCACGCTATTGGTGTCTATAATCAAAATGCGCAAGCGATAGTTTATAACATTCTTTCAAAATTTGATGCCGGATTTGAAGCTATTGTGTTTAATAACGGATATTATTAAATTTGTATTATGCTGAGATATACAACTGGAAATATATTAAGTTCAGATAATCAGGCGCTTGTTAACACTGTTAATACGGTTGGTGTAATGGGGAAAGGTATTGCCTTAAGTTTTAAAAATGCCTTTCCAATAGTTGACTATGAATATCAAAAAGCTATTAAGGAGGGTGAAATTAAGGTAGGTAGAGTGCAGGTTATTAAAACTAATCTCATTACTCCTGAATACATAATCAATTTTCCCACAAAGAAACACTGGAGACAGCCCTCAAAACTTGGTTATATTGATAGTGGACTCCAAGACTTAGTCAAAGCAATTCAAGAGTATAAAATTAATTCTATTTCAATTCCCCCATTAGGGTGTGGTAATGGTAAATTGCCATGGCAGCGAGTTAAACCACTCATGGAATGTTATTTGGAACCATTGTCAATGGATGTTGAAATATTAATTTTCGAACCTGGCTTTAATGACCAACAGTCTGTAGATTACAATAAAAAAGTACATCTTACTCCAGCAAGGGCCATGTTATTATATTTAATGAACGAATACCAGATACTTGGTTATTCCATTAATTTACTTGTAGCTCAAAAACTTGCATATTTTCTTCAGCGATTTGGAGAACCGCTAAATCTGCAATATGAGAAAGGCTATTATGGCCCCTACGCTCATAGATTATTTCATTTATTAAAGTATTTGAACGGCTCTTTTATTCGATTTAAAGAAGAAAACAATAACCCGGGCACAATAAATGAACTACCCCGGGGCAAGCCCCGAAGTATCAGAATAATTTCAGTTGTCCTTCAAATATTTTCTCATAGGTCTTTCCTTGGTCTTCAACGTATTTCCTGATAAGATCTTCATTGCCATATTGACCTACTGTGTTAGCATAA
>DRHS01000121.1 GCA_011053095.1 Bacteroides sp.
CCCTGGAGGTAGATTGGTCCCGGTGCAAACACATCTGAGGTCAAGGCGCCACCAGTTGGACCGTAAACAGGTTGATTATCAATGATTTTTATTCCGTTCAGGATGACTGTCACATGGCGGTCACATAATGTGATGTCCATCGTCTGCCATGAGCCGGCCGGTTTTTCAGCAGAAACACTTGGAGTAATACGAGAATAAAGTGCACCCATGCCCCAGCTATTTGGTATTTCCCCGTATGAATCGTCCACCTGTATTTCATGCCTTCCACGAAGATATACACCGCTGTTGCAATTAACAGGTGTATATACTTCAAGTTTTATATTGAAATCTTCAAACTCCATTTCCGTTCTAAGGTTTCCATACCGGATATCTTCTTCACCTTCTGTCTGAACAGGATTATTAATTAAAACACCTTCGACTACTGACCATCCGTTTTTTCTATCTGCTTCCACCAGCTCCCAACCTTTAAGGTCCTTACCGTTTAGCAGTTTAATTGGAGTACCGAATTTCAATGCTGATAAATCCGGTTCAGGTCCTACATCCGGTAATTTTGTACCTGTAAAAGAGGATGAAGCAAGTCCAATTCCGTTACTATTTGGCTGCAGATAATGTCCTGTCATTTTCTCACCAACCTTTTCAGCCTCGATCCATGTTGAGACCATCTGAGAACGAATTTCATTACCTTCAGCATTTGTTTTCCTAACCACTTTTCGAGTGTCGCGCCCCGCATACAGGACATTATCGGCAAGATACATGTAAGATACCGGCGTAACAGAACCCCCTCTCCACAATATACTCCCGTCAAGATATTTGTCTTCCTGTATAACCTCAATCCATCCAACACCACCACCATCAATATCCAGGGTCCATTGACCCAGGAACTGTGAAATCTCGTCTTTCTTTTTCAGATCTTCACTGCCACCTTTTTCCTGCTGGCAGGAAAATGAAGCCAGTATGAAACCGAGTAATAATATTATAGCTATAGCTTTTGATGTCATAATAGATTGGTTAGAGTTTAAATCCGTTATGATACTCGTGCTTGATCCACTCATTACACATTTCCAAAGCATTCTGCTCAACCCATTTTTTGGATTGATTATCAACTTTTTTGGTAACTACATCACTTGAGTATGGAAATAGTTCCGCAGTCCTGATCTTCTCATCAGAACCAATGTTGGTCACTTTCATGTTTTCACTGTCCCATAACAAGGTCTTTTTTAGGGATTGCAACCTTATAGCCAGGTTCCCCATCACCACAAATTCATTAAAGGGTCCTGCATATTCAAAACTCGACGCGGGTGTACCGCCGTTTTTACAGCAATCCACAAAATGCATCTCATGCCTTCCTCCTCCAAGTGGATTATCCTGAATCCGCCCCAGATCCACTTTTGTCTCGGGAGTGTACTCAGCTCCGTCTTTATATACTTTCCAACGCTTTCCATAGGACTCGGCTATTAATACGGCTTCGGATCCGATAAACATGAAACCGCCTCCCGGGTTCATGGGCGCATCATTGGGCAGATCGAAAGGACGGGAAGGCATTAGTCCACCGTCATACCAGGTAAGTTCCAGCTCAGGAAAAGCACAGTGAGGAAGATTTTTCCTTGCCGGGAATTTAAAGCCTACTTTTGAAGCAACCGGTGCACTCTTTGTGTTGACCAGGGAAGAACTGGCCTGAAATGCCGTGGGTTGCCCCAGGTTTAAGGCATAGTTTGGGACATCAAGCAGATGGCAACCCATATCACCAAGAGCACCTGTACCAAAATCCCACCAGCCCCGCCATATCCAGGGATGATATTCTGGATTGTAGCTGCGCATTGGGGCCGGACCGATGAACAGATCCCAGTCCAGGGTTTCCGGTACAGCTACCTCCTTCAAGGGTTTGGGCATCCCTTGCCGCCATATTGGCCTGTTGGTCCAAACGTGAGCTTCCCTGATAGTCCCCAAACATCCACTCTGAACGACTTCAGCAACTTCATAAACTGTGTCGCTTGAGTGGCCCTCATTTCCCATTTGGGTGACCACACCAGTTTTTTCGGCCAATTTGGTGAGATAACGGGATTCCCAGATTGAATGGGTTAATGGTTTTTGTAAATAGGTGTGTTTACCGAGCTCCATAGCAGGGGCAGCAATTAGTGCATGGGTGTGATCAGGAGTGGCAATAACCACTGCATCAATATTTTTTTGCTTTTCCAGCATAATGCGATAATCCTTATACTTTTTCGCTTTGGGGTATTCGCTGAAAACCGGATCGGCATAGGCATAATCACAATCGCACAAAGCAACGATGTTTTGACCGACCATATTTCTCAGGTTGTTTTTCCCTTTTCCGCCGATCCCTATTCCGGCAATATTTAGCTTATCGCTTGGAGCAGTATGGCCCAGGCCGGAGACTGCAAAATTTGGAACCACTGTTAATGCCAGGCTAGTGGCACCCACGTTTTTAACAAAACTTCTGCGTTTCATACTATTTTTATTTAATTAACTTATTCGAGCCTCTTACCGGTAAGGCAGTTTGCGTCGGAACCGGGTTTTTTAATCATATTTCAAAATCTTGGCGGGATTTGTTTTAGCCGCTTTGAGTGTCTGGGAACTAATTGTCAGGAGTCCAACAAAGACAACGATAAATACTCCGGCCAGGATGGTACCTATCCCGAAATCCACCCTTTTCGACAAATACTGAAGCCACAAATTATTGACAAGGTAGGCTATGGTGCCACCGATCACTGCGGCTATTAACATCAACCACAGGTAAGATTTTGAGACCAGAAAGATGATGTGATTTACTTCTGCACCGAAAACTTTTCTGATGCCGATCTCCCTCAATCGTGTCTGTGTACTGTAGGTAGCCATCCCAAGCAATCCGAAGCCGGCAATTATGATGGCCAGCAGGGATGCAAAACCGACGGTATACATGATATCCTCAAAAAAGGTATAGTAATATTTAATCCTGTCATCAAGGAAGTCTCCATTCAATTCATGGAATGGATCAATTTTTCCCCAGGTTCTCTCCAGTTTACTGACAGTAGCAGTCATGTCAGGGGATTCCAGCCGCAGGAAGGCATGACGATATGATCCCGGATTATATCTTAACAGCATAGGTTTTGTGTTAAGAAATAACGCGACGTACTGATGATTCTTTACGATACCAATGATTTCGACCATTGTTGAATCATTCAGGATCAGGGTGGTTCCTAAAGCTTCCTGCACAGTTCCCAGCTTGAAATGTTCAACGGTCATTTCACTGGCAATTACAAATTTTTCATTTTCTGTACTCATGTTTTCAGGGAAAGTTTTTCCGGCGATTAATTTCAATCCCATGGTTTCGATATAATTCTCATCAACCGAAAAATGATGGCAGTGATACTTTTCATCTTCCATTTTCAATCTAACATCGACCCCACGAAGATTTCCTTCAGCCGGAATATGCGATGATGCAGATATGTTGACGACTTCAGGAAGCTGGCTGTACTCAGCTTTTACCTTGTTGAAATCTTTTCCCTGCAGATTGATATCATATACCACTTCCGCATCAAAACCTAAATCCGCATTGATCATGAAATTCATTTGTTTAAAGATCAACAGGATTGAAATAATAAAGACCATAGAGAACACAAACTGTGTAACAAGTAATATTTTCCTGAGCGTGATACGGCTGAATAACCTGAC
The DNA here is from genome assembly GCA_011053095.1 of Bacteroides sp. Classification (GTDB taxonomy): domain Bacteria; phylum Bacteroidota; class Bacteroidia; order Bacteroidales; family SM23-62; genus SM23-62. The sequence goes on from DRHS01000121.1 coordinate 3,670, forward strand.
ATTGGTTATTCCCTTGAGTACAAATATTGGTCTGAAAGCAGAAATGAAAACGGCAGGCAAAACGCCAGAGAGTAAACCGGTAGCCAGAGCGAAGATCAGGAACCAGATGTATATTTTTATATTTTGCTCCGGCCTGATCTCCATCAAGGACATCATTTGCATACCAGAGAAAGCCGGTAATAAGTATTGTAACAGGAGGAATGCCAGGAGGAGTGAAATTACAGCTATCACTACCGCTTCAAGTAGAAACTGGGTGATTATCTGGGATCTTGTCGCCCCAAATGTCTTTCTGACACCCACTTCTCTAGCTCTCAGCATGGAACGGGCTACTGAGAGGCTGGTATAATTAAAGGCAGCCGATACAATGATAACCAGGGCGAGTCCGCCCAGGAACAAAATGAAAACTTTTGGAAGAAAAACACCTATTTCATTCCCCAGCAATGGGCCAGGGACGATTTTATCAAGTGGCTGGAGATAGAAAGATAAATTTGTCTCATCATTGTCTTTGTACTTTTCATGACTTATCTGATCAAGTATCTGCTGTATGTTAACAAGGTCAGAATTTTCATGCAGGAGAAGATAGATCCAGCTTCCCCAGCCAGTTTCCCAATTATTAACAAATCTTGGTTCATCTCTTTTCTGATCAAGGATTTCAAGGGTAGATATGGATATCAATGCTTCAAACTGGATATGAGATTTTTCCCTCGATTTGGCGATAACTCCTTTCACCTCGTAGGCACCAAGTGTATCAATCTCAATAAATTTTCCGATAGGATCCTCATCGCCAAAAAACTTATCGGCAGTCTCCCTGCTTAGCACCATGGTATATGGTTCGTCCAGAATTTCCTTCAGAGAACCATCCTGTAACTGAAAATCAAAGACGTCAAAGAATACAGTACTGGTATAGAAACCATTAATCGACAGGCGTGTATCATTATATAGTCCCTCCCCATTGAAAGAATTATTCAGAATAACAATCTTCTCAGCAATTGCATAATTATCCCGTAGCTCTAAACCTAATGGATAGGGATTGGAAGCCAATTTTAGAGGAACATTTGATAAACTATCCACCTGTTGAACCCTGTATATCCTCTTCTTCTTTGAATGAATCTCATCGTAGGAAAACTGGTCTTGAATGACCACAATGATCAGCATGCAAACCGACATGCTTAATGATAGTCCAAAAATATTTATCAATGAAAATCCCTTATACCTGATAACATTCCTGAAGGCAGTTATGAGGTAATTTCTAATCATGATTAAACACTATTTGTGCTATTTGTATTTGAGGTTGAGGAACTAGTCAATTAGGATAAATCTAGACATAAGTTTCAAATCAATCAAATCCTGGCAAGTATTATTAAAGAGATTGACCTCAGGATCAGATTTCATGGCTGGAACAATTATGAATAAGAACTTCAAACATTAATGATTAACTTTAGAGTTGAAAAACAAATGCGCAAAAAGTAATTAGCTCAATATAAATCTAAGACTATGCTATCAACTATCAAAACATTCCTTTTACTATTAATCTTTGCATTTTTTGTTTCTGCGAGCATTGAAAAACCTGACGATTTTGAAATAGTCAAAGAAAGAGCAGTAGCCGTATTATTGAAGTCAAGTATTGATGATGGCAGAGTAGAAACAATAATTAAAAAGATGAATGAAGACGGAAGTTTTCAAGGCATCAATTATGCTGATCTTAGCAGAACTGCCGGCTTTCCTCAGAGAAATCACACCTCTGATTTAGTATACCTTGCCAAGGCCTACAAGAATAAGACGTCCAGGTATTTCAAGAATAAAGAGCTAAAAGCAGTAATTACCAAAGGATTCAAATACTGGGTTGACAATGATTTTTTTGGCGATAATTGGCATAATAATCAAATTTCAACACCTACAAATCTGGTAAATCTAATGTTAATGGTTGGCGAAGAGTTACCCAAAGACCTTGTTGAAAAGGCTCAACCAATTATTGGCAGAGCAAATATGAATGCTTCAGGAGCCAGGCCAAGTGGAGACAGAATAG
>DRHS01000122.1 GCA_011053095.1 Bacteroides sp.
CAGACCAACAGTATTTAATTGAGTATGTGATCACTATGACCAAAAAGAAGAAAATTGAAGAAGATTTGAAATGCCTTGGAATCTTAAAAAGTGTTTTGAAGAAAAAGCTAGACTATCTTCTCGATCACGCAGCATAAAATAAATTGCCGAATTCCATAACAAAACTTTCAGGACAGGGTACTAGAATAAAAGTAAGCAGATGCTTTTTGGGGCAAATAAAATGCCTATTTTTTAGAGGCAGATGATTTATAATACTCACAAAATCAGTGTAATGTAGATGCATAGTGTAAAAGAATGCCTAAAGAAGGCAACAGGTTACACTCCGCTATCGACCTCTAGAAATGCACTAAACACGCTGAATAACAGCGAGTTATGTTTTTAGGGGGGGGGGGGGGGCTTATGGGGTGGCAGAATAATCGCTTTATAATATCAAATTATCTTCAAAAGGTGGAGATTCCATTAAGAGTGAGCACCACATACCGGAGTAAAATGAGCATATGATTCCAGCAAGGTATTAGCAACTCAATCCAAAGTGTAATTGTTCTAATATCAAAGCTTTGGGATTATCCCTTATTGGAAAATGTTTACTGCTCATTCGAAATTGGAGAAAGGTGCTCAACAGCACTGGAATGAGCAGCTTATGGGCTTTTATTTTCTAGTTAGACTAAAAAGGCTTGAACTATTCACTTTTAATTGAATCAACCGGATTTCTTACAGCGCTTCTGAAGGCCTGAAAACTCACAGTCAGCAACGCAATACCAAGGGAAATAAACACCGCAAGAATAAAAATGAGCCAGGGTATGTTGATGTGGTAAGCGAAACTACGAAGCCATCGCATCATCAGGAGATAGGCCGCGGGCCAGGCAATAAGATTGGCCAGCAATACCCATCGTGTAAATTCCATGCTCAGTTTTGCCACAACATGGGATATGGATGCCCCCATCACTTTGCGGATTCCAACCTCTTTTGATTTCAATTCCGAAAGGAAGGACGATAGCCCGAACAAGCCAAGACAGGCAATGATTATTGCAAGCACAGAGAAGAGTATCATAATTTTCCCCATCTGAAATTCTGCTCTGTAATTGTTAGTATAGGCATCATCCAGGAAGGTGTAATTGAATATTGATTCGGGAGCATACTCCTTATAAATTGACTTGATGAAATCTATGGTGGCGGTCATTTCCCTCTCATCAATCCTGATACATAACTGATAATTTTGAGACGGCAGTATCCTGTATAAGATGGGCGAGATGGGGTTATGCAGCGTCTCAAAGTTAATATCATCAACCACTCCTATGATCGTTCCGGTAGTACCATCATAGCTAAAAGGCCGATCAATGGCCTGTGCGGGCTCGCCCCAGTTCAATTGCCTGACTGTCATGGCACTCAATATGAAGGATGCGGAGTCGTCCGTTGCGAATTCCCGGGAAAAATTCCTACCAGCCAGTAATTTAATGCCCAAATTTTCAAAATAATCATAATCTATGCTCACCAGGGGAAGTCTGAAAGGTAAAGGTCCCGGATGCTCACCATCCAGGGTTTTTGCCCCTGACATATTCACAAGATCGTTGGAAGGAATGAGCCTGGATGAGCTGATACCTTTAATCCCTGGAAATGCCAATAATCGCTCCTTGAAAGTCTCAAGGTTTTGAGAAATACTGCCCCTTGCACTGAGCACAAGTATATTCTCCCTGTTAAATCCGGTATCCTTCGTCTGGATATATTTTAATTGCCTGTCGATGGTCCCGATAGAGATGATCAGGGTGATTGAGATGGCAAACTGTGTGATCACCAGAATATTTCTCAATGGGGTGGAGGATTTGCCAGGAAGAGACTGCGATCTGAGTACACGGATCGGCTGAAATTTCGAAAGGTAAAATGCAGGATATATTCCTGAAAGTATCCCAACCAGGAGCCCTATAATAATCAATATCAACGTGGTAGAAATTCCCCCTCCTTCATTAAAGGAAAGTTCGCGCGAAATAAAATTGTTGAATAAGGGTAAAATCAGGTCCACCGTTACAATGGCCAGGATAAGGGCAAGCAGGGTGTAAGAGAGGGACTCTATTAAAAACTGCGAGATAAGCTGTCCCCTGCTGGCACCTGTCACTTTTCTCATGGCAACCTCACGGGCTCTTTTGGTTGACCTTGCTGTCGAAAGGTTGATGAAATTTATGGAAGCGATCAACAGGATAAAGAACGCTACACTTGAATAAATATATACGGTCCTGATATCACCATTGGGCTCCAATTCTGAACTCAGATGGCTGCGCAGATGGATATCTGATATCTTCTGAAGATGCAGCCTGCTTCCTTCGCTCACTTTTCTTCCACTCAGCTTTGCGGGGTCACTGGCATCTTTAGAACTATTGTGACGGTCAATAAAATCATTCAGTTGATCTTCCAGCTGGGCCGGAAGTCCATTTTCTGAAAATTTTATGTATGTGTAAAAGTTGTTCTCCGACCAATTAGTCAAGAGCTCCTCTGTTCCGACCGACATCTCCGTGCTGACAAAGGAAGCCAGTATTTCATATTTAAAATGGGTGTTCTCAGGAAGATCTTCAAATATCCCGGTTACAGTATAAGGACCAATATGACGAATCTCGATTGACTTACCCATCGGGTCAGCCTCCCCGAAATATTTCCGGGCTATCGTTTCGGATATTACAATGGAGTTTAGCTCGGAAAGGGCGGTTTGTGGATCTCCCTTGATCATTTTGGCACTGAAAACACGGAAAAAATTATCCTCAGCCAAAAACATCCTGGTCGCTTTAAACGTCTTTTCCTCAATCTTTAAGGTAGGGCTAACCTGGTCTATCCTAACTGCCTCCTCAACCATATCCGGGTAGTCCTGGGCAAGCAATGGGCCAACAGGAGCGGCAATAGTTGCCAGGTGGAGCGTCTCCTCACCATTTTTATGCCAGGACCGGGTAACACGATAGATTCGGTCATGATCATCGTAATTCTGTTCATAGCCCACTTCATGTCGGATGAATAATGAAATGAGGATAAAAGCAGACAGTCCAATTGCAAATCCTAAAATATTGATAAAGGAATAGACCTTGTTTCTTAAAAAGAGGCGGTAGGTAATGGAAAAATAGTTCCTGAGCATGGTTGATTGTCTTTAAGGTATTATACCAGAACTAATCCAATACCCATGCCATATTGTATTAAACATTGACATTCAGTCATATAACATTTTTCCATATTAAAATAATTGTGCAAATATTACACATTATTGTATAATATGTTTACATTTGAACAGATTCATGATTGAACACGTACCATGGTAGATGGCAAGATACTTATAGTCGATGATAACAACGAGATTCTGCTGGCATTAAAGATGTTTCTTGGAGAATATTTCACGAAGGTACACACTGCAGAGAACCCGGAACGTGCACTGGACCTGTTGAATGAAGAAAAGATTGATGTTTTCATACTGGATATGAATTTCAGTGCGGGTGAAAGTTCGGGGAAGGAAGGAATAGAGCTTATGAGTGCTATTCAGAGGTTTGATTCGAATGCTGTCATCATTTTTATTACTGCATACGGGGATGTGGACCTGGCAATTTCAGCAATAAAGGAGGGAGCAACTGATTTCATCCAAAAACCATGGGAAGATCAGAAATTGCTGGCAACAATTGGTTCTGCGATGAAACTGAGTAAATCCAGGCAGGAGGTGAAAGTTTTGCGTGTAAAACAAGAGCATTTTCAACTGGACCAGCACAAGGACCATCATATGGTTTTTGGCAAATCCAGGGGAATGGAGGATGTGATGAGAACTGTGGATAAAGTTGCACGTACAGATGCCAGCGTGATCATCTTGGGAGAGAATGGGACTGGCAAGGAATTGATTGCCCGGGAAATCCATCTAAGATCAAACAGGAATGCGGAAGTTTTTATTAAAGTAGATCTTGGCTCCTTAAGTGAAACCTTATTCGAAAGTGAGTTATTCGGGCATGTGAAGGGTGCATTTACAGATGCTTATGAGGATAAACCGGGTCGGTTTGAACTGGCTTCAGGTGGAACTATTTTCCTGGATGAGATTGCGAACATTACACCTACCCTTCAAACCAAGTTGCTGACTGTCCTGGAGAGCAGGGAAGTGACAATGTTGGGATCAAGCCAGCCAATGGCCATTGATACCAGGGTAATTTCGGCTACCAATATGGATCTGGATCACATGATTCTCGAAGAATCATTCCGGGAAGACCTGTTATACCGGCTGAATACCATCAGAATTGACCTCCCTCCACTTCGCGACAGGTTGGATGATCTGCCACTGCTAGTGGAATATTTCCTCTCCAGACTTGGAGAAAAATACGGGAGAAAAGCTGGAATATCAAGAGGAGCATTGAAGATGCTGGCTAAACATGCCTGGCCAGGAAATATCAGAGAATTACAATATACCCTTGAAAAGGCAGTGATTCTGGCTGATCATGATATCCTGTCAGAAAGGGACTTCCTTCTGAAAACGAGGCCTGTACCCTCAGGAGGGATGCAGATGGTGGACCTGAAACAAAATGAAAAAGAGATCATCCAAAGAGCCATCAGGATGAATGGAGGAAATCTCTCTCAGGCGGCAAGACATCTGGGCATCAGCCGGCGTACCCTTTATAATAAAATCAGTAAATATGAGATCTAAGAGGTTTGGCATTTCTGTCATCATTCAATCTGTGGTGCTGGCCTTAACCGGTGCGGCAGTTGTGACCATATTGTTAAAGGATTATCTGGTGATCACAAAGGTGAGTATTATGCTCGTCTGGATTTTCCAGATCATATCACTCATCCGGTCTGTGAACAGAACCAACCGTGAGTTTGAAAACTTTCTGGAATCACTTAAATACCTTGATAAAGTAAAGATTTCAGGGTCGGGCAAAAGTCTCAGGAGCCTGAACCTGACCTATGGCAAGGTCATTGATTTATTAAGAACTGAACGTGCTGCCCGCGAAACAGAGTTCCACTATTTCAGGGATACGGTCGAGCATATTAATACCGGTTTAATCTCCATCAGTGAGAACGGAGAAATCAATATTATGAACAGGGCTGCCAAGGAGATTCTTAACTGCCAGGATTGCAGCCGAATAGAACAGTTGGGAGAGAAAGTCAGTCCTGCTCTGCTTGAAACTATTCAATCACTGGAAATTGGTCGCCCCCGATTGGCGATCCTGCATATTGGAGAAAAGATCGTTAAGTTATCATTTAATCTGGCCTTACTAAAGATACAAGAGGAGTATGTCAGGCTTGTTTCCCTTGCAGATATAAAGGGGGAACTGGAAGAGGGGGAACTGGAAGCCTGGCAAAAGCTTACCAGGGTGCTGACTCATGAAATTGTGAATTCGGTAACCCCTATAAATACACTGACAACTACTATGTTAAGCCAGTTGAGTAAATCCATTCCACAAGAAAATGAACTTACTCAGAATCTCTCCTCTGGGATCCAGGCCATACGCAAAAGGAACAATGGATTACTGGCATTTGTGGAGAATTTTCGCCGAATCAACAAAGTTCCGAAGCCTGATATCCAAACCGTCAGGATCGGGGACATATTTAACAATCTTAAATCATTTCTAAAGGAAGAATTTAAGCGGATTGAACTTCTATTCAAAGTAGAGGATGAGCTAACAATTGAAGCTGATGAAGAATTAATTATCCAGTTATTGATCAATTTGCTCAAAAACGCATTTGAAGCAGGTGCAAACAAAATTGAAATTATCGCAAAGTTTGGGCCAATGGACCGACCCCAGATTCTGGTATGTGACAATGGGAAAGGGATCGATAAAGAAAATATCGACAATGTTTTTATCCCGTTTTACTCCACAAAAAGCGAAGCTTCAGGAATTGGATTGGGCCTTTCAAGACAGATTATGCGATTGCACCGTGGTAGTATTTCAGTTGATTCGGCATCGGGCAGCGGTGCCGTTTTCACCCTTACATTTTGACAAATGCGAGTAGCCGGATTCAGGATGGCACATCTATAATTATGACAAAGAACCAACTTTGCCGGTTTTTGCTACAAAAATTTGAAAGCGATTAAATGCTTTTCATTTCTAAGAAAAAAGCAAGCCGATACTTTTTGGGGCAAACTAATTACATCTATTTTTAATTAAGAATAGTAATGCAAGCTGATTTTCAACGATATAGGTAAACAAATACACTTTTTAATTAAAAAAGAGGGCTAAGTTCTAAATATAACAGCAATTATTTGTATATTTGTCAGATGAAATCAAGTCAAGAAATCAAGGAGTTATTTGCTCAATTGCCGATATCCTCCCAAAGGCAATTATTGGATGAGTTGCTGCAAGAGCAGGAATTACAAGGCAAGATATTAACAGATGCCCAGGAAGAAATTTCCGAGAATAGGGAAAAGAAACCTTGTCCGCACTGCACGAGCAAGAATGTATATAAAAGGGGCAAACAGAAAGGGGTCCAGATGTACCAATGCAATGATTGCGAAAGATGGTACAGTGAAACATC
>DRHS01000123.1 GCA_011053095.1 Bacteroides sp.
TCGTTGAGCCATAATTAGGTATTATACTCATAAGATACTGAATATCAGGGCTTTAAGCTACATTTCTATGTATTAGTTATCATCAAGTTATTAACATTATATCGCTGATTTTCAATTAGTTAATATATTTTTGTCATGTACTAAGACATTATTTTTATACCGCGACAGAACCATATCAACATTCTTTTCACATTGTTATTACATGAACAGATCAGAAGCCCAAAAAAGGATAAGACAGTTGCAGGAAGCCATTGAACATCACAATCATAGATATTATGTGATGTCTGAGCCTGAAATCAGCGATTTCGAATATGACCTTCTGATGAGCGAGCTGGATACGCTTGAAAAAAAATATCCGGATCTGCAGGAGGAGAATTCACCTACCCGGAGGATTGGCAGTGATCTGAACAGGGAATTTACCCAGATTGAGCATATCTACCCCATGCTTTCTCTATCAAATACCTACTCCGAAGACGAAATAAGGGACTTTGACCAGAGAGTGAGGAAGATTATAGAAGATGATTTTGAATACACAGCTGAATTGAAATACGATGGTGTTGCGATTGGACTCACCTATGAAGAAGGCCGGTTGATAAGGGCAGTTACACGGGGAGACGGTGTACGGGGCGATGTGGTTACCGATAATGTGAGAACGATTAAAAGCATTCCCCTGAAGCTTCATGGATCAAACTATCCAGCTGTCTTCGAAATTAGAGGTGAGATCTTTATGTCGCATGAGGGATTCCGTCAATTAAACGAGACACGTAAAGAAGCCGGAGATGACATATTCGCGAATCCTCGGAACGCTACATCGGGTACTCTGAAAATGCAAAAATCCTCATTGGTAGCAAAAAGGCCACTTAATTGTTTCCTCTACCATATGCTGGGGGAAGACCTTCCCTACAACACCCATCTTGAGAATCTTACGGAGGCAAGAAAATGGGGTTTCAAGGTTCCGGAGTACATCAGTAAATTCAGCAATCTTGAAGAGCTGTTTAGTTTTATCAGGTACTGGGATGATGAGAGAAAAAACCTCCCCTTTGATATTGACGGGATCGTTATTAAAGTCAACCGGTATGAGCAGCAGGAGGAGTTAGGTTTTACGGCCAAATCCCCGAGATGGGCCATCTCCTATAAGTTTAAGGCCGAACAGGCTATTACCCGATTTCTCAGTGTTGATTTTCAGGTTGGACGAACCGGTTCCATCACCCCTGTTGCCAACCTTGAACCGATACAACTTGCCGGTACTATAGTCAAGCGGGCTTCTTTGCATAATGCTGACCAGATTAAGCTCCTCGATATACGAATAGATGATAGGGTCTATGTAGAGAAAGGTGGTGAAATCATTCCCAAGATCACAGGGGTGGATCTTGATGCAAGGCCGGAAGGAAGCAGTTCACTTGTATATATCGACTCCTGTCCTGAATGTGGAACGAGACTGGTTCGGAAGGATGGGGAAGCCAACCACTACTGCCCGAATGAATACGGTTGTCCCCCTCAGATCAAAGGAAAAATTGAACATTTCATCAGCCGGAGGGCCATGGATATAGGAGCGGCTGAAGCTACCGTTGACCTTATGTTCAGGGAAGGGTTGATCGGGGATGCGGGCGATCTCTACAGCCTTACCTGGGAGGAGGTTGAGGGACTTGAAAGGTTCGCAGAGAAATCTGCCTCGAATCTTATCAACAGCATACAGGAATCAGTGGAGATCCCTTTTGAGAGGGTTCTGTATGCCCTGGGCATTCGGTATGTTGGCGAAACAGTAGCACGAAAGCTTGCACGGCATTTCCATTCACTTGAAAGAATCAAATCAGCTACTTTCGAAGAATTGGTTGCAGCCGAGGAGGTTGGGAAAAAAATTGCGGAAAGCGTCATGCTGTTTTTTAAGGATCCAAACAACCGGAAGCTTATTGAAAAACTTGAGTCTGCCGGACTACAATTCCAGTCAGCCCATTCCACACCGCAGGGAACAAAGCTGGATGGGCTCACCATAGTAATATCAGGGAGTTTCGAGACACACTCACGTGAGGAATTGAAGAAAATGATTGAAGAGAACGGAGGGAAAAATGCCGGATCGATCTCAGCCCGCACGGACTATCTGCTGGGAGGCGAAGGGATTGGTCCCTCTAAAATGCAAAAAGTACAGGAACTCGGGATCCCATTAATCAGCGAAGAAGAATTCCTGAGAATGCTGGAATAATTTCCCGGCAGATTCTGTTAGCCATCTGGTGTCAGGATAATAAACGTGTTGAAAAATTGAGAGGTTCATTTTCGATGGATGGACTAATTTTTTATATTATTGCAACGTGAAACTTTTCCATAATATCCGCAGGTATTTTGGCCATTCCAACATTGACAGGAAGGTAAAGAACCTCAGTAGGAACAAGCGGATTCATAATTTTACAACCGCCGGCACGGCCGGTTTAATTTTTAACTGCCACAATGAGGATGAATTCAAGGTAGTTAATGAGTTCAGACAGTTTCTTGAGAGTGAATCAATTATTACGGATGTAATCGGATATGTAAGTGAGAAACAGGTACCCGATCACTATCTGCTCAGGAAAGGTTATAATTTTTTTTGCCAGAAGGACCTTACCTGGTATTATATACCGAACGTGGCCTTTACCAATGAGTTCATAAAAAAGAACTATGATATCCTGTTCGATCTGAGCCTGAGGGAGCTTCTTCCTTTAAATTACATTGTAAGCTTATCTCCCGCAGCTTATAAAATAGGACGCTACCGTGAAGTCAACCAGTATGACCTGATGATTGATATTAAGGACAATAAATCTGTATCCTACCTTATCGACCAGATTAAGCATTATCTATCCATTCTTCATACAAAAAGCCAGGCCTGATACCTCTCATGGCTACCTGCTTTCGTGGTTCCCTTGAACACTCAAATTTAATTTACCTATATTTGTAATAGACATTATTAAAGCATGCAATATCCAAATTTCGACGGTACGGGAGTAGCCCTTGTCACCCCATTTAAAAAGGATGATAATGTTGATTTCAGGGCGCTTTCAGATGTTATTGAGCACGTAATCAACAACAAAGTGGAATACCTTGTTGCCCTTGGCACAACCGGTGAAACACCAGTCCTGACAGAAGATGAACAAATATCCGTTCTGAAGCATATTATTGATGTTAATAAAGGCCGGATTCCTGTTGTGGCAGGTCTTGGCGGCAATAATACCTCCGCACTTCTGGAAAAGATTGCCCGATGGGATTTATCAGGAGTTGATGCAATACTTACAGCCTCCCCCCATTATAATAAACCTTCACAAAAAGGTATCCATGCACATTTCATGGCTGTTGCCGAAGCAAGTCCCCTGCCCATCATCATCTACAATGTGCCATCAAGGACAGGTTCAAACATGCTTGCCGCCACAACACTTGCTCTGGCATGTGAAAGTGAAAAATTTGTTGGTGTAAAGGAAGCATCCGGTGATATGAATCAAATTATGACCATTGCCGCAAAGAAGCCCGGTCACTTTAAATTAATTTCCGGTGACGATGCACTTAGCCTGCCTATGATAAGTCTTGGCGGGGCTGGTGTAATATCAGTTATCGGAAATGCATTCCCAAGGCAATTCTCAGAGATGGTAAGACTGGCATTGGACAATAAATGGAAGGATGCACGCAGAATACATTTCAGCCTGCTTGAAATCATAGATCAATTGTTTGTAGAAGGCAGTCCCTCCGGTATCAAGGCAGCATTGAATATTTTGAATATTTGTGAAAATCATGTCAGGTTGCCTCTTGCACCGATAAGTCGCAGTACCTACATGAAGCTTTCAGATCTTATAAAGTCCATACCTATTTAAGTAGTAATAACACAGGCACCGCTAACAATATCCGGTTCTACTTTCTTGTATTTGGCCTCCACAATATTACCATTCTGATACCTCACCTTGACCATCTCATTCCGGCCAATTTTACGACCTGTACGGATGGGTTCAACTTTCTGCGGCTGACGGGATTGGGGATCTCCTCCCTCACCGGGTCCATCGTAAGCAGATCTAGCATCACTCTTTGTTTGCTGCATATTACTCGTATCGAGACGCTGGGGACCCGTACCTTGCTGTACCTGGCTGCTGTCACGAAGAGGAATGTTCCCTTTCATAAGGCTTGATACGACATCCTTATTGATTTTATCCACGGCAACCTTGAATAATTCAAAGGATTCAAATTTGTAAATAAGCAAGGGATCTTTCTGCTCGTAACTTGCATTCTGCACAGACTGCTTAAGATCGTCAAGCTCCCTGAGGTGTTCCTGCCATGTATCATCAATGGTGACCAGGTTTGTAGTTTTCTCAAACCCGCGAAGCACTTCATGACCTTCTGATTCATAAGCCTTCTGAAGGTTTGTCAGTATTTGGTATACCTTTGTCCCGTCAGAGACTGGTACAACAATATTCTCATAAACCTTGCCCTGTTTCTCAAAGACATCCCTAATCACAGGCCAAGCCTGCTGGACCATAACCTGCTGTTTTCGCTCATAGGTGCTGCGAACAGATTTATATAGCATATCTATTATCTCATTAGCATTCAACTGCATGTATTCAGACTCATCGACAGGTGGTTCGACCGAAAGATACCTGAGCACCTCCAGAGAAAATTCAGAATAATCTACATTCCCATGGCAGTCGAAGACAATGCTTTCGCATACATCAAACATCATATTATTAATATCAAGGCTGAGCCTTTCACCCAGCTCAGGGGACGTGCAGGAAGGCAGGGAGACCCCGGATCCTCTCAGTTCTATGCATCCCTTGAAGATAACCTGATGAGGCTGTTTGGTTCGGACCGTATTTCAGGGGTTATGGATAGACTGGGACTCAAGGAAGGAGAGGTAA
>DRHS01000124.1 GCA_011053095.1 Bacteroides sp.
ATGCTGGTGCGGAGTGGACTAAAATCAGTAGCGACCATAGACTGGTAATGCGCGCCTGGTACTATATAGAATTATTTACCGATCCTCAGGACGAGCATACGGTATATGTGTTGAGTGCCCCGGCCGGTAGTACCCATATAATATGTGAGCTGATCATTTACCACACCACTTGCCGTAACGGAACGGCCTCCTCTAAAGGGACCGACATTCCGGTACTTCACGGGTTGAAACACCGTATCAAGACTTTGTGAGAAAGTAATTAAAGTTTGAGAAAACAATAACAGAAGGATAGAGATAAGTTTCATATTGGTGAGGTTAATGATTTAAGTTTCAAGTTAGTATATTCAAATGGAGTGTAGCTATTCAATCTTACCATGTTTATAGCAAAGCTCTATAAATTTCAATACCCGTTCAGGTGAAACATCATTCTGGATGATGTGTGCTGGTGAGATCATATAGCCGCCTCCAGCCCCCAGAATACTGATTTTCTCGATAATATCCTTCTCAAGCTCTTCATCGGTGCCATTTGGGAGTAAATCCTGCTGATCAATGGCTCCCCAGAAAGAGAAAAGATCACCGAAACCGTCTTTCATGTCCTTTGGCAAATGTCCGGGTACATCCGGTTGCACCGGGTTGAAGACTTCAAAACCCATCTCATGAATATCCTGCAGCAGCTCAGATACAGCCCCGTCGCAATGCAAGATGGGTATGATATCAGGTTTCTTATCCTTAAACCGTTGGATCATTTCAGTATAAAAGGGCTTCAGTTGTTTCCTGAAGGTCTCCTGGTCCATGATCAGGCTCTGCTGGGTGCCGAAATCATCCCCGAACCAGATGGCATCCACCCCCTTGTCTATCAGGCGCAATCCAATCTCTGTCTGGAACTCGGCACATGCCCTGAACAAGGGGATCACATACTCTGTCTCCATCATCATATCCACCAGCAGTTTTTCCATTCCCACTAGCTGGTGACCAAGCGAGAAAACCGTCACCTCAATATCCCCGAATACCAGGTAGTCATTATGGTACTTACTGACCAGTGATTCCGCATCCCGGTACCGGCCCGGTGCATCCGGGAAGCTGAAGTTGTCAATATCTGCCCTGGATTGTGCATGCTCCAGTGGATAGTCTACCACCTCCACGTAAATATCGCCCTGGCGCATTTTCATTTGATACTCATTGAGCCAGTGTCCATTCTCATCAGGTTCGATCTTGAAATTATCCGACACAGAGGCGCCTGTAACCACCACATCGCTGCCCATGGCAGTGCGCAGCTCATTGGCGCTTATCCGGTAGGTAACATCTTCATAAAGATTATCAGTGTAATGGGCGGGAATACCCAGCTCCTTACTGAAGTGGTCCGTTAATTGCCGGCACATCTCAAATTGAACGGGAACTCGGTCGGCTTTACCGGGGATTCTTCCGAGAGTTTTCAGTACGCGTTCTCTTGGATTCATTTTTTAAGATTTTGTAAGTATATCCCATTATTTTAACAGGATCATTCTGTTTGTTTTTTGAACATGGGAACCGGAGTGACCAGCTTCTACATTTATGGTATAATAGTAAATTCCTGAACCATGTCCTTCGAGTTGGATATCCCTGGAATGCTTTCCGGCCTGCTGTTTTTCGGGAAGAAATTCCTCCACCTTCCGTCCAAGGGCATCAAAAACTCTGATACTGACGACACCTGCCTCCGGTATGGAATACTCAATATGCGTAACCGAGCTGAAGGGATTCGGGTGGTTTGGGTAAACCTGGAATTCACCTACTGACTGGACCCGGTCAAGCGTTGAGGATGACAGGTCCATTTTGAGGGAAATATTATCCATGGAAATGCTCTTAGAGCTGATCCCTGTATTTATTATCAGATACGCATTATAATCTGTTTGATCCTTCATCTCAAAGGAATAAGTGTAGTGCTTCATTGCCGGATCCAGGACCGTATAGCCTATTCGACTGTAATCAGTATACGGGGTATTATCATTTACGAGCATAATTTCCACATGACGGGATAAATCAGCCCTTGCGTCAAACTCAAACAGATATTTATTACCTGAAATAAGGGGGATGTTATTTTGCATGAGCTGCACATCATTGAACAGGGTTCCACCGCTCTCAATAACAAAATTACATACGCTGTCAATGACCCTGACTTCAGCCGATGCCGAGCTGTCAATCCTTGTTATCCAGTAATCCAGGGAATCCGAGAAATCACCGTTTAAAATAAGATTGCTTCCCGGCTCAGTGTCCCGCAGGATCAAATCCTCTTCATTTGAATATCCGCTCTCCGTTCCATCCATCTCAACAGCTGTTACCCTGAAATAGTGGTGTACCCCTTTTTGCAGATCAGTCAGGCGCTTTAATGTTAGGCGGGAAGTATCGATCAGGCTGGTTGGATAAGGACTTGTGCCTCCATAAATATTATAATAATCGACATTGCTGTCACCAAACTTATTAAAGATCAATATCAGCTCCTCGCCATCCGGTTCAAGAAGAAGATAGGGTGTCGCACATTTACCTTTCCAGGGAAAGCGAAAGGTCCGGTAAACACGGGAACTCTTGTCACACCACATTTCAAATACCTTTTCTCCTTCCGGAGTAACTTCTGTTGCAATTGGATATATTGTACCATAAACCCAGTTAATATGCGTGTTCCCATTAGACAATCGCTGGGTATTTCCCATTTGCCTGACAAAACCCCTTTCAAAATCATTTCTGTATTCCCAAACCAATGTTGCAGTCATGCGATTGGTATCAACAGCATATTCCAGTGCACGGGATTGAGATGGATCATGCCCGCTGCCGTTGTCAAACAGAGTATATCGGTTGTTGCCAAGTGAACGAATATCGTGCTGTTGGTGGAATCCATTCAGGGGATCACGCTCAAATTTAAACTCATTGTTCTCTGAATCCGGTATACCGCTCATCCTCCAGATGAATTTACCGCTCCTGCGATGGATTTTCGATATTTCGCTCAGATGACGGCTCGAAATCAGAATATTTTCGTCCTCATCAATATCAACCGCGTTAATATGGGGGAAACGAATAAGATTACAGGTTAAACATTCCAGTATCAGGTCACGAATATCAAAGTGGTCCCAGGCCCGCCAGATGAATATCATCTGATCATCGGCTGTGAATTCCTGTATGCAGGTCTCCCTGACGGTAGCATCGGTAAGTCCCCCTTCCACATACTGGCTCATATCAACCGTGGTTTCCCTCTGGCCGATAAGTAGATAGCCGTTGTCAGGCAGCATAATGAAATCATGCATGTCTGTTGTGTAGCCATTGCCTGCACGCATGGATTTAATAAATTCAAAATCCTGATTATAGGCAATAAAACTCAATCCATCCCCTCCGTAGCCTTCCCGCGCCAGCATGGTTATCCAACCGTTTGCCTGTACTTTAAAATCATCCTGCCTGGTGGGCGTTTTCCCGTACCAGACCGGTTCACCGGAGGTATTGAAGATGACGTTAATATTGTTCGTACTCCATGTGGTTATAAAAATATGATCACCGGATGGATTTTTACTGATTGTGATGTCCGCCCGGGGAAAATCTGTGGGAACCGAAACCCCGTTCGGCATAATCATTGATGGAGAACTTGCTGAGCTCTTTATCTGCCCTTCCGTGGTTTGGTCTTCATCATCAGGTTGGGATTTCTTTACTGATGCTTCTTCCAAAACAGTAAAATAATAGATAAACGGTTTCAGGGTATTTTCATTGATTCCGCATAAACCGGGATCGACAGTAACTTTTACTATTTCCCCGGATTCAAATCTGCTGTGAGGTTTAAAGATCAGGGTTTGGTTGTCTGTGGCGATGTAACTTTCTCCAGGATGATCCCCGCTTTCATCACCCGACACCTGTACTATAATTCCGGGATTCGTCAGTTCCGCGGGAGAAATATTTTCGAACCTAAGAATAAGGGTGGATTCCGGATGAACATATTTTGCACCCGGACCGGGAAATATATACTGATATCCGGGAGGTAGTTCCTCCCGGGCATACGACTGCGACGGAAGAAGCAAACAAATTATTACAATAGCCAATCCTGAAATTCTCATAATTCTCCGCAAATAATTTCTCCTCTATTCCCTTGTCAGTACCATCTTTTTAATTTCTGTGAATTGATTTTCTGCCTCCAGCTTATAAAAATAGACACCTGCGGAGAGTTTATGCGCATCAAATTCGACAGAATAGCTGCCGGTTTCCTGATTTTCACTTACCAGAGTTTGTATCTCCCGACCGATTGGATCATAAATTTTCAATGTAACAAAACCAGGTTCTTTTATCGAGTATGTGATCCGGGTCGAGGAGTTGAAAGGATTGGGAAAATTCTGGGTTAAATGGTACCCATGGGGGATATAATTCTCAAATTCAACAACACCTGTTGTGGTATCGGTAAGATGAAAACTCCAAACCTCAGACCACTGGCTGGTATGAGTACCTAGAACAGCATTGATGCGCCAATAATATTCTGAATCATTTGTTAACCCGGTAATAGAATAATCCGAATGATTTGTATTTGATTCATGCAGGATTGCAGAAAAGCTGCTGTCATCAGAAACCTGGACATTGAAGGAATTATACATTCCCTTGCCGGTCCACCTCAATGTCACAGTACCACCCGTAATCAATTTCTGCTGATTTATAGGTTCGTACAGTATCGGAGTATTAGCAACTGCATCCTGATAAGGAACACCAAAAACAATTTCACCAAACCCAATCAACGTTGCGGTAAGTTCATTGTTTACCGTATCATGCATCGTGCTTACAGAAATGAATAATCCCTGGCTGGGGTCTTTACGGTAATAGACCACTGTATTTTCCGGATTCCTGATTTCAGGAAAGGCTGAGAGGTCAAAATGAAACTCGGAGGACTGGGAATATATTGCCAGGCCTTTATAGATGATTGAAACGGTGCTTACGGAAATAAGATTTTCTGAAAACTCTGGCCGGACGGGAGAATAAGGAAAGCGCAATATTTCCGATTCATTATAGTCGGCCGCTTGCAGGGTATTGTATTTTATCTTTATCCCGGTAGTTATTGAATCATTATTAAATGAATACGTATTTCTCTCTCTTACTTCATAATGTATAAAACCCTGTTTATTAACGGTTTCCTTCCATGGTAATTTAGAAATCCGGTAAGCCAGAACGCCGTCAGGCAATGATAATTCAAGTGCTACCGTTCCGTCAGGGTGGACTTCGACGGCATTTCGTTTAACAAATTGCTGGTTTGGAACTCCATAACCGATAAACCATCCGCCATTTGGAAGCAGTTCTGCATTTCCCGCGGTAACGGAAAAAATATTTCCCTCAGGATACCTCCACTCAGAGACCAGGGTAGCCACTTTATTAACTTCATCCAGTTCATATTCAACCGCACGGGAATACGGGGGTTTATGGAAAGCACCATTATCGAACAGGGTAATATTGCCATTTGGACGTTTTCGGATATTGTGCTGCCGCGCAAAATAGTAAGGTGCGTTCTCCTTATGCTCTCCCACAAAGCTGAATTCACCCCGGGGACTCCCCATTCTCCACAATATTTCACCCGTGATCCTGCTGATCTTCATTATCTCACTGTGATTCCTGAATGAAGCCAGGATATTCCCATCCTCATCAATATCAAATCCGTTCAGGGTACTGTAATTCAATCTTGACCCTGATAGATCCAAGTCACTGTCCGTAATAGGAATATAATCAATATTGCGCCATTCGAAAACAACGTTCTTATCCCTGTCCTGTTCCTGGATTATGTTGATAACCAGGGATGCATCTGTTCTGCCACTGTCAATAACCGTACTCATGTCGTAGGGAATCGTATAGTATGACATCATCATCACATGACCGTTGGGCAGCATTTTGAATTCATGAAAATCTGTGGTGTACCCGTTCTTCATCCAGAAACTGTCGACCACGGTCAGGTTCTCATCGAGGACAATATGCCTCAGGTCCTCTCCCGGCAGGGGGACATGAGTGGTAAAATCACCTAAAGCATAGGATAGCAAACCATTCGGCTGGACCTGGAAATCAAATGCTGCTCCCCTAACCCGGACTGAGTCAACAATGGCTCCGTTTTTGTCCAGTATGAAAATAAAATTCCCGTAGATTGCAGGCACATTGCGATCCCATGTTGCCATAAAAATATAGCCGGGCGCAGGATCGTTGACAGAATCAATCCTTATCGACGGCGCCGGAAGCATGTAGCCGGAGTTGGGACTGTAATACTGAACGGGATTTTCATTCTGTGCAGACAGATGTCCGGATCCAACTATTAAACATGTAAATAGTAAATACTTAAACTGTTTCATTTCTATTTTCTGATCAGCTCCAATTGAATTCTTTCCCAGGGCTGAGGATAAGCACTAATCCACAATTCGGGATCGAGATCAAGATATTCTTTATTGCAGGCAAATACAAATACCTCGATGCTTTTCCCTTTGTCTACTTCCTTAACAGGAATATAAAAGGTGATAATTCATTGTCTCATATAAGTCTTTTTAATCCCAATCCCGGGTCATTTAAGGTTCTCATCATCCCATTGCTTATTTCAAAACCGCCTTCCACTACATCCCTTGCAAGATCCAGACTGCCATCCAGGTCGATGTATTTGGTATTTGGGCAGGCAAAAGCAGCATGCAATCCTGCAGCAATGCTGATTCGGCTCTCATCCATACAGCCCCACATCAAATCTATGTTCGAATTTCTGGCGGTTGAGGCAATTTTCATGGCCGAAAAGATTCCACCACATTTC
>DRHS01000125.1 GCA_011053095.1 Bacteroides sp.
CTGCAAAAGATGCCGGGGCAGAGGTGCCGACTCTTTGTCATTATGAGGGACTGGATCACTATACTTCCTGTATGGTGTGCATGGTCAAAGATGCATCAACCGGTAAATTGCTGCCCTCATGTTCTGTTCTCTCTGAGGAGGGAATGGAAATTATCACCCTGGATGAAGATATTTTTGCATCAAGGAAGGCTGCTCTCGACCTGCTCCTGAGCGATCACCGCGGCGACTGTCAGGCTCCATGCCAGACAGCCTGTCCAGCCCACATGGATATTCCACTGATGAACCGGCTGCTTGCCGAAGGAAAAGTGGATGAGGCCCTCAGGATTGTAGATCAGGATATTCCCATCCCCTCGGTTCTTGGAAGGATTTGCAAGGCCCCATGCGAGGGAGCCTGCCGGCGAAAAACAATCGACGAACCCGTATCCGTTTGCCTGCTTAAGAGATATGCCGGAGATTTGGGTACGATTTCGTCCGGGGGTGACGGAACATCAACGGAGTCGGTTGGAACCGCGCCGTTAGCTGAGGAAACCAAAGCAGGAAAATCCGGGGGAAAGGTGGCTGTCATAGGTGCGGGTCCCGCGGGACTATCAGCGGCCTGCTACCTGAGACGTATGGGCTATAAGGTTGTCCTTTTTGACCGTAACGTAAAGGCCGGGGGATTGCTTTATTCTGCCCGGCCCGGAGAGGAACACTACGTGGAAGCACTGGAAAGAGAGGTCGGGCAGATACTGGATACAGGTATTGAATTCAAAGGAGGCAGCGAGATAGATAAAAACAAATTCCATGAAATTCTTGACAGTCATGATGTGGTAGTTCTTGCCACCGGAGAGATGGTGGAAGGGTCTGGCCACTGGAATATTGAACCCGGTAAATCCGGGATAAGTATCAATAAGGATACCTACCAGACCTCCAACGAAAAGATTTTTGCCATCGGCAATGCCATCAGGCCTGCGAGATCTGCAGTACGGGCTGTCGGACATGGCAAGGAGGTTGCAAGCTCTGTTGACCAGTTCTTAAACGGCCGTGAAGTATCCGGACATCCAAGGATGTTCAATTCAAAGTTCGGCAGACTGCTTGAAGAAGAATTTGCGGAATACCTTAAGGAGTCTGTGCCGGACAAACGCCGGGATCCCCAAAAAGGTGAACCTGCAGGATTCAGCCTGGATGAAGTGAAGCTTGAAGCATCCCGATGCATGCATTGTGATTGCAGGGACCAGGATACCTGCAAGCTCAGGATATTCTCAGATAAGTATAAGGCCGACCAGCGGAGATTCAAGCGGGAGATCCATATACCGGTCAGCAAGGTTTATGTACATGAGAGCATAATATATGAGCCATCCAAATGCATTAAATGCGGGATATGTGTCAGGCTAACGGAAAAAAAACGTGAAAAATATGGGTTTACATTTATCGGGAGGGGATTTGATGTGCAAATTGGCATCCCTTTTGATGAAAAGCTGGGGAAGGATTTAAGGGGACTGGCAATAGAGGTAGCCGAAGCCTGTCCCACAGGAGCATTGTCAAAAAATAAAGGTTAATGAGATATTTAATTATCCAACTACTGCTTGTAATTCTTTTTCAGTCTCTCCAGGGGCAGAAAAATGAAGATTGGTACATATTTCGGGGTGACCCGGCCCTGACCGGGGTCAGTAAATTACAATTGCCCGGAAATCCGAAACTACTCTGGTCTTACGATACAGGGGATGAAATCCGGTCGGCCCCCGTGACTTCTCGGGGTTATGTCGTGGCAGGTTCTATGAACGGAATTCTTTTTTGTATTGATAAAACCGGAATCCTGAAGTGGAAATTTGAAACTGAAAATGGAATTGAGGCTCCGGCAGTAATTTATAAAGGGTCTGTTTTTGTCGGGAACTTCGACGGATCAATGTACTGTCTTGATCTTGAAACCGGGAAACAAAAATGGATTTTTCAGGCTGAGAACCAGATCTCAGGATCTCCCAATATCTGGGAATCCGGCGGAAAGGCTTTTCTTGTGTTTGGAAGCTACGATTATTTCCTCTATTGTCTGGACGCGGAAACAGGAAAGCTGGCCTGGAAATATGAAACGGACAATTTTATTAATGGGTCTGCAGCTGTATATAATGGAACAGCGATTTTCGGAGGATGTGACGGTTTCCTGCATGTGGTTGATCTGAAAACAGGAGAGTCCAGGCAGAAGATTGATGTGGCAACTTACATAGCAAGTTCCGCCGGGGTTTCGGAAAACAAGGCCTATGTGGGTGATCACGATGGAAGGTTTTCATGTGTGGATCTTGCAAAGGGTGAGGTTTTATGGGTCTGGAAAAACGAAAATGTCCATCTTCCCTTCATGGCTTCCCCTGCGGTAACATCCGTGGTGGCGATCATTGGCAATGAGGACAGGAATATATATTGTATTGACAAAAAATCCGGGGAGCTGAAATGGAAGTTCAATACCGGATCAAGGGTCCATGCTTCGGTTGTAATTGCCGGGAACAATGTCCTGACTGCAAATATGAGGGGAGATCTTCATATTCTTGATATCAGCGACGGATCTTCTCGCTGGACCTATGAACTCGGAAGTATGATCGTTGGGAATCCGGCAATTGCCAAGGGCAGATTCTTTGTAGCTGCTTCAGATGGTTATCTTTACTGCTTTGGCGAATGAATATACTCTACATTATACCCGGCTCCGGTAACAATTTCTATTGCGGTAACTGCCTGCGTGACAGCAAATATGTCTCAGCCATCAGGGATCTGGGACACAGTGTCATAAAAGTTCCTATGTATCTCCCACTGTTCTCTGATGAAAAGGATCGCAAGGATACTCCCTTGTTTTATAGCGCCATAAGCATTTACATGAAGCAGATGTATCCCTTTCTGAGAAAGGCTCCGCCATGGTTTGACAGGCTTTTGGGATCAAAGCCCCTTCTGGGAATTGCCGCAAAAATGGCCGGTTCTACCAGGGCTAAGGGACTCGGTGAATTAACCGTTTCCATGCTTATGGGAGAACATGGGATCCAGAGCAGGGAGCTTGACGAAATGGTCGACTGGATTGCAGAACATTCCAAGCCGGATGTGATCCATCTTTCAAATGCATTGCTGCTGGGACTTGCAGGAAGGATACGTGAAAATATACAGGTTCCGATTGTATGTTCGCTTCAGGATGAGGATATTTGGGTCGATGTACTGAAGCCTGAATTCCGGGACAGGGCATGGGATCTGATGAGGGAAGATTCAAAAAATGTGGATTCATTTATTGCTGTAAGTGACTTCTATGGAGCCCTGATGCAGAAGAAGATGAACATTTCGGAGGAGAAGATTGAGAGCATCCATCTTGGGGTCAGCCTGGATGATTATGATACTCCTGATCCGGTTTCAAAGCCAAGGGCAATTGGATATATTTCAAGGCTGAATCACGAGAATGGTTTTGACATCCTTGTAGATGCATTTATACTGCTTCGGAAGAGAAAAGGCTATGAAGATATAATGCTTGTTGTTACGGGAGGATCGACCGGTGATGATGCCAAATATATCAAACAGAACAAACGCAGACTCGCAAAAGCAGGCATTCTGCAGGATGTTGATTTCCATGATGAATTCATCGATCAGGGCCGGATTGATTTTTTCAATAAAATATCTGTTCTATCTGTTCCGGTCAGACTTGGAGAAGCATTCGGACTTTACCTGATCGAATCAATGGCTGCAGGGGTTCCGGTGGTCCAGCCTGCATTGGGAGCTTTTCCGGAGATTGTGGGACTTTCGGATGGGGGACTGATTTACCAGAACAATACCCCGGCTGAACTTGCCGATACTCTTGCAAAAATCCTTGACGATAAAGAAATGTTGCAGCAAAAGAGCCGGAACGCACGCAAGGGTGCCGAAGATCATTTCAATATTAAGGTGCAGGCGGGTGAATTGACAGACCACTATTTAAGAATAACTGCAACGAAATGAACAATAGTCCTGAGAAGAATAGAGCTGCCGAAACGAATGTCGGGGAGGTATTAATCGATGCGAGAAACCTGTCCAAATCTTACCGCAGGGAGGAGGCAGACAGAAAACAGGTGGTTCTGCAAGATATTTCATTTACTATTGAAAAGGGATCAGGCATCGCCATCACCGGTCCCTCAGGCTCCGGCAAAACTACCCTCCTGAACCAGCTTGGATCACTTGACCGTCCGGATGAGGGTGAAATATATTTTCAGGGAAGGGACATCCTTCAATTGTCAGGAAAAGAGCTGGATCAGTTCAGGAACACATCGCTTGGATTTGTATTCCAGCAGCATCACCTTCTTCCCCAGTTCAGCCTGATGGAAAATGTCATGATTCCTACGTTGCCCGGAAAGTCAGACCAGGATGCTATCCATAGAGCTGAAGAACTTGTCAGGAAAGTCGGACTCTGGGATCACCGGGATAAGTATCCCCATGAACTCTCCGGGGGAGAATGCCAGCGCACTGCAGTTGTCAGGTCCCTCATAAATAACCCCGAAATAATCCTGGCAGATGAACCCACAGGTTCCCTTGACCATGAGAACTCCATCCAGTTGTTTGACCTGCTCCTCAGGTTCAATAAAGAATACGGGGTAACCCTCGTTGTAGTCACTCATTCAAACGAGCTGGCCCTGAAACTTGATAAAACATACAGCCTGCTCAACGGAAATCTTGAATTGATCCGGGAAACATGACAGCCTTTTATTTTGCAGTAAGAACATTTCTTTTCTTCCTGCGCCAGAATATCACGGTGGCCATGGGAGTAGCGATCAGTACTGCGGTGCTTGTCGGGGGACTAATCATCGGAGATTCAGTTACCCATAGCCTGGAAGAAGGAACTGCACTCAGGCTGGGGACTACACAGATAGCAATCTCAGGTAATGACAGGATATTTACTACCCATTTTGCAGCTGTACTGGAGGATGATCTGGGCGTTGATTGTACCCCTGTACTGCTGCTGGAAGGATCCGCTACTGCTGATGGTGGACGATTGAGAACAAACCGGATCCGGGTGAATGGGGTAGATAGTCGATTTGAAAGACTCACAGATGAACCATCCACTTTCGGAGATCTGGAAGGGAATGAGGTTATAATCAGCGAAAACCTGGCCGCCCGGCTGGAATTGAAGGAGGGAGATTTATTCGTATTGAGGGTCCGGAAAGCAAGTGTTTTTCCAATGAATACTCCCTTTGTATCATCTGATAACACCACGGTCTCAATCCGGGTCAGTGTAAAATCCATCGCCACTGCAACAGAACTCGGACGTTTCAATATAAGGATCTCCCAGACTGCACCCTACAATGTCTTTCCCTTGTAGTTTCTGAATTTTAAGTCCCCCGTCATCAGGACCCCATGACCTCCTCATGGCATCTTTTAACAGATCCTCCCCAGGCGCCTCCTCTCCGCTCACGAGGATTAGGTTTGCTCTTTCTTCCAGATC
>DRHS01000126.1 GCA_011053095.1 Bacteroides sp.
ACACCACATTGCAAATCCATCCGACGCCGACATGGGTGATTGATACATGGCATCTGTGTTCTTTAAATATTGGGGTTCCAGGTTTTGGACAATTACAAAATCAATAACAGGTGGAGTTTTTGCTACCGAGAAATTTTGATTACCCCGGTAACTGTGCGGAACTTTAATAAAAATATCCGAGCTATCCGTTTGCATTACAGGATTCTGCCTGATATTCTGTTTATCAAGACGTGCTTCTGATTCCTTTTGATTTTCTTGAATTCCATAAAAATCAGCAGGGGAAGGACGAGTTCCCCAAACAGGATTAGGAGATGGTTTTGAATTGGCCAATGTATCTTCCAGCTTTAAACCCTCTTCTGGGAACTCCGATCCAAAACTGGTAAAGAACAACCCATTTAGGATTAGTGTTGATAAAAGAAATACCATATTTCTTTCCTTATAAAATACTGAAAAGCCCTTTGATTTGTAATTCATGATTTTGGTTTATAGGTCCACTTGGAAAAGTTGCAGTGGTTTGTATAAAAACCGTTCCCAAGCCATCATTTTGATTTAAATTTATCACTTTTCACTTAATAATTCAAATTTGGCAACTATGCCAGGATCTCAAATGGCTTTTCCTCGCATTTCTCAAAGATTCGCCCATGAGTTCGATCTTATGTGCATCATTAACCAATCGGTCTGGATCGATAACCGGAATGGGAACTGGATATGCCTTGACTGGAAGACCGGTGAGGTAATGTACGGGACCGAATGGATATGCAAGGGATCCTTTACATAAGACATGGCAAGACCCTCACAGCCTACAATATAGGCAGCTGACACACTTAGATTTCTCTATTGCTCTGATACTGCAATGAGGTAATTTTTTGTACGAAAAAACAGGATCCCGTCGGAGATTCCCGGAGTGGCCATGCACAGATCCCTCATCGAATTTTTCGAAAGAAGCCGGTATTCAGGTCCCGCGGCAATAACAAAAACATCTCCGTTCTCAGAGGTAAAATAAAGTTTGCCATCCGCGGCTACCCCTGAAGCAGTAACCCCTCCACTTACCCCCAGGTTTTGTTTATAGATTTCCTTCCCATTTTTAGCCTCAAAACAGGTTAGGTTACCGTTTCCCCGGAGGTTGTAAAGGTAATCACCATAGATCAGATTTGTCTGCATATACGCTCCTCCCCGTTTAATACTCCAGACGATATATTCATTTGTGGTACTATCTATGTCAAGGGTTATATCACCTCTCGCATCCGGTCTGACTGCATAAATTGGGGAGTACCTTCCGTGTGCATTATTAATAAATATCAGGTCGTGTGCAATCACCGGAGTTGGTACGGGTGCATCCCCGCCGCCACTCATTTTCCATATTTCCTCACCCGTTTCAAAATCATATCCACCCATGTGTTTGTACCCGTTTACGATGATCTGTGTTTTACCGTTGTTTTCATATATAGCGGGGGAACACCATGTTGAAACCTCATCCCTTGGAACCTTCCAGATCTCTTTTCCGGTCGTTACCTCATAGAGTCCAAGGAAATCATCACCGGTAACATCGCATTGTACAATGAATTTACCCTTGTGTATCACCGGGGAACTGCCATATCCCCATTCCACTTCGGGTTCTGTATAGGGACCTGCATTGATAATACCAAAGTCCTTTTTCCACAGGAGATTCCCCTCAAAATCGTAGCAAAACATTCCCTCAGAACCAAACATCACCAGAAGATGCTTCCCGTCTGTAACAGGAGTTGAATTGGCCTGGGAAGATTTGGTATGCCTCCGTGTCCGTGGCACCCCCTTATGAGAGACCCTCTCCCATATTATGTTACCGGTATTTTTATCCAGGCAATAAACCTTGAACTCATGTTCACTGGTATCATTCACCATGTCAATATCACCATACAATCCGACTTTCAGGGAGTCCTTGCCGGATCCGCTTACTGAGGTGGTGACAAACACATAATCATCCCATATTACGGGACAGGAATGTCCAAGTCCGGGGATATCGGTTTTCCATTTAATATTCTCACCCTTTTCTATATTCCAGTTTTCGGGGGTGCCGGCATTATCCATTATTCCGCTCGCGTATGGGCCACGGAAACCCGGCCACTGCTCCTCGTAATCTTTCTGGGCCGACGTAAAACCCGCTGCAACTACACAAAGTAAAATGACTGAATAGATCCTTGCTTTCATCCTGAAATGGATTTGGAGGTAATAATCAGGGTATGCGGAATTAGTTGAATTATCGGATGGCGTAGGCCATTAAGACATTTCCATGGCGAACGAATAATCGGCCATTGTTAATCACCGGATGGGCCCAGTGCTGCCCTGAGCCCATAGTAACTCTGGTATTTCCGGTAATGGTAAATTCATTGGGATTGACAGGCACCATTACAAGTTCTCCTCTCTGGCTGTACAGATAAAGCTTACCATCCGCGGAAATAATCACTCCCTGTCCCACAATGCTGGAGCTATATCCCTGTTCTCCCGTCTCCCAGTTGAGGCTTTTCCAGCTTCGGTTCAGTTCCCCCGAACCATAGATATAGCCATCCAGAAGCACGGCACCCCCCATCTTGCTATCAAGAGTTTTATCAACCCACTTTACCCTTTTCATATTCCCAAACTCATTCAGCTCAATCATTACACCACCCTGCCCGGAACCACTGAAGCAAAATACAGATCCATCATTATAAATCGGGGTATTCGGATGAATGGCATAAGTATTTGCATGGTAGTGAGACCATAGAAGTTTCCCATCCTTTGCATCAAGGCATATAATATTTTTCTCCGTGTGGGTTATTAAAATTTTCCGGGAGGAAAGTTCAACCAGCAAGGGAGTGCAATATGCTGACAGGTTTCCTTTTCCCCTTGATTCCCAAATTAGTTTGCCAGTAAACCTGTTAAGGGCGACCATATTACGCCTTGATCCACCCGGCGTACAATAGAGTATGTTCCCGTCAACAAGGGGAGTCTCGTTCATCCCCCATTGTAAATTTTTACCATCAAAATCTTTGAACAAATTAATTTCCCATCTAATCTCTCCATTCCCGGAATTCATACAAACCAGTCCTCCCCTTGCGCTTATAATATACATCAGTTCACCAGCCACAGTAACAGTGGATCTTGAACCCGGGTAACTCGTGTAAAACTCTTCACCATATTCAAATCTATCGATTAGCTCCCCGGATTCACTCAGTACAAACACATAACCTGTATGGTCAACCATGCCGGTTATATAGATCCTTCCATTTGCGAAACTAGGAGAAGAATATCCCAATCCCAGCTCGTCGAAATGCCATATCATTGTGGGACCGGATTCCGGCCATTTATCCAACAATCCGGTTTCATGGTAAATTCCATCGCCTGTGGGACCTCTCCATTTGGTTGTTGCTGTTTCCTGCGCTGAAGCCATGAAACATATCATTCCCAATACTGTAATTGCAATTGCTTTCATATTTTATTGATTTGTCATTCTTGTCCAAGTAATTTTTCAAAATCTTTGTAAATATTCCGCCATACGAAGACACTAATCCACAAAACACTGTTTATCAAAAGAATAGTAAGGATCATTAAAAGACTCCGTATAACCTGGGAATATCCTACTGACACAAATTCCGGAAGGGTGGAAATCACCCCGGTAATAAAGCCGGCGAGTATGCCTGCGCTGATTAACAGGAAATATTCCGTAAACAACAACCTGAAAATACGGCCAGAACCGTAACCAAAGGATTGCAGCAAGCCTATCTCCTTTTTGCGCTCCATGATATCCCGTACAAGAACAATGCCCAATCCCACAGTACCCAATAGTATGGCCAGGACTCCCAGAAGGGCAAAAATGGAGAGATATGTGTTTTGAACGGATTCAAATTCTGCAAGGCGCAGGTGTGAATCTGTCATATACCAGCCGTTGTCACGCAGTGCTCTTGTCAAATCAGTTATTGATTCATCTTCCTCATCCTGAGCTGGTTCAACCAGGTAAACTGATGCACCGCTTGAAGAGGGGTAATGGTCCAGGAAATTTTTGTCCGAGATGATAACATTTCCCTGGAGGACCGATGGGGCAATGCCCCCGATAAGTTTTATTTTCAAACTGTCTCCCGACTCATTCCTGTAAAACAGGGTATCACCCACCTTCTTTCCGAGTCCCCATTGAATTACTGTCTGGTCGGCTATGGCAGGGATCACTCCGCCCGGTAAAACCCTCTCAAGAGATTTCCATGGATTCCCGGATTCCAGATCCTCTGTTCCTGAAACAAAACGAAACCTTCCTTCAAGTCCGGACGGGTTTACACCCAGCAGGACAGGACTGATTACCCTGTTAAGGTTAAGACAGCTTGCATCGTCACCATCGTTTTTACGGAACTGGATAAATGTATATTTCCCTTCTATTCCCGCCTCCATCCTGGCTCCTGAATTGTTCAGATCGAAAAGAATGGGGATGGTGGACTCGGCATAATACCCAAATCCGCCGGTGCCGCTGGACAAATCTTCAGAAGAACTCCCTGAATCTTTCCGGTTAGATCCGGTCAGCACTACTGTAAATGTGCCCAGGGCAAAAAGAAGGATGATGGCAAATCTCCTCTGCCTGTTTCTTCCTGCATTTTTAAGAATCAGCTTTTGAAATGTAAGATCACTGCTGCCTTTTGAAGCCAGTCCCTGGAAATACAGGTCCATAAATAAAACCAGGGATATCAGGATTAATACACCCGCTGTCATAAAGGCTGTACTTTTTGAGGGACTTATATCCTGTACATTGAAAACAATTATGGCCAGTCCCCCAACAAGGCTCACAGTTGCACCAATAACCGAGAAAATTGATTTCTTGCCGGAGGTGGTTCTCCAGGGACTCTGCCGGATCTGAACAGGTGATTTTTGAAGATGCCGGTTCAGGATCAGGTAGATCCCCAGCCAGGAAACAAGTACTGAAATAAGATAGCCTGTAATCAGGGTCATCGGCTGAATTGATATTTCCAGAATGCTTGTTCTTACTATATCAGACCAGAGGGATTCCAGCATGCGGAATACGCCCCCGGTAAAAAGTATGGCCAGGAATATTCCCGGAATACCCCCTGCCAGAGCGGTAAATGCACCCTCGGCAAGAAATATCCGACGGATAAGTTTTGTTGAATAACCCATCGCCTTTAATGTTCCGGCCTGGGCAATTCTTACATGAAGGTTCAGGCGGAAAAGCAGAAGTGTCAGTATCATTGCCGAGATGAGTACAAAGAAACTTAGAGAGAGAAATAACTGGCTGAAATCAACCCCGCCCCGGGCAGCATTGAAGCCAAGCTCCCGGACATTCTCCATGCTGACACCCAGGTCAGCAGGATCCAGTTTCTCCCATACCAGGCTTTCAATATTTTCTTTAGTGGATTCATCACCGGGAAATCGAATTGAGGTATAATCGCCAAACCTGTTTTTCCAGAGCAGTTCAGCAGTTTCGGGTGAAACAAAGGCCTTTGGTGTTCCCCTGTAACGGTTCCAGTAGTCTTCATCCTTTGTCCTGATCTTATCAAGATCAATGGGTATTCCTGCTTCCCACTCCCGGCAATGTCCCGCATCTGAGAGTCCCGGAAGATCAGGCACCAGGTTTTCATCGGCAAAATCTCCCTGTATGGCCATGACACTTTCTACACGCAGTTTAATGCTGTGTTCTTCCAGGTTTCTTAGGGGACCCGGGACAAAATAGTCCACATGAAGCGTATCTCCTATTTTTATTCCCAGGTCACTCGCCAGCCATTCATTGACACGAATTCCCTGACTTTCTATTCCATCAAGTGTGGAAACAAATGAATACGGTGTTTCCTTTTCCCGGTAACGGAAACCATTGACAAAATAGGTGAGTATGAATTTTTTTTCAAGATCTGCCTCCTCAAAAAGATCAACAATTGCAGGATCTATAAAAACCCGTTCAGATTTGATTTCTACAATGTCTTTCCCTTGTAGTTTCTGAATTTTAAGTCCCCCGTCATCAGGACCCCATGACCTCCTCATGGCATCTTTTAACAGATCCTCCCCAGGCGCCTCCTCTCCGCTCACGAGGATTAGGTTTGCTCTTTCTTCCAGATC
>DRHS01000127.1 GCA_011053095.1 Bacteroides sp.
CCTATGCGGGTGAGCTTACAAAAGAATACCATGAAGAATATGACGCCAGTGAAAATACTACCCTTATACTGAATAATAAGTATGGGAACATTGATGTTCAGAACTGGGATAACATGAAGGTCAGGATCGACGTTGTAGTTGTTGTCAATCATGCAGATGAGGAGAGAGCCCAGAAGCTTCTCAACTATATTGATATAAATTTTTCTACCAGTGGCAACGAGATCAAGGCAGTGACTCGGATCAATGAAAAATTCAGCCGCTCAGGCAACTGGAAAAACGGAAATGAATTTGAAATTAACTATACCGTCCAGATGCCTAAACAGATCAACCTTGACCTTTATAACAAATACGGGCATGTATCTATTGATGAAGTGGCAGGACTTGCGAATATTGAAGTTAAATACGGAAAACTTAAGGTTAATAAACTGAGCCGTGGAAACGTCAAGCCGCTGAACACTGTCCGCCTTGGTTACGCAAACGGATGCAGCATCACTGAAGCGAACTGGCTGAAGGCTAATATAAAATATTCAGGTCTCGAAATAGAAAAGATCAGGGCATTTGTGGGCTATACATCCTACATGAAGCTTAGAATTAATGAAGCCAGTTCTGTAGTTATAGAAGGTAAATATGACGGGTATACTCTGGGCAAGGTATCTAACCTTGTGGTTAATACATCCTACTCATCCATCAAAGCTGATGAACTGGGTAAAAAGCTGGAAGCAGATACCAGGTATACCGGAGTTACAATCGGATATATTTCAGCCGATTTTGAAGCGATCAATATAGATTCAAGATACGGTACTTATAAGATAGGCATTGATAAAGATGCCTCATACAAACTTGATGGGGAAGCATCATACAGTAAAATTTATTATCCTGATGAAGGAAAAGTCAGCAGGATCCAGGAAAATACTTCAATGAAGGTAAACGGTACTGTTGGAAGCCAGACTGATCCGGCAGCCACTGTGAAAGTGATTACCATGTATGGCAATGTCAAGCTTAATGAATAGTAAGGAGTTAAGCACAATTTGACATCCTCACCCTCCGTAAACGAAGGGGATTCCATGGCTTCTATAAAGCCACAGGCAGTACTTCCTCGCGGATTCCTGCAGGTTTCTGCTGCCGACCACTAATGCGGTTCGCTCGACAGACCATCTCCGTCTGCCCGACGGTTAGTATGTCTCATTGTTTTTGAGACAAATTCTGATATTTAATGTTGTATATTTCAAAATATCATTGTTAATTTTGAAATATTTTTGTTCCCTTATATCCTGCCCCGGAAGAGAGCAGATTTTACGAGCACTTGGATAAACCTGGACCTTATGAAAAAATACATTTTAATTCTAATCGTACTGTCTATTATTCCTGGAATAAAGGCACAGGAAAGCTATAAATACTCAATTGTCATTCACGGAGGTGCAGGGAATATTAGTCCTGAAAACATAAGCCAGGAAAGGGCAACGGCTATAGAACTAAAACTATCGGAAGCACTTGAAACTGGAAGTAATATGCTCTCATCCGGAAGTAGCAGTATCGATGCAGTGGAGGCAGTCATTCGCATACTGGAGGATTCACCCCTGTTTAATGCCGGTAAGGGTGCTGTGTTCAACCACGAAGGGAAGAATGAACTCGATGCAAGCATTATGGAGGGAAAAACTCTTAATGCAGGAGGAGTGACTGGTGTCGGAGATATTAAAAATCCTATTTCTGCAGCCAGGATGGTTATGGAAAAATCACCCCATGTACTTATGATGGGTGAAGGTGCCTCGAAGTTCGCAACTGAATATGGCATTGAAATTGTGGATTCTTCCTACTTCCACACAGAGAAACGATGGAACGACCTTCAGAGACAGCTGGAGAGGGAGGAAGTGGAAAAATATGGTACGGTAGGATGTGTGGCACTGGATAGTGAGGGGAACCTTGCAGCCGGAACTTCAACAGGAGGCATGACGAATAAGAAATACGGGAGGATAGGGGACTCCCCCATCATCGGTGCAGGGAATTATGCCAACAATCTAAGCTGCGCAGTTTCCGGTACAGGACATGGGGAATTCTTTATGCGGTATACTGTCGGACATGATATTTCCGCCCTGATACAATACAAAGGGCTCTCAGTTGTGGAAGCGGCGAAAGAGGTTGTTCACAATAAACTTAAAAATGCCGGGGGGAAAGGTGGCGTAATCTGTGTGGACAGATACGGAAATATTGCAATGGAATTCAATACTTCAGGGATGCTCAGGGCATGGGCAAATTCAAAAGGTGAAAAGGCTGTGATAATCTTCGATGATTAGTCCCTCTTCACAATAAAAAACGGATTCAGAAGATCTTCCTTATTGTAGATAAGCGGAGCATCACGATCATCCAGAAATACAGTGCATCCAGCAGCTTCGGCAATTGCCTGTCCTGCACCTGTATCCCATTCCCATGTGGGACCGAAACGGGGATAAATATCTGCTGATCCTTCAGCTACCAGGCAAAATTTTAATGCAGATCCGCGTGAGACAATTTCAAGATCCGGATGAGTTTTCCTGAGTGACTCGATATATTGGTTTGTCTGATCGTTCCTGTGTGACCTGCTTGCAACCACGCTGAAAGGTTTATTCCCAAAATCCATGGGCAGGGAGATTGCATGTCTGCCAAGATCATCCTCTGAGTTAATGTCAGGCCAGACTTTTGAAAAATGTTCCATCCTGAAAGCTCCCGATCCTGCATCCGAAAAATACATAAGGTCATGCTGTGGAGCATACAATACACCAAGAACGGCTTCCTGCCTGTTGACCAGGGCAATATTTACTGTGAAATCCCCATTCCTTTTTATGAATTCCTTGGTGCCATCCAGGGGGTCCACAAGCCAGAAGTTTTCCCAATCTTTTCTTTCATTGTAATGAATTTTTTTGCCCTCTTCTGAGAGAACGGGGAAACCGGAGACCTTAAGTTTTTCCATTATCACATCATGGGCTGCCCAGTCTGCCTCAGTAACAGGTGAATTATCTTCCTTGAATTCTTTTTCATACACCGGCTTCCTGTAAACATCCATAATAGCCTCCCCCGCAAGCAGGGCAGATTCGAGTGCGATTAATAGATATTCCTTGAAATGCATAAGGGAGCAGGATCAGAAATAAATAAGTGAAAGAATGGTAATGGTGACAGCCATATAGAGCAGGGTCAGGGGCGCCCCGACCTTAAAGAAATCATTAAAGGAATATCCACCTGGACCGTAGACCATCAGGTTGGTCTGGAACCCTACAGGTGTCATAAAATTAGCTGAAGAGGCAAATGCCGTGACCAGAATAAAAGGCATGGGATCAAGCTGCAGGTTCACTGCTGTCTGCAGGGCAATCGGGAAAATTATGGCAGCTGCAGCCTTGCTTGTAATATATGCAGCCAGGATGGTAGTAATCAGGTAGATGCCTGCAAGTATCCCGATCTTATCAAGTGGGGCAAATAGCCGTATAACCCCATTCGCGACCAGGTCGGCTGTACCTGTTTTTACCATAGCAATCCCCAGGGCAAGTGCGAGGACTATGATAAGTGCGAGGTTGTAATCAATAGCCCGTGGCAATTCCCGTGGTTGGGTGATTTTCATGGCAAGGGAAAGGATAATAATTATAAGCAGGCTCAGGAATAGAGGAAACCAGTCAAGTGCGGCCAGAACAATAGCGACCAGCAAGCCTCCGAGCAGCACTGCAGATTTATACCATTCAAGTTTTACCAATTCCTTTACCTTGGAAATGAAATAAAAGTCTTTTGTTGCAACAGTACGTGCCACAAAATTCTCACCGGTAAAAAGAAGAAGAACATCACCCGACTTTAGTACTACCTCCCCTATCTTTTCCTTGATCAGTTCACCATTACGGTGTACCGATACAATTGCGGCATCGTACTTACTCCTGAAGTTGGCCGCCCTGACAGTTTTATTGGCAATGGTTGAATTTTGAGATACAACAACTTCAACAACTTCGGCACGGGACTTATGTGTAAGCATTCCGACCTCTGGGATTACAAGTCCGGTGTTTGAACTGATCATATCTGCAATGGCCACGGTATCTCCGGCAAAAATAAGTACATCACCCTTGTCAAGCAGGAAATCTGCACCGAAAACAGTAATCTTGTAACCCCTTCTCCATATCTCAACTATATAGAAACCAGGCTTATGACGAAGTCCAGCTTCCTCTGTAGTCTTGCCTATAAGGGGTGATTTGTCCTTAACCTTCGCCTCAAGGAGATACTCCCTTTTGCCAAGGGAAAATTGTTCCATGGCATCCGGCCTCGAAGGCAGAAGCTTCGAACCGAAAATCATCAGATAGAGCCATCCAATAAAGATCATTGGCAATCCTACAGAAATAAAATCAAAGATCTTCAGGGGTTCAAGATCTGGAATAATGGTTTGATCCGTGACCATCCCGGCCACAATCAGGTTGGTGGAGGTGCCAATCAGGGTAGCAGAACCCCCAAGAATAGCAGCGTAAGAAAGGGGAATAAGGAACTTCGAGGGCGAAATATTGTTCTTTTTACACCATGAATGCACATACGGTATCATTACAGCAACAAGGGGTGTATTATTCAGAAAAGCCGAAAAACCTGAAATCAGCAGGGTCATGCGACTCAGAAAACCACGGTGAGAACGAGCCGATTTGAACAACCTGTCAAATATTACCTCGACTACGGCAGTACGCCTGATTATATCTCCAAGAAGAAGCAGTAGAAGAATAACAGCGATTTGCTCATTGGCAAATCCCCTGAGTATCTCGGAGGGTGTCAGCACACCAAAAATCCCAAGAACGATTACCCCAACAAGGAAAGTGAATGCCGGCCCGAGGATCTCCCTGTAGAGGGAAATGAGAATAAACAGGAGAACAACGAAGACAAGTATCTGATCAAAGCTCAGCATGGTACACCCGCCGGTTTAGGGAAGGCATAAAGTAAAGAAAATAAATTATCAGATAAAAATTTTATATCTCCAGCCGGCTCTTGAAAGGGAGGAAGGTCATAAAGTCTGCATGGTGTACTATATATGCTTCGACAGAGCGTTTAACATGATCACCCTCGCCTGCATGTGCTGCAATAATATGACATACTGCGGGAGGTACTCCGCAGGACTCTGCCAGGCTTACACCTGAGAAGGGATGCCGCAGATATTTGCCATAATTCCCCTGAACGACATTCCCCTCCTTTTTCTCGTACTCCAGAAGTTTTCCCACATCAGCAAGAATAGCTCCTGACAGGAGTATATCCATATTTACAGACAGTCCTTTCCCGAGGTGGGTTTTTATCTGTTCACCACAGTCCCTTGCTATATGCACAACACAACGCTTATGGTCCATGAAGGAAACCTCCAGGTCTGGCACAAGCAGGGTAAAAGGTATGGTATTCAAATCTTCAGCAGAGAGTGCACTTTTAGACAATGCAAGTTCCCATGTATTTGCTGTTTGTTCCCTAAGCTCAGGATCTTCAATCCATTCGAGTTCAGGCCAGAGTTCATATACTTTATCTTTCATCTGAATACAATTGATTAAAAAGCTTCAATTATAGCATCCGCCATCTGCCGTGTTGAGGCAGCCCCTTTTTGAATGACATCTTCGCTTCCGGGAAGTTTTTTCATATCATAGGTACGGACCTTTCCTTCGTTTACAATTGTTGCGATCGCTATGCGGATTTTCGAAGAAAGCTTATTTTCATTAATATGATCCAGCATCATACATGCTGATTCTACCATAGCAATCGGATTAACAATTGATGTTTTATAATCTGCATACTTTGGAGCAGATCCATGTGTTGGTTCGAATACTGCCACATCCTTACCTATATTTGCACTGCATGCAAATCCGAGTCCCCCGATCAAACCCGCGAAACCATCTGAAACAATATCCCCGAACATATTCCCGGCCACTATCACTCCGTAATTTTCAGGGTTTTTTGTCAGCCACATCATCTGAGCATCAATATTTGTGTTCCACAATTCTATATTCGGATATTCATTTTTCTGTATCTCCTTCGCAAGCCTGACCATAAGTCCCGATGTCTCGCGGATAACATTTGGCTTTTCACAAACTGTTACCGACCTGTATTTATACTTCCTTGCATATTCAAAAGCTGCGCGAAGGATCCTCATAGTTGCTGCCCTGCTGAATATCCTGGTAGATATTGAAAGCTCATTTTGGGGTACACCGGAAAAATTCTTAACAAACCTCGGATGGCTGAGAAGGGCCTCATATACCTTATCAGGAGGATCGGTCCATTCAACCCCTCCGTACAATCCTTCGGTGTTCTGCCTGAAAATAACCACATCAACGGCCGGCTCATCAATTACATCCCCTGATCCCCTTCTTATAAAGTTCAGTGGGTTTCCGGGGTAAGTATGGCATGGTCGTATACAAACATCAAGGTTGAAATGCTGGCGAAGGCCTACTATGGGACTTGAATAAATTAATCCTTTATTCTTAAGTGAGTCATCAAGCTCTTCAGCTGCTTCCTCCTTGGGTTTGGATGTAATTGCACCGAAAAGTCCGATTTTATGATGTTCAAGTAGTTTGATGGTCCGCTCCGGAAGGGGATTACCTTCCTGTCTCCAGAACTCCCATCCTATATCAGCTTCAATATATTCTGCTGCAAATCCTGCGGCATCAAGTATGCGGATTGTTTCCTCAAGTACATTTCTTCCAATCCCATCTCCGGGCATCGATACGATTATTCTCTTGTTCATTTTGACAGTTGTGGGTTTCTGTTAGTAAAGACCCAAAAGTAGCTGAAAAAAAAGCATTCCCATTTTGTCGGGCATGTGTTATTAATCATTTATTTTATAAAAAAATTCAGATCCAGCTATCACAGATGGAAAATACTAAAAATATAAGCACTTCAAGAGTGTGGGAACACTTCGAGGAAATATGCAAAATTCCCAGACTCTCAAAACTCGAGAAGGAGATAATTTCCCATATACTTGAATTTGCCGGAAAGAATAATCTGGAGGCCAGGCGTGATGAGGTTGGGAATGTGATAATTGGTAAGCCTGCCAGCGCAGGTATGGAGAATCGTAAGACAGTTGTACTTCAGAGCCACCTTGATATGGTTGGTGAGAAGGATCCCAGTTCCTCACATGATTTTACGCGCGATCCAATTATTCTGGTAAAAGAAGGTGAATGGATTCATGCCACAGGTACAACCCTGGGAGCAGACTGTGGCATTGGTATTGCAGCACAGCTGGTTATCCTTGAAGATAGGGATCTGATTCATGGTCCAATTGAATGCCTTTTTACGGTGGATGAGGAATCAGGTATGACAGGTGCAAAGTACCTTAAGTCGGGATTCATGGATGCGGATATATTCCTGAATCTTGATTCGGAGGATGAGGGAGAATTATTTATAGGATGTGCCGGAGGAATTGATACCTGTGGAACATTCCGTTTTGAAACTCAAAAACCTGGTACTTCGTCACAAGGTTTTAAAATAAGGGTCGGGGGACTGAACGGGGGGCATTCGGGTGATGAGATCCATAAGAGTCCGGGAAACTCCATAAAAGTACTTAACCGGTTTCTCCTGCATGCAACGAATGAATTCCGAATAAGTATGGCCCTGGCTGACGGAGGCAATATGAGGAACGCGATTCCCAGGGATGCATTTGCAGTTTTTACCGTAGCAGAAGATAAAATTGAAGGTCTCGAGAACTATTTCAGAAAGTTTTCGGATTCGATCCGTACCGAACTGAAAGATTATGAACCAGATATGTACCTGGAACTTGAGAGGACGGATCTGCCTGAAAAAGTGATCTCCGAGCAGCAGCAGCTAGTCTTCCTGCAGACATTGAGATGCATACCCCACGGGGTGATAAGCTGGAGCGAGACATTGGAAGGGATCGTTGAAACCTCTACAAATCTGGCATCGGTTAAATTTGAGGAAACAGATACCGCCATTGTTACCACAAGCCAGAGAAGCTCCCTTGAATCTGGCAAAAAAATCATTGCTGACCGTGTTGCCCGCTGTTTTGAACTTGGAGGTGCAATAGTTGAGCACTCGGATGGCTATCCTGGCTGGACCCCGAACCCGGATTCCGAGATACTCAATATTACCAGGCTTGCATATAAAGACCTGTTCGGCCAGGTTCCGGTTGTAAGGGCTATTCACGCGGGACTTGAATGTGGATTGATACTGGAAAAATATCCAGGTCTGGATATGTTATCCTTCGGTCCCACAATCAAGGGTGCCCACACCCCAACCGAAAGGATTCATATCGGAACCACGGAAAAATTCTGGAAATTATTGCTTGAAGTACTCTATAGGATTCCGGAAAATTAATCCAGGCTTTACCAGTCGTCTTCTACAAAATCTGATTTTTTTACTCCACAAACCGGACATTCCCAATCGTCAGGTATATCTTCAAAGGCTGTACCGGGCGGTATACCTCCATCCGGATCACCTTCTACCGGGTCATAAACATACCCGCAAACTATGCAACGATACTTTTTCATCTCCTGAAATACAACTAGCAATGATACTAAAATATCTTTTATATAAAGCAAAAAAATTATCTTTACCAGTATGGGAAATGAATACAAGGAAATCATCGAATCTGTTCAAGAATTTTCTCCTATTACACTGGAAGAAATGGATAATGTGCAGTTGATGAACAGGACTGATACAAAGTATATTTTCCCATCTGTAATGTTGCCTGTGCTCCTGACCAGAGCCTCTGGACTTTACAGGGTACTGACAATCAAGGAAAAGAGGATATTCAGGTATAATTCCCTTTACTTCGATACGCCTGGACTCAAAACATATTTTGAGCACCATAATGGGATCCGGCCAAGGTACAAGGTTAGATTCCGGGAGTATGAGGATACAGGGACAATCTTTCTGGAGGTCAAAAGGAAAGTATCCAATGACAGGACCAGGAAATCACGGACAAAAGTTGACAAAATTGAACATAAACTTTCCGTAGAATCCGGGAATTATATTGAAAAACAATCCCCTCTTAACCCGGAAGAACTTAGTCCCGCGTTATGGACCCTTTTCAGGAGGATAACACTTGTTAGTGTGAGTTCCCTTGAACGCATTACCATTGATTATGAGATTTCTTTTCGTCACAACGAGGAGGAAAAGGCCCTGCCCTTCCTTTGCATTGCCGAAGTAAAGCGTGATAAGTCAAACGGATCAACCGAATTCATGAAGATACTGAAGGCTGCACATATCTACCCCGGGTCAAGCAGCAAGTATTGTCTTGGAACAATCCTTTTGAAAAGTCCGATAAAATATAATAGATTTAAGGAAAATATTCTTAAAATAAATAAGATAGAATATGTTTACTGATTTTACTCTACTGCAAGCTGAACAGGGCAGTATGCTGGGTACCGGATTCTTTGATCTGGATGCATTTCTGTCACTGGTTATTAGGTTCAGTTTCAATTTCCTGGTAATTGCCATCATAGTTCGTGGTCTTTATTATTCTGTTGCCAAAAAAAAGAATTATCTGTTTGCGTTTACCCTTATCAGCGTAATCGTGTTCCTGATTTGTTTTCTGCTAGATAATATCGGATTACAACTCGGTTTCGCCCTCGGATTATTTGCCATATTCGGTATCATTCGATACCGTACCAATCCCATACCGATAAAAGAGATGACATACCTTTTCATCGTTATCGGTATTTCAGTCATCAACGGTCTTTCAAATGTCTTTATAAGTTATCTCGAACTGGTATTTACCAATATAATAACCATTATAGTGGTATATCTCCTTGAGAGAGTCTGGCTTATGCAAAACATAGTAAAAAAGGTCATTGATTATGAGAAAGTGGAACTGGTTCAACCCGACCGCA
This sequence comes from Bacteroides sp., assembly GCA_011053095.1. GTDB lineage: Bacteria > Bacteroidota > Bacteroidia > Bacteroidales > SM23-62 > SM23-62. The sequence continues at coordinate 9,807 of DRHS01000127.1, forward strand.
GGGCAGAACTGATCAAGGACCTTAAAGAACGTACCAGCCTTGATATCACAAAGATCGAAATTGGAAGGATAAATTTCTTAAGGGATTCTGTAAGACTGAAGATTCATTACAAGGATGATATGACTGAGAATGACGGGGTGGAAGTTTTCAGTTACAATGATGATAGTTCGGAATAGATCATTTTACTTCCCATACAGTATCCAGAAGGGTACCATCAACCCACTTTACAACAGCAACTGGCTTATCACCATGTTCCAGAGATTCAGGTTTGCCACATATTTTTTCTGCCTCTTTCCAGAGTTCCTCAATGCTCGTCAGGGGAAGTCCTGAACCTTTTACTTTATCAAGCAGGTCTTTCCGAAGAGGATTAATGGCGATTCCCCGTTCTGTTACCACCACATCGATCATTTCCCCGGGTCCGCAGAGTGTCGTAACTTTTTCCCGGATCACCGGTATTCTGTCCCTGAACAATGGTACCGGCAGTATAACAGTTTTTGAGAACAGGCAGTTTTGCCATCCCCCTACCCCATGCAGAAGGTATCCATCTGAATGGGTAACAACATTGGCATTGAAATCAAGGTCAATCTCTGTGGCGCCTAAAATAACCACATCGACCATTCCTGCAAAATTCCCTTTGCTGTGATGGTTGTAGGATGTAAAGGGACTGGTCCATACATGAGAGGGGTTTTCACGCATAGAGCGCACACCTTCCAGATCGAAGGTTTGTCCATCAAGAATAAACTCTACCAGTCCTTCCTCAAGCATGGATACCAGGTAGGTATTGCTGCCTCCCCTGGCAAACCGGGCTTTTATTTGTTTCTCCCTCATTATTTTCCTGAAATACTCACCAACAGCAAGTGAAGTTCCTCCGGCACCACTCTGGAAAGAAAATCCATCTTTGATTATTCCTGCTTCTTCACAAAAGCGGGCTGTAAGTTCTGCAAGAAAGAGCCGGTCAGGACTGCGTGTAATTCTTGTTGTACCAGAAATTATCTGCTCTGGATCTCCAATCCTGTCCATTTCAACAGTAAAATCCACGTAATTACCATGTATCTGCCAGGGAATGCAAGGAAAATCAACCATGTTATCCGTAGCAACTATTACCCTGTCAGCATATTGAGAATCGGCAAATGCAAAACCTAACAATCCGCTTGCTGAGGGACCGCTGAGTCCGTTTGCATTGCCGAATGGATCTGCACTACCCGCTCCTATTACTGCAATGTCAATGTGGATATCCCCATCCTGTACAGCCTGGTACCTGCCTCCATGAGACCTGAGAACGCCCAATCCCTTCATTTTGCCTTCTGAAGTAAAGCGTCCGAGGGGGCCGTTCATGCTTCCTTCAATATGATGAATTGTACCATCTTCAAGGTATTTGATCAGGTACTCATGGCATGGAAAAGACGCTGAGGGAAACCAGACCAGATCTTTTACACCTAGCTCATGAGCTACATCAAAAATCTGGTTTGCAAGCAGGTCCCCATTTCTGAAATGATGATGTGTGGAAATACACATGCCGTTCTTCAGCCCGGATTTCTTAAGGGCTTCTTTGAGAGAAGGGACGCGTTTATCTCCGTCTGATGGATAGTTATTGCTGCTGGGGATTGGAGGAGCGTACTTGTTTCCATCCGGCCTGTACTTATTGACTCCTTTAAATTCGACCTGGGGTTTACCATTCACCATAACAGGGACCATTCGGCCTGCAGCGTTCTTTATATAATCGGGATTATTCATTTTTAGTCCTCCAGTTTTCAGAGACCACATGCATTTGAATTGCTAGATCTATTGTTCTTTGGGCACGCTTTACAACAGGCGGGTCAATCATTTTTGAACCGAGGCTTACTACTGCCTGTCCCCTTTGTTCTGCCTCCTCGAACGCCAGTACGATAGCCTTGGCTCTTTCAATTTCATCAGAAGTTGGTGTAAATTCTTCCTGGATAACAGGTATTTGTCTGGGGTGAATGCAACCCATTCCCTCGAATCCCATAGCCTTGGATTTTTTAACCGTGGCCCTTAATCCGGTCTCATTATCCACATCTGAATATACCGAATCGATTGCCTGTATTCCGGATGCCTTGCAGGCATTAACCATGCGTGACCGTGCATAGAGTGATTCTGCTCCCGCCTCGGTCCTCTGAACTCCCATATCCGCAGAATAATCTTCAAGGCCTATTGCCATTGCTACATTATTCGGACTCGCAGAGGCTATCTCAAATGCACGTTCTATTCCCATAGCTGACTCGAGAATCGGCATCAGAAAAACCGTGCTGTCCGGTGAGATCTCCAGGATTTTTTCATCAACGGCTTTAATTTCCTCAGGGTCTTCGACCTTTGGTATGAGGATTAAGTCGGGTTTCTGTGGAATTATAACATCAAGGTCTGCCAGTCCCCCTGGCAATTGATTGATCCTGACCATTCTTTCGGCACCGTAAAAATCCACAATCCGAAGAGCATTTCTCACCAGTATCCTTGCGTCGTCCTTTACTGCAAGGGCAACTGAATCTTCGAGGTCAAGAATTATCCCGTCCGGTTTATGAACACCTGCGTTTAGCATCATGCCTGGACTATTCCCGGGAAGGTACAGTCTGGTAAACCTAAAGCGTCCACGATCTGATACAGGGAATTCAGCAGGATCACCAGGCAGATCAGATACTATATAGGATTTCCCAAGCTTTTTAACAGCAGCCTCAATCCTTGCGGCCAGTACAAACTCGAGAGCGCCACTGTCCCTGATCAGGATCTCTGCATTCGGTATCCCGAAATTTCCCATCATTATGAGTACGAGCTTACGAATGGATTTCCCATATAAGGCATCCACTCTGCTTTGAAGGTCAAGTACTACTCCACCAGAGTTTTTGATTTCGATTTGTACAAAACAATCCGATCGGATTCTGCCGCCATGATTACCCGCACTACCGGTCTTTCCCATATTCAGGTTTATTTATGATCACACTCATTTCAAAGCTTTTACGAAGCCTTAGTGTGAGATCATAAAGATAGAAAGAGTTTCAGGGATTTACGGGACAGGATTGTATGCTTAAGAATATACTTTACTCTACGGTAATAACTATGGTCTGTTCACCGATTTTTCCATCCGTATCGGTCACAACAAAAGAAAAGGCATAGTTCCCCTGTACCGCAGGTCCCTCAAGATCAGTGGAATCATAGTAAGTATCAGGAGGTATAGTGTCTACAGGGTACCCATACCAGTCATTCCCATTTACACGAATGGAAAAGGAATAAAGGTCTGATTTCCCTTTTTCAGCTATCCACTTGAATTTCAGAACATCTGCCGGTGAAATAGTTTTATTGGAAGTAATGAACTTATCATTTTGAAGTCTGACCGTAGGATCCTTTTGTTTATTACATCCAGAGAGGGCAATTACAAATATGGCTGTCAGTAATAATATTATCCGATTTGTTTTCATAAATAGGTAACGTATTAAAATTCTGCAAAATTGTATTTATCTGTCATCATTATTTTTTGCTGCAAAATTCGGTTAGTACGCCAAAAGTAGACTTCGGATGCAAAAACCCGATATCAAGTCCCTCAGCCCCCCTCCTCGAAGTCCTGTCAATCAGCTGCACTCCTTTTTCCTCAGCCTCTTCAAGTGCCTTTGACGCATCTTCCATTGCAAAAGCAATATGATGAATTCCCTGTCCTCTTTTCTCAATGAATTTTCCTACAGGTCCCTCATGATCAGTGGATTCAAGTAATTCGATCTTACTTTCTCCGACCATAAAGAAGGCTGTTCTAACTTTCTGGTCGGCAACCTCTTCTATGGCATAACATTCTAATCCCATAACATCCTCATAATAACGGATCGCTTCTTCGAGATTGCTTACTGCAATTCCTATGTGCTCGATATGGCTTGGCTTCATAATATTTAATTTAGTATATCAGGGCATCGTGCAGCACCTGTTGTATTTCTGTACGTACATTCATCTCCACAAGTTTTGGATTGTCCTGGTCGGGATGGATCTTATTGGAAAGGAATACATATAAAATGCCTGTTTCAGGATCTACCCATACCAGAGTTCCCGTAAAGCCTGAATGGCCGAAGCTGTCGGGAGAGACACACTGGCAGGTCGGGCCGTCCTTCTCGTAATCCATTTCTGGTTTATCGAATCCTATACCCCTCCTGTTCCCTTCATCACAATGGATGCAGGTATTAAATTTATCTATTATGGTATCGGAAATGAAATTTACCCCACCATAATGACCACCGTTCAAATACATCTGCATTATTTTGGCAAGGTCATTGGCATTGGAAAAAACACCTGCATGTCCGGACACTCCTCCTAGCATGGCTGCCCCCGGATCATGAACATACCCGTGCAGAAGCTGTCTCCTGAAAACCAGGTCATTTTCTGTAGGTATTATTTGTTCCCCGGGGAAACGGTTCAGAGGCAGAAACCCGGTAAAGTTAGATCCGAGGGGGCGGTAGAAGTTTTCCTGTGTATATTTTTCAAGCGATATCCCCGTAAGGGAATCAGCAATTGGATGCAGAAAATAATACCCGAGGTCTGAGTAAAGGTATTCTTTCTTATCCCTAAGACTGGAATTGATGATGCTGTGCATGATGCTGTCGCGGTAAGTTTGGTTCAGGTAAAGGTTATCAGCAACCCTGACAGAATATTGGAGGGAAGGTTCGCTCTGAAAGGCTCCGTCTACATATCTGAGATTTTTATTAAGAAATATATGGTCTGCGAGGCGAAAAGGGTAATCGCGGGATAGCTTTTTGCTGATCAGGTTCTGGTCGGCATCCATGGGTTCTATGGTGGAGTAATAAAAAGGTATCCAGGGAGTCAATCCGGCATGATGTGTCAGGATATCCTTAATCAGAAGATCACCCTTATCGCATGTATCCAGATATGGAAGGTAATTGCCAAGGCGTTCATTTACGTCAAATTTTCCCTCCTGGCTAAGCTGCATCAGAACGGGCAGGGTGGCTGTGATCTTGGTAATTGAAGCCACATCGTAGATGTCAAACCAGTTGACCGTGTCCCTGCGTCTGTAAGTATGATGACCAAATGCCTTGTGATAGAATACCATTCCGTTGCGGGCGGCAAGGATCTGGCAGCCAGGAGTGGCTTTAACCCGGATGGCATCGAGAGCAAGTGAATCAATTTTATACAGAAGTCTCGAATCAATACCTTCTTCCTCGGGAAGTCCGTACCTCAGGCGGAAGGAGGACTCGGTTGAGATCCCATCGCCGGCCTGGTATCTGGCTCCTGCAGAAACCGGCAAATTGCCAAGGGCGGGGATTCCTCCGAAAATAAGCTGGGCGCTTAGGGCCTGGACAATCTTTTTATCCTCATATGCCATCAGCAATGCTTTCAGTTCATTTCCAAATTTAAACCGGGACAGGCTGTAGGGACTGGCAAATATTGCAACAATTGTAGGTTTTATATCAGTAAGCCGGTTCAGGAAAAGAATGGAATTTTCCCGTATCCCGAAGTTCTGAGATGCCCTCATATCGGTATTGTGTACCCCGGTAATGATCAGGTCAAAGGGCCCCAGTTCCTCCATAAGTTCAAGGTAGTCTTCTGCGCTTGCTTCCCTTGAAATATTAAAATGAGTTGAAGGCAGGTAGAGGTCAATATATCTCTGGAAATCATTATAACCGGTATCACCAATGATAACCGTCGCGATTTCCAGGGTATCCAGCTTTTTTAAAGGCAGTATCCCGTTCTTGTTCTCAAGCAGGGTAAGCGCACCCTGATAAAGCCGGGAACGTGTAACAAGGTAGTTGTTATCATTCAGCCGGTTGGTCAGCCCTGCAGGTTCGGGCGGGTTTTCAAGCGCAGACCAGTACTTGGCTGCCAGGATTTTTTTGCAGCTTTCCTCTACCCTTTCCCAGCTCAGGTTACCTTTTCGAATTTCCTTCCTGATGGCTGAGATCCCTTTCGGCACAGAGGTGGGGATTAGCAAAATATCGTTTCCTGCTTTGAAGGCAAGGGCTTCAAGATCTCCCGGAGAATGATTTTTATCCGCTCCCGCCATATCCAGGGCATCGGTAACTATGAGTCCCCTGAACCCCATCTCCTCCTTCAGAATCCCGGTAACAATGTCATGTGACAGAGAGGAAGCTGTTCCACTGGTAGAATCAAGAGCAGGAATTTCCAAATGGGCGATCATGACTCCTGTAAGGCCCTGCCGGATTGCTTCGCGGAATGGCTGCATTTCGGTTGACCAAAGTCTTTCTCTTGAATGTTTTATTAGCGGGAGTGTATGATGGGAATCCTTATCCGTATCACCATGTCCGGGAAAATGCTTTGCTGTGCATAACAGACCGCTTTCCTGCATACCCTGTATGTATGCAATTCCCTTACGGCTCACATTTTCCGTGTTTTCCCCGAAGGATCTGCTGCCAATAACCGGATTGCGGGGATTATTATTAACATCCATGACCGGAGCAAGGTTCATATTTACACCAATCATTTTAAGCTGATTCCCAACCTCCCGTCCCATCTGCAGAATCAGGTTCTCATCATTAAGTGCACCAAGGGTCATCTGTCTTGGATAAGCTATACAGCTGTCCAACCGCATGGATGCACCCCATTCGGCATCGAGGGCAACCAGTAATGGTGTTTTTGCCTCGGCCTGGTAGCGGTTTGTAAGGATTGCCTGTCTTACGGGACCTCCCTGAAAGAAACAGAGTCCTCCAATATTATACTTATCTATAAGTTTCAGGATTGCTTCGGCATGTTCTTCTCCCTTATTGGAGTACGCCCTGACCATGAATAATTGGGCGATCCGCTCGTCCCGGCTGAGGGATTCGTAAACAGAATCTACCCATTCATTTCCTGCATCAAGAAAGGGAGGATCAAGGCTTTCCTGAAACCTTTCATGTGATGAGAAGTGGTAACTTGAGGTTAAAATGGGACTTAAAACCAGAACTGTATATATAAGGATCGTTCTCGAATGCTTCATTCTTGGAATACTTCACTTGTTCTGTAGCAAATATAGTGGTTCTGTCGAGCCTGAAAAATTCAATTTTCAACATCCGGGACAGATGTCCGGTCAAAAAAGTTACATAAATGTTAGCAGATCTTTGCAGAAATGATATTTTTGTGACAGGCAAAGATTCGGAGATTTGTTTAAGAGTATTAGAACATCACAGGTGACAGTCCCACACGGACTACTTTCCAAACGTATCAGGAAACTGCTACAGAGATTCTTAAATTAATCCCTAATCTATAATTATTATTAAATTTTATGAAAAAGCTCCTTTCATTTTTCGTTTTATTTGCAGGAATTACAACCCTTTCCCTGCAAGCTTCCGAAGAAGCCAGACTTCTTAGATTTCCGGCGATACACGGAGACCAGATCGTTTTCTCATATGCCGGTGACCTGTTCACCGTTGATGCAGACGGAGGAATCGCACGCAAGCTTACCAGTCATAAGGGTTATGAAATTTTCCCACGCTTCTCACCCGACGGCAGCAAGATTGCATTTACCGGACAGTACGACGGAAATACCGAGGTATTCGTCATCCCGGCTCAGGGAGGATCTCCAAAACGTCTAACCTATACTGCCACACTCGGAAGGGACAATGTCTCAGATCGTGCCGGACCAAATAATATAGTGATGGACTGGACTCCGGATGGTAAATATATAAGTTACCGATCCCGTCAATATTCCGGAAGTTTCTTTGTAAGTGCACTTTTCAAGGTACCTGTCGATGGTGGAATGAGTGAAGAGCTGCCTCTTTTAAAAGGAGGATTCCATTCATGGTCGCCCGATGGCAGTAAAATTGCCTACAACAGGGTGTTCCGGGAATTTCGTACATGGAAATACTATCGCGGGGGACAGGTGGATGAGGTCTGGATCCATGATTTCAACACACGCACTACCGAGAAAATAACCGACAATCTCGTACAGGATATTATTCCAATGTGGGCTGGAGATGAGATCTTTTTCCTTTCGGATCGAGACCGTACAATGAATATGTTTGTTCACAATCTTGGAACGAAAGAAACCAAAAAAATTACTGATTTTACCGAGTTTGATGTCAAGTTCCCATCACTTGGTGAAAAACAGATCGTATTTGAAAACGGCGGATATATCTATAAGATGGATACAGAAACCAAGGAATTCAAAAAGGTATCCATACAAATTGCCAATGACAATTCATACAGCCGTACTGAATTAAAAGATGCAAGTAAAAATATAAGCACCCTGGACCTTTCCCCTAAGGGTGAGAGAGTTGTTTTTTCCGCCAGGGGAGAGATTTTTTCATTGCCCGCTGAAAACGGTGTGACAAGAAACCTTACACAAAGCGCCGGAGCTCATGAGCAGAATGCACACTGGTCACCCGATGGCAGGCATATCGCATATTTTTCGGATAAGTCCGGTGAAATGGAATTGTACATCCAGTCACAGGATGGAAAATTACCTGCTGTTCAGATAACAAATGGCAACGAAACCTATTTATACGAGATGGCCTGGTCGCCCGATAGCAAGAAAATCCTCTTCAGCGACAGGAAACTCAGGCTGCAGTTTGTAGATGTAGACAGTAAAAAGGTCACACTTGTAAAAACATCCAAAAGATCTGAATTAAATGATTTCGACTGGTCGCCTGACAGCAAATGGATTACCTTTTCCGAGGCTGACAAAAATGAATTTAACCGCATCTATCTCTACCAGCTTGAGACGGGCAAATTCTTTCCTGTCACTGACAACTGGTATGAATCAAAGGGTGCGCGGTTTTCTCCCGACGGGAAATATCTGTATTTCACTTCTGCAAGGGATTTTAATCCCACCTATTCAAGAACCGAATGGAACCATTCCTATTCCGACATGAGCAGGGTATACCTTGTAACCCTGGCAAGCGATACCCCTTCTCCATTTGCGCTTGAGAATGATGAAGTTGAACTGAAGAGTGAGGAAAAACCTGAAGAAAAAGCCGAGGGCGGAAAAGGCAAGAAGAATGACAAGGAGGAAGTAAAAACAGATAAAGAAACAAGGATCGATCTTCAGGGAATAGAGGACAGGATAGTTGTCCTGCCCGTTAAACCCATGAATTATTCCAACATCGACCCCGTTGATGGTAAGGTCTATTATAACAGCAGGAGTTCATTCGGTGGTCAGTCTGCCTTAAAAGTATATGACCTGAAATCAGAAAAAGAGACTGAACTTGGAAACGGCATAATATTCACCATTTCAGCCAACAATAAGAAGATGCTTGTCAGGCAGGGCACCAAATATGCAGTGATCAACCTTCCCTCGGCAAAGATTACCCTTAAGGAAACCATTGATCTTTCAGACATGAAAGTCCTGACGGACTATCCTGTAGAATGGAAGCAGATCTTTGATGAGAGCTGGAGACAGATGCGTGATTTCTTTTATGTTGAGAATATGCATGGTGTTGACTGGAAAGCAATGCATGCCAAGTACGACGTACTTGTTCCGCATGTTAACCACCGCTATGATCTTACCTACATTATCGGCGAGATGATTGGTGAGCTGAATGTAGGACACTCCTATGTAAATTCCCCACGTGATCCCAACGGGCCTGAAAGAATTCAGACCGGACATCTGGGTGCAAGGTTGTCAAAGCATACCTCGGGATATTTCAGGATTGACCGTATCCTCGAAGGACAGAACTGGGATAATGCTCTTCGTTCTCCTTTAACTGAAGTTGGCATAGAAGCAAATGAGGGTGACTATATTCTTGCAGTCAACGGGAAGTCTGCCAAAGACATGACAGATATCTATGCAGCACTGTTTAACATGGCAGGCAAGACGGTTGAACTGACCCTCAACGGAAATCCTTCCGAATCAGGTTCGCGCAAGGTTCTTGTAAAACCAATTGCCAATGAAAGCGCTCTGTATTATTACAACTGGGTACAGAATAATATCCGCATTGTCGAGGAGGCTACCGATGGACAGATTGGCTATCTGCATATTCCGGATATGGGTCGTGGGGGACTCAATGAATTCGCCAAGTATTTTTATCCCCAGCTGATGAATAAGAAAGGATTGATCATTGATGACCGCGGCAACGGCGGAGGTAATGTATCACCTATGATAATCGAGAGGCTCCGAAGGGAAATTGGCATTGCTGGTTATCAGAGAGGAATCGATTACGGAACACCTAAACCCTACGGAATGGTTATGGGACCGAAGGTTATGCTGATAAACCAGGAGGCCGGATCTGACGGAGACCTTTTCCCATACCAATTCAAACACTATAAACTGGGAACAGTGATCGGTACCAGAACATGGGGCGGCGTTGTAGGAATACGTGGCAGCCTACCATTTATAGACGGAGGTGTTCTGACGAAACCAGAATTTGCAAACACTTCAGCAACGGAAAGCAGATGGGTTATGGAAGGGCATGGAGTCGATCCTGATATTTATATTGAGAATGATCCGGCAAGGGAATACGATGGTATAGATGACCAGCTGAATAAGGCCATTGAGGTTATTATGGGACAATTGGACCAGTATGCTCCTCCCCCGGAAAGGCCGGAAGATCCTGATAAAAGTGGGAACTAAAATTATTGGCACAATGAGTCGGGAATAATTCCCGTTTTATATACGACATTCTGCTTTTCGGGCCGAAGCAGTAACCAGGCTAAACCTAACCTGAAACCTGGCCCGAAGCCGTCCTGCTATCAGTGGGACGGCTTTTTATTTTCCAGTCATGATGGTAAGCTTCTCAGACTTTAGTCCCTCTGAATCAACACTAAGGTCCAATTCTCCGGCTGAAAATCCCGAGCCTATGATCAACATTGCCTTTCCGTAAAACAGGTCTACTGAATTTGATTTAAATGAGTTCATGGATTGAGGATTGCCATTCCCTACACCGGCAATTATACCTTCTCCCTTTAACTCTACAGATATTTGGTTATCTGCCAGGGGACACAGATTACCCTCCCTGTCAATTGCTTCGACAAGTACGTAGGATAAGTCCTCCCCATTTGCTTTAATCTGCTTTCTGTCAGGAGTAAGTCTTAGTTTATATGGCTCACCCGCCGTTTTCAAAGTTTTAATTCCCATCTCCGAACCTTCCTTATAAACCACAACTTTTAGTTCCCCGGGTTCATATATCACATCGTTCCACATTAATCTGAATCTTTCAATTGAGTTTTCTGATTTGGGGTCCTTGCATCTTTTACCCTGTGACATCCCGTTTAAAAAAAGTTCAGCACAGTCCCCGTTCGTATAAACAAACACAGGTGTGGTCTCTCCAATTCTGTCTTCCCAGTTCCAGTGGGGCAAAATATGAATCGTAGGCACCTCCGGATTCCAGTAACTTTTATAAAGGAAATACCTGTCTTTTGGTATGCCGCAGAGGTCAACAATGCCAAAATAAGAACTTCGGGAGGCCTCCCTGTCTGTCATTCCATTTTCATTTGTCCAGCGATTGTTATAAGGTGTTGGTTCTCCCATGTAATCAAACCCGGTCCAAACAAATTCTCCTGCAATGTACTGTTCGTCTTGTTGCCACATAAAATCATCGTCGGCCAAATCAGCCCACCTTGGAGCATTTAAATCATAGGAACTCACCTGTAGAGAAGTGGTAAAATCTGTTTGGTTTTCCGGAAGTGGAAATTCGTAGAATCCTCTGGTGCTTAGTGTAGATGCAGATTCACTTATTATTACAGCCTTACCGGGTTCCATCTGCCTGGCCAGTCTGTACCTTCGCCCATAGTTCCAGCAATGAACATCATAATAATCAAAGTGGCGCAATTCTGCAGCCTGCGTTATGTCACAAACCAGGGTAACCGGCCTGGTAGGATCATATTTTCTGACATAGGTAACCATTGTGTTCAATTTTTGGAATCCCCCGTTTTCATTCAATTGCACATCGTTAATTTCATTGCCGACGCTCCAGAGAAAAATCGAAGGATGATTTCTGTCCCTTACAATGAAATTCCTGATATTTCTATGCGCGAACTCCTCAAAATCTGTCTCCTCGAGAATATCTGCTTTACCATCATACTTATCAAAGATTTCGTCAAACACCAATAATCCCATCTCATCACACAAGTCGAGCAACTCAGGCGCCGGAGTGTTATGACTCGTGCGGATTGCATTGCAGCCCATGCTTTTCATTATTTGTAACTGCCTTTCCATAGCCCTCAAATTAAATGCTGCGCCCAGGGGACCGTGATCGTGGTGAAGGTTAACTCCTTTTAACTGAATTCTCCGGTCATTAAGGTAAAAGCCGTTATCAGCCGTAAACCGGATATCCCTGATTCCAAAAGAAGAAATATATGTATCAATAAGTTCAGACTCTTGATAAACTTTCGTCAGTACACTATATAAATGCGGACTGCTGATATCCCAACGTCTCGGATTGGGTACTGTCAGGGTTGTCTCTAAAATCTTCTTGCTGTCCGCGCCGACTGCCCTTGCAATTTCACCCTCTGCAACTGTCTTCCCCTCAGCGGTCAGGATAGTATGTTTTATAATAATTGTATCATCTGACTTTGAATAGTTATTAATTGTTGTGGCGATCCGGACATCTGCATAATTAGGTTTTAATACCGGAGTGGAAATGTACGTTCCCCAGATATCAACATGGACGGGATTAACAGCAATCATTTGAATTTTCCTGTAAATGCCGGCTCCGGGATACCATCGGCTGTCATGTTCCCTGGTATCAACATGTATTGCTAAAGTATTTTCATTTCCTGCCTGCACAAATTCAGTGATATCCAGGTAGAATGAATTGTATCCATAATCCCATTTGCCGACAAGCCTGCCGTTAAGGTAAACACTCGGGAATGCCATGATGCCGTCAAAGACCAGATACATTCGCTTGCCATTATAGCTGTCAGGAAGGTCTAATTTTTTCCTGTACCATGCCTGCCCTTTCCAGGGTAATTTTCCTGTAAATCCATCGCCGTCAGGAATGAAGGGACCTTCGATGGCCCAGTCATGCGGTACAATAACATCCTGCCATTCAGAGTCATTGAAAGATTCATTAAATGCAGCTTCATTTTCACCCCTGGAAAATTTCCAGCCGGTTTGAAGTGTTTCAACGATTCTTTCCTGGGCAGTGCTGCAGACGAACAACAACAACAATAGTGCTGATAAGAATGTAATCCTTTTCATTGTAATAAGTTTGATATGAAGTATGTATTAAAGTAGTTCACTGTAACGAAAACAGGAAGAAATATGATCATTCACCATCCCGGCGGCCTGCATGTAAGCATAAATTATGGTTGTACCTACAAATTTGAATCCCCTCTTTTTAAGGTCCTTGCTGACAATGTCCGAAATTCCTGTGCTTGGAGGAAGCTGGTTCTGCCCGCTGAATGAATTGTGTATTGTTTTTCCCTCGGTAAATTGCCAGATATAGTTGTCAAAACTTCCGAATTCATCGATCACTTCCAGGAACTTCTGAGCGTTATTAATAGTTGCCCGGATCTTCAGCTGGTTCCGGATGATTTTTTCGTTTCCCAGAAGTTCCTGAATTTTAGCTTCATCGTAGTGTACAATTTTCCGGAAATCGAATCCATCCAGAGCATCGCGAAATCCCTCCCGCTTCTTCAGAATAGTCAGCCATGAAAGTCCCGCCTGAAAAAGGTCCATAGTAAAAAACTCAAAATGCCGGATGTCATTATGAATTGGTGTACCCCATTCATTATCATGATATTCTTCAAGCAGTGGATGGGTGGTTGACCAGGGACATTTCATTGAGAGGTGATTATGTTATTTAACTCTTCTAAGTTCCAATTCAGTAAAATCAAAATCAGGGCTTGGTATATAAACCTCCAGTCCGCTGACCACGCCGGCATTATCCAGCTCAAATTTCACCGTACCCTGTGGAAAAGCCGGCATATCCCTGAGGTCAATAAGGAAAGTGTCCTTTGTAAATGCAGTAAGGTCTCCTATCAAGCGGTCTGATGGTACAAAGTCGAGAACAAGAGATCCCCTTTTAAGGCTTACCTCCACATCTCCATACAGGTCGCATGAGTATGTTCCGGTATAGTCTCTTAACGATTGGCTTGGCTTTTGGCTGCGATCGGCAGACTCAATATATTCATTCCATTCATTATCAGTGTATTCCAGATAGCCCATCGCGTTATTCAGATAGATATTGCACCAGTCATAACTCTCCCCGGCATAATACTGGTCAAGGATGTAGTATTCCAGTCCAATGGTCAGGGCGCTTATACTATTGGTCAGCATGACAAAACCAAAATCCTCTTCGGGTACGATCACAAGCCTTGTTAACATGCCATCCGAACCTCCTTCGTGGGCAATAACTTTCCACCCATGATAATCATACAGTTCCCAACCCAGTCCATATCCGGCAAAATGCATTGAAGGCCAGATTCGGCTGCTTCCTATATCCGGGGGCTTACTTGTATGTAATTCACGGGTCTCCCAGAGGTTTTCGCTGCTGATCAACTGCTTATCATTCCAGTTGCCGAGTTCAAGCTGGAAACGTATCCACCGGGTAAGATCCATTGCACTTGAATTCATGCTTGCCGCGGGTGCCACATTGTCCCATTTCATGTAGGGCAATACATATGTTTCATCATCCACAAGGTTAACGTGGTGAGGACTGGCAACATTCTCATCGTTCTTTAATCCGTCAAGGTTCATAAACGTGCGGTTCATTCCCAGTGGCTTCAGGATCTCGCTTTCCACAAAGGCATCCCAGCTGATACCTGTGGCAGCGGGAACTATCTCACCGGCAGCAAGGAAAGCAAGATTTGAGTAACCAAATTCATACCGGAATCCATGAGCAGGTTTAAGGTATCTTGTCCTGTTCAGAACCTCTTCCCGGGAATAACCGGTTTCGTACCAGATCAGGTCCCCGCTAAAAGTTTTCAGTCCACTTCGATGACACAGAAGATCGCGGATACGGATCTCCTTACTGACGTATGGATCATATAGAACAAAATCTGGAAGGTACTTCCCCACTGGATCATCCCAATCGATCTTGTCCTGATCATCCAGCAAAGCAAGGGCTGATGAAGTGAAAGTCTTGGTTATGGAGGCAATGCTGAAAATGGTGTTTTCATCAACTTTTCCGGGCTTACCATATTCCTTCGATCCGTAGCCCCTTGCGAATACAACACTGTCATCCTTTACAATTGCTACTGAAAGACCCGGCACCTGCCAAGCCAATCTTGCTTCTTCGATATATTTATCAAGTTTGTCAAGGTCCAGCTCTTCTATCTTCTGACAGGATACACCAGGGTGCATCAACATAAGCAGACAGGGAAGAATCAGGAAACTCAGTATATTTTTCATTAGCCTAAATTTCGTAAAAAAATGGAAGTGAACCTACTTTGCCAGAATCTTTAGCTCAGTACGCCGGTTTTTTGCCTTCCCCTCCTCAGTATCATTTGATGCAACCGGCTCCTTCATGCCATATCCCTTTGAAGTGATCCTTTCACTTGCTATCCCCTTTGATGCAAGATAGTTCATGGCTTCTTCAGCTCTGCGCCCTGACAGTGTAATATTATGTGAATCGGTCCCGATATTGTCTGTATGTCCCCCAATCTCTATAACAAGGGAGGGATTTTTTTCCATCATTCCCACGACCTTATCCAGTTCAACCCTTGAATAAGGATCCAGAGAAAATGAATCCGTTCTATAAAATACATTCCTCAGGGTAATACTTTCACCTACTTTAATGGGTTTAAGTCCGATATCAAGATAGAACGGTTTTGTATGTTCGTAGACCTTGTCAAAAGCAAAGTTTTCAGAATGGAACAGATAGGACGGACGTGAAACATTTAATGCATAGTCAGCATCAACAGGGATCACCACCAGGAATTCTCCGGTCTCTGGTTTGGAACTTGAGCTGATAATTGTTTTTGTTGTTTCAAGGTCGATAAGTTCAAACTTTGCCCCCAGTGGCCGTCCCGTCTCATCATCATATACTTTTCCTTTCATATAAGATACCCTGTTGGGACGAGCATCATCATAAAGCTCGAAATAATAGATATCCTGTCCCATACTCTCCAGGCGGTTTGAAGAAAAATAGGCCCGGTTCGCACGTGAGTTCACTATAAGTCCCTGTTCAGAATGATGCGTGTTAATCGGGTAACCCAGGTTTACAGGTTCTGACCATGAAGTATCAGAGCTGCGCCTTGACAGGAAAATATCATAGTTCCCCATCCCAGGCCATCCTGTTGAGCTGAAATACATGGTTTTGTTGTCCGGGTGAATAAAGGGCGACTGGTCAAAACCTGATGAGTTTATATTGGCTCCCATATTTTCCGGCCTGCTCCATTTACCATCATCTCCGAGTGTTGACTTCCATAGATCAAATTGTCCTAGTCCCCCGGGCCGGTCAGATGAAAAATACACTGTTCTTCCGTCTGAGGAAAGTGCAGGTTGTTTTTCACTGTATTTTGAATTTACAGGTGCACCGATATTTCTCGGGATTGTCCATATCCCATTCCTGTTTTCCGAGAAATACAGGTCGCACATTCCGTACCCATCATCACGCATGCAGCCGGTGAACACCATCAGCATGCCATTTCCTGAAATTGATTGTGCACCCTCATTATCCGGGGTGTTCAGCGGTGGACCAACATTCCTGGCAGGTTGCCATGCATCACCTTCAAACATACTGAAATACAGATCTTCCTGACGATTGCCCCTGAAAACGGGATTGTTCACATCAATGGGAAGCAGCATGGTGTATACCAGCATTTTCTCATCGGCCGAAAGATTTGGCCAGTACTCGTCATTTGCAGAATTGATATTGGGTCCCATATTCACCGGTTCAAACTCCACTGGGTTCTCCACTGCATTTATGGCAAAATCACAGGATGTACTTGATTCAAGGGCAGCTTCCCTCATTTTACCGAGCGTATTGGGCATAAGAAGGAACATTTCATAATTTACCCTGGCATCGTAATAATTACCCAGCATACGATCGCTTTCAGCAAGAAAAAACAAAACATTCGGAAAAAAGAGAGGATCGATCTCCACCGCCTTCCGGTAGGCCGCTGCCGCTTCTTCAATATTACCTGCATCTGTCTGAACCTGCCCCAGCAGCAACCAGGCTTCAATGAATTCAGGATCCGCTTTGCCAGCTTCCATTAAGGCTGCCGAGGCATTGTCATAGGCCATCATAAGATAGTATTGCTTGGCTTTCTCAAAATTACCAATGGCCTTTCTGTTCTTGGTTGTATACTCATCCTGGGCATTTACTGCCAGAGCAAGAAGGAGGAGCACCGCTATGAAAACATACCTCATGCCGTCTATATTGCAGAAACCATACCATTTCAGGTATGGCTGTATAACAAATGTATAAAATCCCTGCTCATTTTAACCAGGGACCGGGATCAATCCTGTACAGGGCTGCCGGGAATTCGGTCATTTCACAGGATATATATACCCTTTCGGGGGAAGAAATAACAATGCCTTCGGTCTGCAGATCGATCAGGGCCGGGTAATCAAAACGGAAAGTCTTAGCATGGGAATAGTCAACCGGATTAAAATCATTAAGGATCCATACAAAAGGCACATAATCCTTATAGCCGCAGAACATAATAAAACTGCTGTCAGGGCTCATATCCACCCCGGTAATGAGTCCATCGGCCTGATACGTTTTCCGGGGATGGAGTTCATACTCACCGGGATTTGTGCTGCAGGTATAGAGAGTGGTTGACCGGGTTTCCCAGTCCTTTGTAAACAGGTACAGGCTGTCTGCAAAGGCAAATACGGCTTCACAGTCATATGCACTTCTTTTTAAAGGATTATTTTTCTCACGGTTTGCATAACTGTACTTAATTATACCTGCAGTGATCACTGCATTTCCTGAGGAGGGTATGGAATCTTTCGGAAGTTTATAAATTTTCAATGTCTCCCTGCGCCCCTGATTATTTCCGACATCACATATATATACATACTTCTCATCCTGAGCAAGTGATTCCCAGTCCCTGTTCCTGCCGTTCTCCAGCATGATGGCCTGGAGTACCTTGCCTGTCTGCGGGTCAAGGGCGAATAATACCGGCTCACCCCCACTGTCATTAACAGTCCACAGTTTACCATCAAACATGATAAGTCCTGAATTCTCAGGCAGTGATAAGGAGGGCTGCCAGAATAGTAGTAAAAGAATATCTGGTATGGATACCTGTTATCGCCAAAATGACACCCTTTGTATCATTTTTATGAGTCCTTCTTCCCAGGGGTAAACCGAATAAGAAGACTTGCGAGTCCCCTGATAAACAGCAGAAGCACATAGACTATCAGCGAAACAATCACAACGATATGCAGGCTGGTGAAAAGCTCGGCCAGGGAGGTCTTATACTTAATTATGGAATAAATATTAAAAACGAAGGCGATTGCAAGGCTGATTATCAGCCACCTGAGTTCTGTTTTTATCCTTTTACCGGAGATTGTGATATCCTTCATTATTCTTCAGTATTTATTTTGTTAATTTGAATTCATCGGGCCAGGTCACCACCCTGTGCTCCATCATAGCCTGGTCGCCAAGCAGGGATGCAATCGTTGCATTGTAGCCTTCTTCCAGGTTACCGGGTATTTTCCTGTTTTCTCTTACCGAATTAACAAAAGCCTCCATCTGCATATCAGAACCATCCGAGTTCAGCGCATCCGTGATAAATGTTCCCTTATCCTCATTGGGATCCTCGGGTACCCAGGAAGCTCCGCCAATCGGAATAACATCGAAAATGTTTTTTTCGATCTGGTTAATCAGCTGTAGAATACCCGGGGCAGGGGGTGGATTTTCAAGGTAGAATTTAGCAGTTTCCATTTCCAGGGTTCCCAGTGGACCCATTGCCTGCAGCTCACATCCGTATTTCTCATTACTGGAAACCGAATCGTAAATAAAATGGGTCCCCGAAGGGTATCTATAGATCAGGTTAACATTATCGAATACCTCACGACCATCTTTCCAGTAATTTATGGTCCCGGATCCGGAAATTTCATGTGGGACCTCACCGAGTATCCAGTTACCCACCTGTAAATGGTGAGATGCAAGTTCAGTCATTAGTCCCCTGCTATACTCCCGGTACAACCTCCAGTTGATCTTCCTCTCGAGATCCGGTGATGGAACTTTTCTACGCCAGTCGCTATTGCGATGCCATGACGCTCTTATCTGAGTAATCGGTCCAAGCTTTCCTTCCTGTATCATTTCAATGCCCTTGAGAAACCGGATGCTGAATAGACGCTGGTGCCCTATCTGCAGATTACGGCCGGTGTCCCTGCTGGCATTTACCATCTCAAGACTGTCCTGTAGAGTCTCTGCCATGGACTTTTCACAGAATACATGCTTGCCCTTGTTTAGGGCAGCGATGGTTATATGGGCATGTTCGTTCAGGGGTGTAGCAATTACCACAGCCTGGATCTCGTCCATTTCCAGTAATTCCGTGTAATCGGTAAAAGCTTTTGCATTTTTACCGACCATCTCTCCTGCACGTTCCAGGTTTGCAGGATAATTGTCGCAATATGCGACAATTTCCACAGCCGGATTGGCAAGAAGGTGTGAGGTAAGATACCTCCCCCTTGATCCTACGCCGATCAAGCCCAGTTTCACAACCGAGGGTGAACCTGCTTCCTGTGCGAGCAGGGGACTTAACCATGAATTTGAGCTCAGCATCGTTGCTCCTGCAAGCATACTGAATCCTTTAATGAATTCTCTTCTTTTAAGCTGGTTATCAATCATAATTAATTACTCAATATTATATTTCTGTACTTGGGGCATGCCTGTTTCATTATACTTTATTTCAACGGCCCTGCAGTCAGGAAATTTTGCAAGCAGGGAAATTTTTTCTTCTTCCGAAGCTGCTAATAGTGCCGTAGACAAAATTTCTGCCTCTATTGCCAGCTTTGATACTGCACTAACATGCTGAAAACCAGGATCAATTAATCCCTTCCTTGGATGCAGTACATGTGCATTCTGACCACCCCTGGTATTGTTTGGTCCCGTTCCAGATGTTGAAAGTGACTCATCAGCTAAATCAAAATCAAATATACTTTCTCCAGGCTTTAACAGGTGGCTGATTCCTGATTTCCATCCCTTCCCGTGAGGGTGATTTCCAATGGCAAGAATCGAACTATCGCCAAAACTAATAAAAGCATCCGTAATTTCCATGCTTGCCAGCTGAGTTTTTATGCCATCAAGTGCAAATCCTTTGCCAAACCCTCCCAGGTCGATTTCAACCTGATCATTCAGAAATTTAACAGATTTTTCTGCCGGGTCAAGAGACAACTTGTCCATACCGGTATGTTGGAGCAGCTCAGAAATTATCGACGATTCGATCCTCCCACTCTTATTCTCAGATGTTACTTTTCCCATACTTATGTCAAACAATCCTGAAGTTTTATTGTAATACTCCATGCATAGTTCGAGTACTGCGTATATTTCCTCTCCCACTGTTACAGGTTTTTTGGCAGCAATCCTGTTTATCATGCTTATGGGACTGTTCGGATCGAAATGGCTTAGTTTATCTTCAAGATCTGAAATCCCGGCATAGATAATTTCAAAGGCCTGTTCTGCCTTTTCCTCCTCCAATCCGTGCATTATAACATCCAGTCTCGTACCCATTGACTGGCAGTGATTATGATAGAGACCGTGTTCGCCTGAATAATATGCCGATTCCGAAGATTTCATATCCATGAATTCAATTCACAAAAATACTCAGTATTTTTAATAATTTTTTGTTGGCAATGTGTATTTTTCCGGCCTAATACTATTTTTATGAACAAAACAGGTGTCGGACTTGCTTCCTTTGGGCTGTCAGGTCAGGTATTTCACGGGCCACTTATTAAAGTGAATCCCTCATTTAAGATAAGAACCATACTGGAACGAAGCCGGAATATTTCAGAAAAGCACTTTCCGGATGCCCGGATTGTAAGAACATTCAAGGAATTAACTGAAGATAATAATATTGATCTCATAATTGTAAACACACCTGATCCTTATCATTACGAGATGACACTGGAAGCTCTACTGGCCGGCAAATCTGTTATTGTGGAAAAGCCTTTTGTACAGGATAGCAGGAAGGGACGGGAACTAATTGACCTGGCAAATAAGAAAGGCCTGTTACTGAGTGTATTTCAAAACAGGAGGTGGGACGGGGATTTCCTGACCATTCAAAAAATCATTGAAGAGGAACGGCTGGGAAGGCTGGTCGAATATGAAGCACATTTTGACCGTTTCCGAAATCATATCCAGGAAAATTCATGGAAAGAAACACCGGGATCAGGCAGCATATTGTACAACCTTGGATCCCACCTTATCGACCAGACCATGGTATTGTTCGGCAAACCGGATAATGTATTTGCTGATATCAGGTCCATGCGTACTGATTCTTCCGTCGATGACGCATTTACAATACTGATGGCATACACCGGGGTTAAGGTTACACTAAAAGCAAGTTACCTTGTAAAGGAGGCGGGTCCAAGGTTTTACCTCCACGGTACCCATGGATCCTATCTTAAGCACGGAATCGATCCACAGGAGGATGCACTTAAGGCAGGTGAATTGCCAGGGGGTGAGGACTGGGGAAAAGAGAAGGAATCGGAGTGGGGACAAATGAATACGGAAGTAAGGGGAAATCCCTTCAACGAAAAATACGAGACAATCCCGGGCCGGTATACAGCCTACTATGAAGACATTGCCAGGGCTTTGAAAGAAGGAACCCCTCCCCTGGTCACAGCAGAGCAGGCCAACCTTGTCATCAGGGTTATTGAAGCTGCAAAGGAAAGTAATAAAACAGGAAAGAGGATCCCCGTTTAATTCAGCAAGATCCTCTTCCGTATTGGTGAAATCCACCGGATTGTCTGGCGGCTTGTTTATTTCTGTGAAAATTCTTCGAAAATCACCTCCATTTGTTCTGCACTTATATGAGACCCAGATCTTATATGGAGACGATGTTTGAAAATCATTGATTCTCCTGGCATAAGTATAACCTGTACTGGTTCTGCGGTCTCATCGAAAGCTTTAGCACCAAGATTATTAACTGAGAAGAGCCCATACCCCCTTGCATGCCAGTGTGATGGATAGCCGGAATTATCAGGATGGTCTAATATGCAAATACTAATGTCTTCCTCAGCTATGTTCGATGAGAGGCTTATCCAACGTGCCTTCTTTCCCCATGCATCCTCTCCTTCAAAGCCGTCAGAATTCAGGTAGTGTCCGTTTACACCTTCATTATCAAGCTTCTTAACTTCCTCAGCAATGCCATTTGCATCTGTAAAAACCTGAGGTTCATCTGAGGGATGTTCAAATTCCCTTGCGACCCGGATAGCAAACATTCCTTCCTTGTTATCTGTAAATACGACTTCATCTTCCTGGGCTGTAAGCTGTGTAATCCTGTCTATGGTACGGGTATTCTCATCTCCGCTGAATTCCAGGATTGTATTTTCCTGCAGCAGGGTATGCCATGACCCGTCTTCTGCAGGCACCTGCCAGTCTGCCGCTACCTCAAGAATACCCACAGATTCCCGGCTTTCGGCACGTTTTACTCCCCTGTGAAGTACCCTGCCATAATGGGCTTTCCTTTCTGCAGGAATTGCATTGGAATTATTCCAGAAATCAAAGCCATTGACGTCTCCGAAATTGAACCAGACCCCCACATGGTGAGGATGGTCAACCCTCTCTCCTGCCTTTGGTTCCAGGGGGTATCCACGGGTAACAGCGGTTCCTTCAGATGTACGAATGGGAAAAAGAACCGGCTTTTCAAGATCAGAAGGATAAATGTAAGAAGTAAATATATCTCCGTCTATAAATACATCCACCTTGTTTTCCTCACGAAAATCAACCAGGATTACTCCCTTTTTCAGGGGAGTTGCAGTATCCTGGCTTTCAGCAGCTGGTTTTTGACCCGACTTGCAGGATGACATGAGTACTACCAATGTAAGTGATACCCTCAGAAAAGTTTTTAATAAAACATTTGTTTGCATGATTGAGGTTTAGATATTGATGGTTTATTGATGATTGGTTATTAGTAAAATTAATAAATTCTGGTTCAGCGCTATTCTGAGACATCTTTGTACAACCTGCTTTTACGTATCCCGGTCTTTGCCAGAAAGTAGCCCAGAGACACACCGAGGACTCCAAATCCGTATTTCATGCTCCGGCGGACATTGATAGATGAGGCTTCTTTAAAGTATTTTGTGGGACAGGTGATCTCTGCGATTTCAAATCCACCAAAAAATATCTGGGCAAGCATCTGGTTATCAAAAACGAAATCATCCGAATTCGCCTGAAAATTTATACTCTTCAGCACATTAGATGAAAAAGCACGGTACCCTGTATGGTATTCCGACAACTTCTGGTTCATTAAAAGATTCTGAAAAAGTGTCAGGAAACGGTTAGCTATATATTTATAATACGGCATTCCTCCTTTGAGAGCACCCTTTCCCAGAATCCTCGATCCGAGAACAACCTCATAAACATCGTTGGCAATCAGGTAGCACATTGAATGAATGAGTCGGGGATCGTATTGGTAATCAGGATGGAGCATCACTACAATATCTGAATCAATCTCTAATGCCTTTATATAACATGACTTTTGGTTCCCTCCGTATCCCAGATTATTTTCATGTTCGATTATATGTTCAATTCCAAGTTCGCGGGCTACAGTAAGGGTTTTGTCACTGCTCTGATCATCAACCAGGATTACACTGTCTACAATATCCAAGGGAATCTCACTGAAAGTTTGAGTCAGAGTCTTCTCTGCATTGTAGGCCGGCAGTACTACGCTTATCTTTTTATCTTTAATCATCGCAGGCTAATCATTATCTGGTTTGTCTCTCTTACAGAATGTGAACCCGTTCTTCTCATATATCACTTCAAGTTCCGGGTAATTCTCCTGGAAATAATCAAGCGTCTTACTTCTAAGAATGAAATAGGCTGTTTTATCTATATCACCCTGAGCGAGCCAGGCCTGATCCTGAGCCTTCACATTGACCGGAACAGGCTTTGCAGCATAAAAAAGGTGGGCATAGCTTTTCATGCCCAGTGTGGAGACATAACAGTCTTCACCCTGTCTTTCTTCACAGAATTCTATCAGGGCTTTCTGGGAATAGCCTTCAATTTTTCCGGCTGTAAGAAACAGCACCAGGTTGAGAAAAATGGTAACATTAAGAAACATTACAACATATGCTATTTTCTTGTCTTGCTTTAACAGAATAAGTGATGCTACAATACCCAGAATAAACAAAACGCCAATCAGTCCCTCGAAACCTGACCAGTAAACATCCGACATTATATTCGCCTGTGCAAAAGGATCCTGAAAAAAACCAAGCTCTATTAGCCAGTCAATCCTTGAAGCAAGCACCGGTGTAAGGGTGAAAATTATTCCAATGAGAATGCCTACTGAGGCATATATGATATTCAGCCAGCGATAGTTCTTGATCCTTTTGTGGATGACCTTGTAAATTACATAGGCGCCCAGGAAACTAAGGGGGAAATAACACAGCGATGAATAGTGAACTATTTTGGTCTTCACAAGGGTAAACGTAATCAGGACCACCCAGAATAAAACGATCATCCAGAACTTGAAACGTTTTTGGAAATTTGAGTCATAATAGCTCCTTCTAAAACCTTTAAGTGCAAAAATTGAAACTGGAAAAACCCCGAGAAGAAGTACAACAAAATGATAAAGAAAAAACCCGCCATGACCAGAATCCTGTGTTTGCATCAATTGGATCTGGTACCTGATAAAATCGAGTATGACACTGAAGTTCCCGACTGCAATTTGAATGAGATACCATGCCCCTCCAACAACAATCAATATCCCTGAGAATGCAAGTATCTCTGTCCAAAAGATCTTCAGCCTGAATTTATTCAGAGACCAAAAAATGAAAATAGTCAGTCCGAAAAGAAGTATGGATACCGGTCCCTTGGTCAGGTTGGCCAGTCCCAGAAGAACCGCCGACAGAACCAGGTTTTGCCATTTTTTCTTACCCCGATCTGCTTCAAGGAAATAGATCATATTTACCATGGCGGTAAAAATGAACAGGTTAAACCAGGGATCTATAATACCGGATTTAAAATACAGGAACGGCAGGAATGATCCTATATAGGCAATAACCCAGAACCATCCGAATTCTGAATCGTACAGGCGACGGCCAACCCTGAATAAAACAACAAGAGTGAGCATTCCACAGAGCACATTTGGCAGGCGGGCAGCAAACTCATTAATACCGAATATTTTCATCGACAGAACCTGCATCCAGATAAATAAAGGAGGTTTCTGCCAGAAAGGAATAAAATCTATTTGAACAGTGAGATAATCTCCTGTAAGTATCATTTCCCTGGCAGACTCAGCAAAATTTATCTCATCCCAGTCAAAAAGATGAAGTCCCCCGATAAATGGAATAAATAACAGCAGCCCCATCAGGGCGATGAGAATCTCAGTAAATATGGGATTGTTCCTGAACACTTTATGATCTTACTTCTTTCTGTCTTTGAAGATCGTCAATATTGAGCGATCAAGCCATTCCGGTTTCAAACCTTGAAAATACCAATAAAAAAACAAAGCTGAAAGAGTTCCGAGAACTGACCCCGCCAGCACATCAGCCAGAAAATGCTGGGAAAGGTAAACTCTTGATACAGCAACAGCCCAGGACAGGATAATGCCTGTCAGGAATACCATCCTGTTCCTGAATATCAATCCGGCAAGTAGCAGAACTGCAAAGGCTGTTGTGGTGTGTCCGGAAGGAAAACTCATGGTATGGTGGAGTTCCACACCGGCGACAGTATCGATTCCGGGCATCTGATCAAGAAAAGCAGCCGGCCTTAATGCACCGGAGAATACGATCCTTTTCAGAAACTGTGCTATTAATCCGGAAATACTGAACGAGAGAAAAAGCATCAGAAAATACCTGAAACGTAAAAACAGAAAGCAAAGAGAAAAAACTACTGCAAACCAACCATCTCCAAGCCAGGTTACAGACTTAAAAAAAACATCCAGCACATCTGTATGGTTATTGTTCATCAGGAGATGAAGCTGAAGTTTAGGTATGGCAAGCACCAGAATTATCCCCGCGATTAAAACCAGGTCGTACAATATAAATCCAGACTTATATTTTTTTATCAGTTCCAGCATTTTTTCCAAAAACCAAATATAAGGATTTTATGAGCTTCAGATATAAGTGTAATTTTTACGCTTGTTGGAAAATCCATGAGTTTACCGGAAGTAAAAATCAGAAATCCCAAGTATTTTTGGATAATTTTTGAATTGCATTTGGACTTCATATTCCATATATTTACTTATAAAATAGGTAAATATGAGCGATAAAGGGAATAAAAAAAATCATAAACATTCCGGTTCCGGAAAAGAGCACAAAAGGCTTAACAAGCAGTTTTACTTCGAAGAGCTTGAACGTCTGCAGACAGAGCTCGTCAAAATGCACGAATGGGTAAGGGAAAAAGGGCTGAGGATTGTTGTTGTGTTTGAAGGAAGGGATGCCGCCGGGAAAGGTGGCGTAATTAAGAGAATAACCCAGAAGCTCAATCCAAGGGTATGCAAGGTTGTTGCCCTCGGAGTTCCTACCGAGAGAGAAAAAACCCAATGGTATTTTCAGCGCTATGTTCCTCATCTTCCTGCAAAGGGAGAGATTGTATTGTTTGACCGCAGCTGGTACAACCGGGCAGGTGTTGAACGTGTAATGGGATTCTGTACGGATGATGAGTATTGGGACTTCCTGAGGTCTTGTCCCCGTTTCGAAGAAATGCTTATTCATTCCGAAACAATTCTTATAAAATACTGGTTCTCAGTTAGTGATGATGAGCAGGAAAAGCGTTTCCTTGAACGTATAGATGATCCTACAAAAAACTGGAAATTCAGTAAAATGGATGTCACGGCCCGCACAAAATGGATAGAATATTCCAAAGCAAAGGATGAGATGTTTGCCTACACCGATACAAAAGTATCTCCCTGGTGGGTTGTGGAAGCTGATGACAAGAGAAGGGCCCGCCTGAATTGCATTCACCACTTCCTGAAAATGATACCCTATAAGGAAATCAAGCACGAACAGATCAAGTTGCCTCCGATTAGTATGGAAGGGTATGTCCGCCCCCCCATTACCGAGCAGACATTTGTACCGGAAGTATTCTGAGACCAGGGTCCTTGAATCCGGGCCTATTGCTTTACAATCTTAGCAGTATAGGCCTCTTTTCCGTCCTCAACCTGCAGAAGATAAAGTCCCTGTACAAGATTTTGGGTATACATGGTTACCTTTTGAGAAGAACTCTGGATTTTGTTTATAATCTTTCCACTCAGATCACTCAGAGTTATTACCCTCTCTCCCGCTCCTGATTGAAATACAATATTAAGTTCGTCTCCGAAAGGATTCGGATTAACACTGAAATGACCATTCGTAATCACTTTCCTGACTACCAGCGATCTGTCAAGAACCCAGTTTTCAGGATCCGGAACAAGCGATACAACCGCTTCCCTGAAAGGCATTGAAATCCTCATTGAAGGCTTGTCGATAATGGTTCTGAAAACCGAGTCAGATCCCGATTCAGATTCTATGCTGAAATCCATGCTTGTCCTGAAGAAAGGCGTCTCAACTGAGCTGCCTGTCTGGCTGACATCAATAATCAGGCTGTCGCTGGTCTGCCACCAGGTATAATTGAAGGAAGGAAATCCCTGGCCATAATACCACTGGTCAAAAAACCATCCATAATCTGATCCTGAAACCTCATTCAGCACATTCCTAAAATCATCACCGGTGGCAACACTGTCAGAAAACTGCTCAGTAAAAGTTCTGAGTAAATCAAAGAAAAGGTTGTCATCATTAAGCTCATACCGGATCATATGAAGAAGTGAGGCTCCTTTTTTATAGGACATGGCCATGCTAAAAATCCTGAACTCATTTGTTGCATCTTCCTCCGGTATATATACGCTTCCTTCCGGCTCTGACATTGCCCACTCATGAGCGTTTGCCATCCACATATCAGCCTCCTGTCTGGATTTTAAATATTCCTGGGCAAGATATTCACCATAAGAAGCAAATCCCTCGTTGATCCATATATCCTGCCAGCTGGCACATGTAACATTATCACCATACCATTGGTGAGTGAGCTCATGAGCCACAAGGTTAAACCGGAAACTTGACAATGAAGTCATAGTCTGATGTTCCATTCCTCCACCCATAGGAGCAAGGCAGTGACCGTATTTCTCCTTCCAGAAAGGATAATCCGAAAAGATATCCGAATACAGATGAATCATATCAGCTGTCTCATCGATATCATCCTTATTCTGTTCAAGATATCCTGGTACATTGTAGATATAATTCTGGATTAGTATCGAATCCTTAATGGATGCAGGTTTTGTATAAATACTGTAATCCTGGTAATTCGATACAGAAAGTGAAAGCAGATAATATGCCGTAGGATACAGGGTCTTCCAGTGGAACCGCAGTTCGTTTTCATCCAGGCTGTCAATCTCAACCAGTTTCCCATTCGATCCGGCCATTAGTCCCTCAGCCACAGTAAGCCAGACATCAGCAGAATCAGCTTTATCATTCAGCACCTGTTTGCATACAAACCAATCGCGGGCGGCAAATGGCTCTGAGAGAGTGTATGTAACCCGGGTTCCCCATTGGGAATCTGTCTTGTTCGAAATCCCGGAAAAGAATCCTCCCTTTTCCCCGCTTCCATTGTAATAAACTCTTACCACAAACAAATCATCCATAAGCACAGGTGAAGCCGGTGAGAATTTAATAAGATCATGTTCGTGTGTGAATGAACTGAGCTTCTGTCCACCAAAAAAAACGGAATCCACCTCCATAACGGATTTAAGCTCAAATACCAGTTCCTGTATCTGCTCAAGTGCGGTTGCCTGTATATCGGTAAATCCGCTTATGTAAGTATTCGAATCAGTTACATTCAGAGAAATACCATAATGGCTTACATCATATTTCAGAAGAGCAGAATCCTGAACATGCGTGGGAACGCTTTTCAAATTAAAGGCCCTATGACCGGAGCAGTCAAGATCTGTTGTCTCTGCAAGGCATAAAATCGGCAGCAGTGCAATTATTGCAGGCAGGAAATATCTCTTCATCTAACTCTAAATTCGGGTCAAAGTTAATAAAACTAAAGGAGGGATGGGGCTTTGATCAGGTGGTTTTTTCCATTGCTGTGAAGGGCATACTCGAAACCTTCCCTCAGGCAATATCCCGCAGTGTTGCCGGATTTGTTCAGTGCTATATATCCTACCTGATGTTCTGAATCCAGAGGTACTTTTCTGCGGATGCGCTCCAGAGCTTCTCTGCATGCTTCTTCGGGACCTGCTCCGTTTCTCATAAGTTCCACAACCAGAAAGGAGCCAAGTGTTTTCATAACCAGTTCGCCCCATCCGGTAGCTGCCGCTCCTCCTACCTCATTATCAACATAAAGCCCTGCACCGATTATGGGAGAGTCCCCTACCCTCCCCGGCATCTTGAATCCCAGTCCACTCGTAGTACAGGCTCCTGCGATATCTCCGGATTTATCCATTCCAACCAAGCCAATTGTATCATGACCTACAGGGGATAAATTATTCTTCAGGGCTTTCTCTTTTTCCCATGCTTTTTTTGCTCTCGGGGTAAGCAGGTTCTCCCTGGGAAATCCCTCTTTTTCTGCAAATTTTTGAGCACCCTCACCAACCAGCATAACATGAGGTGTTTTCTCCATAACTTTTCTCGCGACTGAGATCGGATGCATAATTTCTTTAATACAGGCTACCGAACCTGCATCACCTGAGGGATCCATGATGCATGCATCCAGTGTAACATTGCCATCTGCATCCGGCAATCCCCCGTATCCGACTGATCCTATATCCGGATCTGCCTCGCTAATCCTTACTCCTGCTTCCACAGCATCAAGGATGGAACCTCCGGATAATAATGACTGATAGGCCGCTTCATTGGCCGGGATGCCATGATCCCAGGTAGAGATAATCACCGGACTGCCTGGGGCGGCAGACAAGCTCCCCGGTGCAACGGAAGATTTAACATTGTAAGGCAGGGTAACACCCAGGCTTGCTGCCAGTGAGGATAGAAGAAATTTTCTCCGGTCTATCATGGCTATTGGTAGTTTTACAGAACACTGAACTTATATATGGTTTTTTGAGTATACGTTTCTCCCGGTCTGAGGATAGTATCGGGAAATCCGGGTTGATTTGGAGAATCAGGAAAGTGCTGGGTTTCCAGGCATAGGGCCTGGTGTTTCTTGTAGGTCTGTCCACCTTTCCCCTGTACACCTTCCAGAAAATTGGAACTGTAAAACTGCATTCCCGGTTCAGTTGTAAGCACTTCCATAACCCTGCCGCTTTCAGGGTGTAATACTCTGGCAGTGAATCCGGGATCTTCATTGTCTTCCCCCAAAACATAACAATGGTCAAATCCACCTTCCTGCTTCTCAATGGCAGAACCGATGGATTTTTGTATTCGGAAGTCCAGGGGACTCCCATCTACTGATACTATTTCACCTGTAGGTATAAGATCTTTATCACATTCCACATACTGATCCGATTCAATCATTAGCTCATGGTCATATATTGGCAGGGATCCGCCTCCAAGGTTAAAATAGGCATGGTGTGTCAGATTCAAAGGAGTTGCCTTATCGGTGGTTGCCTTATAGTCAATGCAGACCTGATTATCCTTATCAAGGGTAAAAGTAACCCTGAGTTTCAGATTACCGGGATAGCCCTCCTCCATATCATGGCTGAGGTATGTAAGCGTGACTCCTGCACCTTTATCGTCGGCAAATTCAGTCGCATCCCAGAGTACCTTATCGTAACCTTTTAGTCCCCCGTGAAGATGATTCTCCCCATGATTCTGTGCCAGTCTGTACTCTTTCCCATCAAGAGAAAATCTGCCTCCGGCGATCCTGTTTGCAAACCGCCCGACCAGGGTACCTATGAAAGCCTGGTTGCCGATGTAGCCGGCAAGATTATCAAAACCAAGCACCACATCAGCAAATTCACCATTTTTTCCGGGAACAAATATGGACTGAATAATTCCTCCGTAATTTGAAATTTTTAGTTGCAGTCCGGCGGGATTGACTGCCGTGAAAAGGTAGGCTTCACCGTTATCCGGAAGTTGTCCGAATACTTCTCTTGAAACTTTCATGCATGTTCTGGATTAGTTTACAACCTGACAAAAATAGTAAATTGGATAATGAATAAAACTTTTCCCTGCGGATGATCAAATATATTTTATATTTTTGGACCACTAAGCCAAATAAGATAATATACCTATAACAAAAAACGCTATGAAAACATCTATGACCAGCAGCAGGGGAATACTCGGGATTATCCTGGCAATCTCAATCCTTTTCTCCATTTCTGCATGCAAGAACCAGAAGACTTCAGAATCAGGAACTAATGCAGCAGACGCTACGGAAATGATCGAAGGAAAAGATGCCCTTATTAAGGAGATATCGGATTATCCTTTACCCACATCATTTGAAGTAACCACTATGCTTATCGAAGCCGGAGCAAGCTATATCCTTAACCTTTGCAACCATGTTGACAATGTGGACAAATACATTAACCTAAAAAGCAAAGCCCTGAACCTCGGTGTTTACGGAGCAGATTTAAGTTATGCAGCCACCTATAAACAAACCCAGGAAACCATGCAATATCTGAGTGCCAGTGCAAAGCTGATCGATGAGCTTCAGATAGGGTCGTTTGACGAAGCGCTTGTAAATGAAGTTGAATCCAATGTAGATGATGTGGATGCATTGATCACACTTATCTCAGATTCATTCTATAAAACATACGAATACCTGAACAATAATGAACAGGATGAACTTTCCATTCTTGTTATGGCAGGGAGCTGGATAGAAGCATTTTACATTTCAACACAGATCAGCATTATCAGTGCGGATAACCAAAAGATTGTTGATGTGATAAATGATCAACGTTTTTCTCTTGAAAAGCTTCTCAGTGTTATGGAACCGGTTTCCGCTAGTGAAATGAGCGCAGATGTATACAGTGGACTCATAATCCTGCAGAAAATCTATCAGGATGCAGGAGACAATCTTTCAGGCGAGAGTCTTGAATCACTTATTCTCCAAACCGAAAATCTCAGGACACAGATAATTTCCTGACATTGGTAAAATACTTTTAATAATAAAGCCGCCCCGAAATAACCGGGGCGGCTTTATTATTATTATTATTAACTCTGCTGACCCTGTCAACCGGAGATTTCTTATTTTCATTATTTAATTACTTTTACTGTACAATCGTCAGATAAATGAGTGAATCTATTCTCAATGCTCTTATGCGCCTGTTTGCTGTATTTGCTACGGTTCAGGATGAGAATGTCTCAGAAACAGGGAAAAATATCGTTACTTCTTTCCTGCTTCGTTATCTCAATAAGGAGGATGTCATAGAAGAATATATCGGACTCTTCCATGACTACCATGATTTTTATCGCAGGGAGGCCGCCTCACCTGTTGAGGATACAGGATTTCAGACCTCCTCTCTGGATGCTGAAAATATCTCAAGGATCTGCATACAAATCCGCAAAGAACTAAACAGTAATGAGAGGATTATCGTGCTGTTCCGTCTCATTGAATTTGTCTATGAGGACAAGCTGATAACCGATCTTGAAAGGGAATTTGTGAAGATAGTCGGGGAAGCGTTTTCCATTAAAGGCGATGAACTGGACAATGCTCTTTTGTTTATTGAGGAAGGAAAAGAACATCTGATACGAGAAGATTACACTGTGGTCGTACAGTCCGAAATCCCGATATCAATTGAAGAGCTGGAAGGAGACTGGATCGATAAGAACCGTCCGGAGCAGGAATATCCGAATCATATTCTTCTGAAGAAAGGATTACAGGGGGAGGTATTCATACTGCATTTCAAGAGCCTGAATGGGATGGTCATGAAATATGTCGGACCGGATATCCTGACCATTGATGGAAATCTTCTCGATACCAGCAAGGTTTATTTTTTCGGTAGTGGTTCAATAATTCGTGGCAGTGGTTTTGGAGCAATCTATTATACCGAGGTAGCCAGCAGGTTCCTTCAGTCTTCAGAAGGAATCCGGATAACTGTAAATGCAGAAGATATTGAATTCCGGTTCCTGAATAGTGATAACGGAATCCGCCGCTTTAGTTTTTCAGAGGATTCGGGACAGCTGATCGGTATCATGGGCGGAAGTGGTGTGGGAAAATCAACCCTGCTGATGCTTCTCAGTGGTCAGCTGCCATTGACCAACGGGAAGATCAGTATCAATAATTATGATTTGCACCGTGACACCTTCAAGCTAAAAGGAATAATTGGTTTTGTACCACAAGATGACCTTCTCTTCGAGGATCTGACTGTATACCAGAATCTCTATTACAATGCCAGGCTATGTTTTGGTTACTATTCAGAATTTCAGCTGCAGGAAGTTGTCAGCACGGTAATGAATGAACTTGACCTTTTTGAGATTAAAGATCTTAAAGTCGGTACACCCTTGAATAAGCTTATAAGCGGGGGACAAAGAAAAAGGCTGAACATTGCACTGGAACTTATGCGTGAGCCTTCCATATTGTTTATTGATGAACCTACTTCCGGACTGTCTTCCATGGACGCGGAAAATGTGATCCGGCTTCTGAAGGAACAAACCGCAAAAGGTAAACTGGTCATTGCCAATATCCACCAGCCCAATTCCAATATCTTCAAAATGCTGGATAAACTATGGGTTCTTGACAAAGGTGGATTCCCCGTTTATTCCGGGAATCCTATCGATGCAATCCTGTATTTCAAAAAGCTTAGCAGCTTTGCCGAGGCAACGGAGGTCGAATGCGGTTCATGCGGTCATGTGAACCCTGACCAGATTCTTGAAATTGTGGAAGCAAAGCTTGTGGATGAAGAGGGAAAGTATTCCCTCGAAAGAAAAATTTCCCCGGAAACCTGGTACGAACATTACCAGCAGAACATTGCTCCGGAAGTTACAATGAAGGAAACCAAAAAGATACTTCCTTCCAGCCTTTTCCGCATACCGGATATGACTGTTCAGTTCAAGGTATTCTTCATCCGAAATCTTCTTTCGAAAATTTCCAACCGACAGTATATTCTTATTAACCTTCTCGAAGCTCCGGTACTCGCATTCGTACTGGCATATTTTACCAAGTACATGCCCGGCAACGAATATATTTTCAGTGAAAACAAGAATCTGCCGGCCTACCTGTTTATGTCTGTAATAGTGGCCATTTTCATTGGAATGATCGTAAGCGCTGAGGAAATCATCAAAGACAGGAAGGTACTGCACCGGGAGGCATTTCTGAACCTTAGCTGGTTCTCATACCTGAATTCCAAACTACTGTACCTGTTTGCTCTTTCTGCCGTACAGATGCTGCTATACGTGCTGGTCGGAAACTGGATTCTTGAGATTAAAGGCATGACCCTGACCTACTGGCTTGTACTGTTCAGTACTGCCGCATGTGCCAATATGCTGGGACTGAATATCTCTTCCGGGATGGATTCAAGGGTAAACATCTATATCATTATCCCACTGATCCTTATTCCCCAGTTACTGCTAAGTGGAGTGACCGTAAAATTTGATGACCTTCATAAAAGCCTTACCTCAAAGGTCCACGTTCCTTTTATCGGAGACCTGATGATATCAAGATGGTCCTTTGAAACCCTGGCAGTTGACCAGGCCAAAAGCAACCGCTTTGATAAGAATTTTTACGCCTTCGACCAGATGTCAAGCGAGTCAAGATTTAAAACTTCCTTTTTAATCCCCAGGCTTATCAACAAGCTGGAAGAATGCAATCGGAATCTTGGCGTCGAGGGTGACCAGGAATTACTCAGGAACAATCTTGAACTGCTTTCAAATGAGGTTGAAAAGCTTGGAAGCCACGAAGATCTGTTTGAATTTGAGTACCTAAGTAAACTGAATATTAATGATTTTTATGTAGAGTATTCAACAGAATTGGAGGACTGGCTGGCATATATTCGTTTTTATTATATGGATTTATCCAGGGATGCAAGTCAAAGAAAGGAGCAGGCATATACAAGACTTGTTGATTCCCTGAGTTCGGATGCCGTTTTCGAAATGCGCCAAAAATATCACAACGACCAACTCTTCGACCAGGTAACAAACCGTCTTGAAGTGGAAAAAATACTCGAAGTAAAAAACCGCCTTATACAGAAATCCGATCCAATTTACATCATCCCGGAATCAAACCTGGGAAGGGCACATTTTTATGCGCCTTTCAAATTATTCAACAACCAGCTTACAGATACCAAATGGTTTAATATCACAATGCTCTGGGGATTCTCCTTTGTTCTGTACTTGGCTCTTCTTCTCAATCTTCTCAGGCGCATAATCAATTTCATGAATTCTTTCAGGCTTCGTAAAAAGTCCTGAGTAATAAGCCTCTGACTATGTTAAAAGCCATTAAACGGATAGCAAAACGAATTTTCATATTCATCCTGATCATATTTGCCGTATACCTTCTTATAAGTAATATTGACCTGATAAAAGAACTTGCATCAAAGGAGAAGATCAGTGCAGCTATCGATGCTGATGCTGCAAACGGTATTGATGATCTTTTTGCCATCTACAGGATTCTGCTTGATGAGGATATTGAGCTCAGGGGACTCACATCAGCCCAATGGAGGTTGGTGGACCTGGAAAATGACAGTACCGTACACTCAAGCTGGCTGATCCACCGTTTTTTTCTTGAACAATTTTACAAAACCCGAATTCCTCATCCTGAAGGTGCAAACCTCCCCCTTGCATATACCCTCAATAAGGATAATAATGATAACCGGGCATCGGATGCAATAATTAAAATTGTCCAGGAATTACCTTATGGACAAAAACTAAACATGATTTGCATGGGTTCGGCAACTAACCTTGCAACTGCCATCCGGGAACGTCCGGATATCTCAGACAAAATAATTTGTTTTATCATTGGACCCAATTACGATCCTGCCAGAAGGGCCTGGAATAAAAATGACCCCACTTCCAGGCTTGATCTGGAAGCCATGAATATTTTACTGAATGAAAAAAACCTGGAGATCCACATGCTGCCATCCAATGTGGCTTCCGAATTCTTTCTGACACGAAAGTCCTTAGCAGAAACCTTGAATGCAAAAGACACAATCCAGAATTCCCTGCGATTTGCAGCGACGAATTCAGAATCCGGGAATGACACCATTTACTCTCCCAGCCTAGCCCTTGTTGAAGCCTTCCGCAACCCTGATATGTCTACCCAGAAGCAACTGATCGGTCCTCCTGAAAATTCCCAGCGCAAGATCTATGTCTACACACGGATCGATGCTGCCAGGATGGAAAAAGAATTTTTGGATTTCCTTGAAGATTATAATATAAGGGACTAATAATTATATCAGCCTGTTTACGGCCCCGGAATGTTTCCAGTCCCCGGCTTTATCCGTCCGGCCGTACCTGGCTCCTTTCCGTTATAAAAACGTTAAAATTCTCATTTCGTTGGAATTGCAGTGATGAGTTCCATAATATTGCAATTACTACATTAAGGTATTTATTTCTGAAATATGCAATGGACACTGGAAAACTGGTGATATTGATACTTGCGTTGATTTCATCTGCCGGATGTGAAAAGGAACACGGAGGTGAGGAAACTGAATATTCAAGCCAGTTTGATTATCTGGTTGACAAGGGGGAAATAACCGGGAACCTGAATCCATTTGCGCTTATTGAGAAAGTCAGGTATTACATGGCCGATTAACTTACTGATCAATTCGGAACCTGTCTGAAATTTTCTATTGCCATTCTGTCTTTTTCCGGTATATCCAGCATGGGATTCGGGTACCATATCTTCTCCTGGGTCTCAAAGTCATACAAAGTCAGGATGCGCAGCCTGTAATACGCCACCCAGTAATCCTGAAGAGAGGAAATGTAATCCCTCCTTGCTTTTTCTCTTTCCTGGAGAGAGATATTAAGGTCCATTATGCTGATCTCCCCGTTCTGGAATCTCCTGAGTGAGATCTCGTAACCATTTTCGGCAACATTGTCGGCTTCCTTTGCAGTGGTGAGCTGGTCCTTCAGAAGGCTGAACTGCTCTACCTGGACTATAATTCCACGGTCAAAATTCATCCTGTCATTCTCGACATCATAGACAACCAGCTCCCTCTGTGATTCTGCCAGTTTTACTTTTGATTCAGACCTGCCCCAATCAAGTATAGGAACACTGAGCGAAAGTCTGATCATTTGCTGCTGGTCAGGCTGCTGGTAAATTCCACCAACGGTTGATGAATTATTTGACATTCCGTAACTTCCTCTCAGAGTGGCCCGAAGACTATTATCTCGTTTAGCCCTTACAAGGTCACGGTCTGCCTCAATCAGACGACGCTCGTAACTTGGAGTTTCCTTACGGTTCGTCTGGGCTTCCCTGCGAGCCTTCTCTACATCTATGTCAAAAAGAAAAATATTCAAAGGCATTTCCAGCTGAAGGTCCTGATCCGGATCCAACTGTACATAGGATTTTAATTCAAAATCGGCATTTTTCATATCCATTTTAGACTGGTTGAGCGCCTTCTGGGCATTGATCACGGAAAGCCGGATCCTTGAGAAATCATTTTCAGATATTGTTCCAAGTGTGCGCCGGGTTTCTGCAATCCTCAGGTTATCATTACTGTTTTTCAGGTTACTCCGGGCAAGACTGAGATTGGTCTGAACACGAAGGAACCTGAAAAACCGATAGGTGGCAGAGAGTGATATCTGTTCAATAGATTCGATAAAACTCCGCATAGACTCCTCATACATCAATGGCTCAACCTGCTTTTGCCATCGCATCCGGTTGTAGGAAAATATCGGCTGGACAAATCCAACTGAGATCGGGGTCCCGGAGTATTCAATGTTATCAGTGTTATAATCTTCTATCCTGTAAACAGATGAAGCTGCATAAATCTGTGTTCCTGTAGCTGCGATTGACTGTGTAAGGGCAAGGTTTGCATACATCTGTGCATTGGCAACATTCTTGAACTCAATACTACCATCAGGCTGGGTTATAGGCTGGGTTGTATGGGAAAAGTTTGGCAGGTCCCCAGTAAGGATCAGTTGAGGCATAAACCCTGTCTTAAAATTCTTCCACCTCCAGTAGGATCGCACATTTCGGTTTTGAACGTACTTTATGGAGGTGGACTGGGTTATTGCCAGATCCACAACATTATTCAGGCTCAGGCTCAGGCTCAGATTCAAGGATGGTATTTCTGCTTGTGCAGTAGCAATTTTAACACATAACATTTGCAGTCCCATTCCAACGATAAGAATGGATAATGATCTTCTTCCCATGACAATATAAATTAATGGCTAATATCTATTTCAGGCCGGTTTCGGAATTCTGCAGTCTCTGAAACTATAACTTCGTCACCCGATTGGAGGCCGGATTTGATTTCAATATAATCCAGTCCTCTCATGCCCACTTCTACTTTCTTTAAAACAAGTACATCATTCTCAACTACATACAGCTCTACATTCCTTCCCCTGCCAATACCGGGTCCTTGTTGTACACGCATGACACTGTCTTTCCTTCTGTTTACAATCTGCAAGGGAAGACTCATATTTGAAAGTAGTTTTGGATGATTGCTTTCTTCGAGATAAACATCAAACTTTATTTTGCTGCCCTGCACTTCGGGATACACTGTCCCGATTTGCCCGACAAGTTTCTCGCGGTCGACAAGAGCGTAAATAGTTTTTCCTGTTTTGATAATTTCTGCATGTTCCTCACTTGCGGATCCTATAATCTTGAAATTACTCAGATCTGACATTCTCACGAGCAACTTATCCTTGTTGACCATCTCACCCGCCTTACCGTTTATTGACATAATGATGCCTGAGGAAGGTGCTCGTACGGAAGTCTTTCCAAGGGTCTCCGTTTTTGCCTCCAGTTCCTTTTCCTGAATATCGATCTGTAGCTCAAGCCCCCTCTCCTCTACCTGCAGTTGCTGTAAGCGTATTGAATTCCTGGATTCAATCATCTCCAGGTCTTTCTCGGCAAGGACAAGTTCCTGCTTTGTTTTTTCAAATTTCGCCGGTGATATTCCTCCTACTTCCAGCAATTCTTCCTGATCAGCAAGATCTGACTTTAGGGTGGCAATCCTGAGTTTTTTGGTCTCAACCTGATAATCAAGATCTACCCTTGTACTTTTGGCATTTAATTTGGTTCGCTGTAGATTATTGCGCTTGATCCCGATCTGGTCTTCAAGCCTGGCAATTTCCTCTTCAAGAGGTTTTGGATCAAGTCTTAAGATCGTCTGGTAGGCATTAACCCGGCTCCCGGGTGCCTGGAGGATTCTCTCAATTTTGGTTGAAGTGGGACTAAGCAGAAGAACCTCGCTTTCAGGCTCAACAAGTCCCTCGGCATCAATGATTGTTATTACGGTACCAATGTCAATCCTGGATGTCTCTATGCTTGACCGGTCAACAGAGGGAGGGGCAAATATTTTGAAGTTCTTAAATGCCAGGAATCCCCCGACAATAACAAGAGTTGAAATAACGATAAGCAGAATTATTTTCTTCCTGGACATAATCACAAGGTTTAGAGTAAGAATCTATTAGCTGAATGGGAAACAGCAAAATTATTAATCTTAACGCAATTTCCGGCACCATGGTATCAACAATCTCTAAAAGATTTCAAAATAGGCTTGGCTGCATAGTTCAAGAAAGTTATTTTTATACATAAATCCGTTAAACAATATAAAATGAATTATCTACCCTCAACTGAAAGATACGAACAAATGAAATACCGAAGATGCGGTCTCAGCGGAATAAAACTTCCGGCTGTTTCCCTGGGACTCTGGCATAACTTCGGCCATGTGGACAATAAGGATGAAATCCGGGAAATCCTATTTGCGGCTTTTGATGCTGGCATTACACATTTTGACCTTGCAAATAATTATGGTCCCCCTCCCGGCTCGGCCGAGGAAAACTTTGGAAAAATATTAAATGCTGATTTTGTCTCCTACCGGGATGAGATGATTATTTCCACCAAGGCAGGTTATCTTATGTGGCCTGGTCCGTATGGAGATTTTGGTTCCAGAAAATACATGATTTCCAGCCTGGACCAGAGCTTACGGCGAATGGGAATTGATTACGTTGATATTTTTTACCACCACCGTCCTGATCCTGAAACACCACTTGAAGAGTCAATGATGGCGCTTGACCATGCAGTGCGGTCAGGTAAGGCCCTGTATGCCGGCATTTCTAATTATCCACCGGAAAGGACAAGGGAGGCTGCTGCAATATTGAAATCACTTGGTACACCTTGCCTTATCCACCAGCCAAAATATTCCATGCTTGTCCGCGACCCGGAGGATGGATTATTATCAGTACTTGAAGAAGAGGGCATCGGATGTATACCTTTCTCTCCCCTGGCCCAGGGATTATTAACAGAAAAGTACCTTCAGGGCATCCCCGAAGGTTCGAGAGCAGATAAAAGTCATGGCTTCCTTAAAAAACACCAGATAACACCCGAATTGATAAAGAGAATATCAGGATTAAACGAGATGGCGAAAGAACGGGGGCAGTCCCTCGCCCAAATGTCCCTTTCATGGCTCCTGAAAGACAGCAGGGTAACATCCGTACTTATTGGAGCAAGCTCGGTCAATCAATTACATGACAGTCTCGGATCCCTTGAGAATATTGAGTTCAGCAGGGAGGAACTGGATAAAATAGAGAACCTGCTTAAGATTTAGAAATGAAAGTATATAACTGGGGAATTATTGGCGCCGGTTGGATTGCCGGGCAATTTGCAAAAGACCTGAAGCTGCTGCCAAATGCATTTCTGAAAGCAGTTGCCTCACGTTCTTCGGAAAGAGCCAAAACTTTTGCCGGTGAATTTGAAATTCCGGTTTCCTATGGCAGCTGGGAGGAAATGTCGGCAGATCCGGAAATTGATATTGTGTATATTGCCTCCCACCACCCTTTCCATTTTGAGAATACACTTTCCTGCCTTGAGGCGGGCAAGGCAGTCCTCTGTGAAAAACCTTTTACAATGAACAAAGAGGAACTGGATAAACTTGTGGAGGTTGCACGCCGGAATAAGGTATTTCTGATGGAAGCGATATGGACAAGGTTCCTGCCTTCCACCCGAAAAGTCATTGAGATTGTAAATAGCGGGGAACTTGGCAAAATGCAAAATATCTATGCCGATTTCGGGTTTCTTCTGGAATATGACCCCAAGCACCGTCTGTATGATCTGGAAAAGGGAGGTGGCGTACTCCTTGACGTAGGAATTTACCCTGTATTTATCTCACAATTGCTGGCAGGTCCTCCAGTAAAAATTCATACCACTGCAAGATTCGCAGAATCGGGTACAGACCATAGCTGTAATATCATATTTGAACAAAAGGAAAACATAGTATCCTCCCTTAATTGCAGTCTTCTCTCACATTCACCGGTTGAGGCAACTATATTGTTCGAAAATGGCTATATAAGGATGGAATCAATGTTCCTTACTCCAGGACCAATTACAATTCACCGCAAGGATAAGGACCCGCAGTTATTTGAATTTCCTGAAAAGGGCGGTGGACATCATCATGAAGCGACCGAGGTTATGAGATGCCTTGACGGGGGACTGACTGAAAGTCCCTTGCTTCCCCTCGATTTCAGCCTGGGTATAATGGAGTCGCTTGACAGGATCAGGGAAATATGCGGTATTACTTATGGGAATTAATAAACAACTATAATTGACATCCTGAACATGAAACATTTCTTAATTCCTTTTGCCATTGTATACCTGTTGGCATCATGTACATCCCAACCGGAAGAACAACTGCCCAACATTATATATATCCTGGCAGATGATCTTGGATACGGAGACCCTTCATGTTTCGGACAGGAACTCTTCCAGACACCCAATATCGACAGGCTTGCCACCGAAGGCATGCGCCTTACCCAGCATTATTCCGGATCCACCGTCTGTGCACCATCCCGCTCTTCTCTTATGACGGGTCAGCATACAGGTCATACTATGATTCGTGGGAATAAGGAAGTAAAACCTGAGGGACAATGGCCTCTGTCAGATGAGATTTTTACAATTGCTGAACTCCTGAAACAAAAAGGGTATGCCACCGGGGCATTCGGGAAATGGGGATTGGGCGGACCCGGTTCGACGGGCGATCCTACCAGGCAGGGATTTGACAGGTTTTATGGTTATAATTGCCAGAGACTGGCACATAACTATTATCCCTACTATCTCTGGGATAACCAGGACAAACAAATCCTGCCGAATGAGGATGATAAACTGGAAGCATACGCCCCATTACTGATACATGATCAGGCCCTTAAATTTCTGGAAGAAAACAGGGAAGGTCCGTTTTTCATGTTTTACCCCAACGTTATACCACATGCAGAAATGTTCGCCCCTGAAGAATACATGGAAAAACACAGGGGAAAATATCTTCCGGAAAATGGTTATGAAGGATCCGACAAGGGCCACCATCGCTATAAGGACGGCGGTTACGGATCACAGCCTGAAGCACATGCAGCATTTGCGGCCATGATAAATCTCCTGGATGAACAGGTTGGTGATGTAATTGACAAAGTGAGGGAACTTGGCATTGCAGAAAATACAATAATCATTTTCACCTCCGATAATGGTCCCCATTTAGAGGGAGGAGCTGATCCGGATTATTTTAACAGTAATGGTCCCTACAGGGGCTATAAACGAGATCTGTATGAAGGTGGTATACGGGTGCCAACGATTGCCTGGTGGCCCGGAAAAATCAAGGCTGGTTCGGAATCGGACCATATATCCGCATTCTGGGATCTATATCCCACTGTGGCCGAATTGAGCGGACAGGAAATCCACTCCGGAGTGGACGGTATTTCATTCCTGCCAACACTTCTTGGAAAGGGAGATCAGGTTGAACACGAATTCCTGTACTGGGAATTTCATGAAAAAAAGGGGAGACAGGCCTTGAGGAAAGGGGACTGGAAACTGGTAAGGTATAATGTATTTGAACCTGAGATCACCACCACAGAATTATACAATATTTCCCTGGATCCGGGTGAGGTTCATAACCTTGCCACAGAAAATCCGGATATTACGGATGAATTACTTGAACTAATGAAATCCGCCAGGACTGAATCAGACATATTTCCTTTTAAACCACAATCTTATGAAAACACCCTCTAATTATTTGACAATACGGATTACCCTGATTTTCCTGATCATTGCAGGCAGCCTTAATGCCCAGGATATTAATCGAATCGTTAAAAATGACTATTCCAGGTCATCAGACCGAAAAATTTTGCACATTCCTGATATACAGGGATATGAGACCCTGAAAGGGGATTTTCATATGCATACCGTGTTCTCAGATGGTCATGTATGGCCTGAGTCCCGCGTAATGGAAGCCTGGAGAGAAGGGCTTGATGTCATTGCGATTACGGATCATATTGAGTACCGGCCCCATAAGGATCATATTGTCTCTGACCACAACTCGGCCTATGAAGTTGCAAGAGAAAAGGCTTTAGCTCAGAATATTATTTTACTCAGAGGAACAGAAATAACCCGTGATATGCCTCCCGGTCATTTCAACGCTCTTTTTATAGATGATGTAAACCCTATAGAAAATGAAGATCCCATGAAACAGCTTGAAGAAGCAGCCAGGCAAGGAGCTTTTATTCTCTGGAATCATCCAGGCTGGGCCTCACAGCAGCCTGACAGCACGATATGGTGGGATATGCATACAGAAATTCTGGATAATGGATGGATGCATGGAGTTGAGGTTTCCAATTCGGGTGAATGGTACCCCATCGTACTTGACTGGTGTAGGGAAAAGGAACTAACTGTTTTTTCCAACAGTGATATACATGCAGCAATTGACTTTGATTACGATCTCTCACTGGCAAATGCTCACCGGCCTATGACACTTGTATTTGCGAAAGACAGATCCCAAACGGGGGTAAAAGAGGCCCTTTTCAGCAGGAGAACACTTGGTTTTTTTGGCAATCAGCTTGTGGGACCGGAAAACCTGATTCTGGATCTTTTCAATGCCTCGGTTATTGTTAATACTCCATTCATGGAATCAGAACGTAAAGGAAAAAAAGTGAAACACATTGAACTTGAGAATCCAACTGACCTTACTTTTATCCTGGTAAAAGATGAAGAGAATGGTAAGAATAAAGATTTAATAGAATTGAATCCTCACAGTGAGATAATTATTATTATCCCTGCAAATGAGGACACTGCCAATTACCGGCTGGTAAATTGCTGGTCAGGCAGCAATGATCATCCTGTTGTACGATTCTAGTCTGAAAAAAATAATCGCAATATGCTTAAAGCCGTTTTATTTGATATGGACGGGGTCCTTGTAGACTCAGAAGA
The DNA here is from genome assembly GCA_011053095.1 of Bacteroides sp. Lineage (GTDB taxonomy): Bacteria > Bacteroidota > Bacteroidia > Bacteroidales > SM23-62 > SM23-62. Next base: position 54,032 of record DRHS01000127.1, read on the forward strand.
ATTCATCCGAAAGGCTGCAATTGAAATGTTCCGGGAGAAGGGACATTCAGTTAAGGCAGAGGATTTCCTGCCCTTTACCGGAACAGGTGAAGACCGGTTCCTTGGAGGGGTGGCACATAAATACGGCATATCACTTGATATTGGGAAAGACAAGGCAAGGACCTACCTGATCTATGAAAAAATTTGTTCAGGAATGCTTTCCGCCCTGCCAGGAGTATTTGAAACATTGGAACTCTGCAGAACCCATCACCTGAAAACTGCGGTTGCCACAAGCGCCGATGAATTTAAAATGCTGGTAAACCTGAAAGAAATTGGCCTGCCTGTAAATACATTTGATGTGACGGTTTTCGCAGATATGGTCAAAAACAAAAAGCCTGATCCGGAAATATACCTGACCGCAGCAGAGATACTTAAGGTGGAAGTATCGGAATGTCTGGTGATCGAGGATGCGCCCAGTGGACTACAGGCTGCCGATTCAGCAGGAATGAAATCCCTGGCTCTCACCACCAGTTTTCCGCCTGAAAAGCTCAAGCTTGCAGAATGGATAATTCCTGACCTTTCTTTTATGAGTGAGGAATATATCAGCTGGTAACAGAGTCAGTCAGAAACCTGAAAATAATACTGTTAATTATAAAATACCTGGTAACTATGGCACTTATAAAACTTGGAAATACAGATCTGGAAATAACAGAAATTGCCTTCGGTGCCTGGGCCATTGGTGGCTGGATGTGGGGTGGTAATGACAAAAAGGATTCTCTGCGCGCACTGGATGCTTCTGTTGACATGGGAATTACCTCAATCGATACTGCCCCAATCTATGGATTCGGATATAGTGAAGAAATTGTTGGAGAATCTATTCAGGGCAAGCGCGACAGGGTACAGATATTAACAAAATTTGGCATGCGATGGGAAATAAAACAAGGCAAACATTTCTTCTCCTCTGAAAAAAATGATGGAACTCCGGTTGATATATACAAGTATGCTGGTAAAGAAAGCATCCTGAAAGAATGTGAGGAAAGCCTGAAAAGACTCAAAACAGATTACATTGACCTCTACCAGATCCACTGGCCTGATGTTACAACCCCGATAGAAGAAAGCATGGAGGCTGTTGAGCTTCTGATAAAACAGGGAAAGGTCAGGGCAGCTGGAGTTAGTAACTATTCTACTGAGGATATGAAAAAGGCAGGAACGGTAATCAACCTCGCTTCAAACCAGGTCGCCTATAGCATGGTTAAGCGAGATATTGAGGAAGATATTGTTCCCTACAGCATAGAAAATAATGTTGGAATACTCGTCTACAGTCCCCTTCAAAGAGGCGTTCTTGCCGGAAAGATAAAACCTGATACAAAGTTCAATAATGGAGATCACCGCCCAACGACCGCCCATTATAAAAATGACAATATCATCAAAATCAATCTATTTTTGGAGCAGATCAGACCTTTGGCGGAGCTTAAAGACGTAAGCCTCGCCCAACTTGTACTCCGCTGGACCCTTCAAAGACCAGGAATTAGCTGTATTCTTGCTGGTGCAAGAAATGAGGAGCAGCTTATCGAAAACGCAGGAACACTTGAGTTTGAGCTCAGCGGGGAGGAGATGGAATCAATTGATCATTCCCTTGAAAAACTTGTACTGAACCTTGAAGAGTAGAGATTATTATAGTAACTTATCCTGAGATCCAGATAAGGAATTTCAAAATGATTAAATACAATTTAAAAGATTTTCCGGATTCGTCAGCCTTGCTTTTTGATTACCAGAGTCTTGGAGCCAAGGACATGCTTCAGGTAAATGCACACCTGCACACACCTTACTCATTTAGTTACTTCGACAGTATACCCTCTATTTTCCAGCAGGCTGCAGCGGAAGATGTCCGGGTGCTTGGAATTAATGATTTCTTTTTGGCTGACGGATTTCGGGAATTTTATGAAGAGGGACTAAAAACCAGGATTTTTCCGCTTTTCAATATTGAGATCGTGGGACTAATGCTTAAGAAACAATATAACCGTTTCAGGATCAATGACCCGGTCAATCCTGGCCGTACGTATCTTTCTGGTAAGGGACTTGATTACCCATTCCACCTTGATGAGTCCCACGCCTGCAAGTTACAGAACATGCGCCAGGAAATTCAGGAGCATGTAAAGGAGATAATCGATAAGGCCAACAGTATTCTTCAGGAAATCGATAAGAATCTCACACTGAAGTATTCTGAGGTTAAAAGAATTTATGCCAAGGAATTTGTTACCGAGAGGCATATCAGCCGTGCCATCCGCAGCCTTATTTTTGAAAACTATGAAGATCCGGCAGATCGAAAAAAAATTCTTTCGGAGATGTTCGGATTTTCAAAATGTTGTAAAGACATTAACAATAATGCAGAAATAGAGAATGAAATAAGATCCAGTTTCCTTAAATCCGGTGGCAGAGCATTTGTACCGGAAAAGACTGCAGCCTTTTTACCTATTGCTGAAGTATTAAAGATAATTCTTGACACAGGAGGAATTCCATGCTACAGTGTGCTTCTTGATGATGACAAGGGTCGATGCACAGAGTATGAAGCCAATAAGCAGATCCTGCTGAATGAATTGCTAACGCATAATATCCATTGCATTGAATTCATACCATCAAGAAACCATCCGGAAATACTCAAAGACTATGCACGCTTCTTCAGAAAAAACAATTTTCTTGTTCTCTTTGGAACTGCCCACAGTACACCAGAAGAGAAACCCCTGAGAGTTTGTACCAGGGACAGTGCATTTCTTGATGAAGAACTATCCGGAATTTCATACGATGGAGCATGCATTATTGCGGCACATCAATACCTTAGGGCCCGTGGAGAATCCGGTCTTTGCGGCGCTGATGGAACTTACCAGGATAAGAGATTTGATGAATTCATTTCACTAGGGCAGGCAGTAATACACCGGTTCATTACAAATTAATTAGCTTTGCCTAATCATGGGCAGAACAATCAGAATTCTTATTGTAACACTTTTGATATCCTGGTTTGGTACCGGGAAAAATTGGGCAAGTATTACAGATTCAATTTCAGAGCCTGATACTGCCAACCTGCTCACTTTCACTCTCTTTCCTGAGTCAGACCCCTTCCACACTGATGAGTACATGCATATTACCCTGAAATTTGATATGCGGAAATTCATCAGGGAAAAACATAAGGAAAAATATCATGATGCCATCCTTGGTATAGAAGAGGAAGATGGTGGCATATTCGAAGACAGCATCCGGATCATAGCCAGAGGCGAGTTCCGTAAAAATCATTGTTACTTCCCTCCCATTAAACTGAATTTTAAGAAAAGTGAATTTGAGGAAGTCTACATGAATGATATCAAAACACTGAAACTGGTAACTTACTGTAAAAACAGTGAGACATACCAGCAGTATATCTTAAAGGAATTCATGGTCTACCGGATGTTCAATATTCTTACAGATAACAGCTACCGTGTGAGGCTGATTGAAATAGAATATATTGATTCAAAGGCAAAAAAAAAGTCGCTTAGCAAATACGGATTCATTATTGAGAGCAATAACCACCTGGCAAAGCGAATTGAAGCAGTGAGGATTGAGAGGGAAGGCATAACAACATGGCAAACAGAACAATATCAAACCAACCTTATGGTTCTTTTTCAGTTTATGATTGGAAACTCAGACTGGGCGATTAAAAATCAGCATAATATTCGATTGTTTAAACAATTGGATCATCCTATCCTGACCCCGCTTGCTGTACCATACGATTTTGATTATTCCGGAATGGTTAATACCTATTATGCAATTCCTCCGGAGGAACTTGGAATAGAATCTGTAAGGGAAAGAATATACAGGGGATACTGCCTGAGATCTGAAGCAGAATACCAGAAATATATCAGAATATTCCTTGAACATAAAGAGGAATTGTATTCCCTGGTCAGGAATTTTAATCTGCTTGATGAAAGGCATCGCAAGGAAATGCTGGTTTACCTTGATGAGTACTACGAAATTATTGAAAACCCGGTACGGGTAAAAAGGGAAATCATGGATGCATGCCAGGAGATGCCTGCCCGCTGATAATGTAAATTATTTCCGACCCAGAGTTCTGGCAAATTCCCTGGAAATATAATTATCATAATGCATGCAAACATGTGAAGCCAGTTTTACACCTGTTTCAGCCAAGGCCTGCAAATCCTTATCACCAATACTCTCAAGATCCTTTCTATGCAAACCATTCTGTAAAAGGTAAAGCAGGATTCCCGCATTAAAATTATCTCCTGCCCCGATTGTACTTACCGGGGTAATTATCTCCCCAGGTACATTGACACTGCTTGATCTGAATCTGACCTGAACTCCTCGGGTATTCCTCGTATAAAGAAGAACTTTCCTCTCGGTATTTACCTGATCTGAGACCTGGGACAGATCTTCAAGTCCAAATATCAGTTTAAAATCCTCATCCGATCCCCGAACGATATCAGCATATTCAATATTTTCAATGATCCTGGGCTTGAGTTCCTCCAGTTCAGAAAGATGAGACTTCCTGAAATTCGGGTCATAAATGATCAGGCATCCTTTCTCTTTTCCCATTTTCAGGAATCTAAATACAGAAGCCCTCACTTCCTTTGAACTTGCATAGATCGACCCGAACAGGATAATATCTTCCGAACTCAGGTCGGCCGGAAGATCCTGGAGACGCTTCTTCGGGAAGTCCTTATAGAATGTATAATTGGCATTGTTTTCACTGTCAAGGAAGGCCAATGCAAGAGCTGATTTCCCATCAGAGAACCTGCTGACATACCTCGTATTGACTCCATTGCCCGTAAGAAAATTATCAATAATCTTTCCTACATCATCATTTGCGTATTCGCTTATGAAAAAGGGGTTCCATCCAAGTCTTCCGAGCGAAACAAATGTGTTCAGAACAGACCCTCCTGGCTTTGCAGCGACGGGCTGTCCGTTTTTAAAGATAATATCGAGTACTGTTTCACCGAATCCAAAAACCCTTCTCATGTGTCTCACTTTACAAGTTTGGAAATTGCTTTAAACTCTTCCGTTCCGGAAAACCTGCATAATTCAAAAAGGACAGATTCGCAGGTACTGACAATTGCACCCTCATCACGGATCCTTTTCATGGCTGTAATCTTATCCTGCGGTTTGCGTGAGGAAACACAATCTTCTATAACAACGGGCATAAAACCCTTCTCAATCAAATCAATTACCGTTTGGAGCACACATACATGACTTTCTATACCTGCAATAATTATGAATTGGCGCTGATCTGCTTCCAGGGCTTTTATCATCTCAGGTTCATCACAACAGGAGAACGCTGTTTTTTCGATATGTTTGAATGACTCGAAGAGTCCCTCAATAACCGTAATAGTGCGACCAAGTCCCTTGCTGTATTGTTGTGTCACATTCACCGGGATCCCAAGAACCTGCAGTCCCCTGATAAGCACTTCCGTATTTGCTGCAATGGTATCGTGTTCATGTATGTGCGGGAATAGCCTTTCCTGAATATCAATAATAAGAGCTGCTGCATTTTCAGACTGAATCCTCATACCATCATGTTTTTCTGGATTTATGTCCCAGATAACCTCCATGGTGCCTCTTTGCATATTCGGATGGAGAAAACCCGATCTTTTTCATCTGGAGAACAACCAGTACATCCCCTATGACAGTCATGGTGGTTGTTGAAGTTGTAGGGGTAAGTTTCAGGAGACAAACCTCTTCGGGATTGCCGGTACTAATTACCACATCGGCTTTTTCTGCAAGTTCTGATTCAGGATTTCCGGTAATAACAATCAGTGGCAAAACCCCGTTCAGGTTTTCAGCGAGGTGGACCAGTTCTATTATCTCCCTTGTTTTACCCGAATTGCTGATCAGCAACAACAGGTCGTTCTTCTGAATAATCCCCAGATCCCCATGCTGTGCGTCGCTGGGATGAAGAAATACGGAAGGTGTTCCGGTTGAACTGAAGGTGGTAGCCATGTTAAGGGCAATCTGTCCCGCCTTGCCCATGCCACTGAAAACCAGCTTTCCTTTCAATTCATGCACTTGTTTATATATCAGCTCCGTAGCCTTATAAAATGCATCACTCGCCGGAATATTAAGAATCGCATCGGCTTCATGTTTTAACAGGTCCCTGATTTCTTTCATTAATCCGGATGGTTTACAAAAATTCCAAAATCATTTCTTTAAGTTTGTTCAGGTCGGCATTGAAACGTCTTATGCCCTCAGACAATTTCTCTGTTGCCATTGCACTCTCATTGAGCATCCATCGGAATGATTTCTCATCGAGGGAGATTTTTTGAATATCAGATTCCATGGCCTCATCCGGAACCAATTTTCGCAGCAGATTCCCTTCCATTCCTTCCAGCTCAGCCAGAAGTGCAGGGGAAATGGTCAGCAGATCGCATCCGGCCAATTCAATAATCTCCTCCGTATTCCTGAAGCTGGCTCCCATAACCTCTGTCGTGTATCCGAACTTCTTATAATACCTGTAAATCTCCCTTACGGACATAACCCCTGGATCTTCAGCTCCTGGTATATGATCCACTCCCCTATCCTTTTTATACCAGTCATAAATCCTTCCAACAAAAGGTGAAATCAGTTGAACACCCGCCTCAGCGCATGCAATAGCCTGTGCCATGCTGAACAGCAGAGTAAGGTTGCAATGAATTCCTTCTTTTTCAAGTATTTCTGCAGCCTTTATTCCTTCCCAGGTTGTGGCAAGTTTTATTAGAATCTTATCACGGGATATGCCGGATTCTTCATACATGCTTATCAACTTTCTTGCTTTTTCAAGGGAAGCTTCAGTATCAAATGACAGACTCGCATCCACCTCCGTTGACACACGGCGTGGAACGACCTTGAGTATTTCCAGTCCGAAATTAACAGCCAGCTTATCCAGTATATGGTCCATTCTTTCCTCTGTCCCACCAGCCTGTGATTTTCCAAAAGAAACGGCATCAGTGACAAGTGACCTGTACCTGTCATTTTGGGCTGCTGCAAGTATGAGTGAAGGATTAGTGGTTGCATCAATCGGTTTAAATCTTTCAATTGACTGAAAATCACCAGTGTCTGCAACGACTTCGGTGAGTTGTTTAAGTTGTTCCAGTATGTTCATTATGATCTCAAAGATAATTGATATATGTTTATAATTGGGGATTTAATATTCTGTATTTTTAGAGTGAATCTTTAAATGGTGGTTTATGAAATCAATGGCTCTCACAGGAATTGCTGAAATGGGAATGATAACCGGTTCCAATCCGGGCATTAAAAATGACAATGAGGTACTGATACAGGTATCCCATATGGGGGTATGCGGATCGGATATGCACTATTATAGTACCGGCCAGATAGGAGATAACAAGGTTGAATATCCTTTTGTACTGGGACACGAAGGATCAGGGGTGATTGTCGAAACGGGGGCAGCTGTTGCCGGATTAAAGAAGGGACAAAGAATTGCCATTGAACCTGCCATGCCATGCCATAAATGTGACCAGTGCTTAAACGGCAGAACTCACACTTGCCGGAACATGATTTTTCTTGGTAGCGCGGGACAGGCTCCCGGACTACTTTCTGAGAGAATTGTAATGCCGGCGGAAAGCTGTTTTCCCATTCCCGAATCTCTCCAAAGTGATCTTGCTGTTATGGCTGAGCCCCTCTCGATTGCTGTCTGGGCAGCAGACCTGGCTGGAGTTCAAACGGGGATGTCTATTGGGATACTTGGCATCGGTCCCATAGGAATGAGCTTAATGAACTACTGCCGTTTCCTTGGAGCAGAAAAGATTTACGTAACAGACAAGCTGGATTACAGGCTAATAATGGCAGAAAAAGCTGGTGGCGTGTGGACAGGGAATCCTGACAAATCAGATGTTGTATCCGGGATAAACCATGAAGAGCCTTTGGGGATTGACATAGTATTCGACTGCTGCGGGATGCAGGAAGCCATGGACCAGGGCATCGAAATTCTGAAACCGGGCGGTAAAATTATGATCGTTGGCATTCCTGAGTTTGATAACTGGATTCTATCCGCAGATCTGACCCGGAGGAAAGAGGTATGTTTTCAGAATGTTCGCCGACAAAATGACCGGATGCAAAAAGCAATTGACCTTATAGTAGAATCAAAAGTAGATATGTCATCCATGATAACACACCGATTCCCTTTCGAATCAGCAGGTAAAGCCTTTGATATTGTATCGGGCTACAGGGAGGGTGTAATGAAAGCCATCATTGAAATCTAATCCATATCCCGATGAAGAAAATACTAAATGCCGTTCTGATATTCGTGTTTCTTATCGGATTAAGCAATTGTAATAAAAGTTCAGAGACTAAACCCTTTAAATCATATTGGAATCTGCTTCCTGACAGGTATTGGATCGGTCCCGAATTCTGGGCCAACCGATTGCAGGACTGGCAGTTAAAAAATGGCAGAGTAGAATGCACAAATCCTGTTCAACCCAAGCGAACCCTTCACATGCTCAACAGGTACCTTTCCAGCCGCCCGGGTTCATTTAAGATGGTGGTCAATACCGGTATAATCAAAAAATCCGAAGACGCAGTATGGTCCGGTTTTCTCTTTGGAGCCGGTCCGGAATCAGTGGATTTCAGGAGACGGTCCCTGGTTCATGGATCATTTGGCCGGGGAGGCGGTTTGATTGCAGCAGTCAGTGAAAAAGGTGAATTGCTGATCATTGATAATGAGACAGGAAAGGAGATGCAAAAAGTTCAGGTACCTCTTCAACCGGGAGTAAAAATTCCTGGTTCATTTTTACTCACTCTGGAGCTCTTTCCCAGGGGTGAACAATACAATATGGTTGTAACGGTTGCTGATCCTGAGACCAAGGAGCAGATCTCACAAATTGATACACTTATTAGAAGGGATGGGAATTTTGGAGGAAATATGGCCCTGATTTGCAACGGGGGCAGTTTCTGGTTTGACAACTGGAATATGGAAGGTTCCAAGATTCGTGTAGCAGAAAATCAGAAACTCGGTCCCGTGATCGGGACACAATACACCCTGAGTGACGGAACCCTGAAACTTACAGCTCAGCTTCCACCGTTGAGTGAGTCAGATGAACAGGAAGTAGAAATGCAAATCATGGATGCCGGAAGCGGAAAATGGAGTACTCTTGTCACCAGTCAGCTAAAAGTTCCCGGATACATTGCATGTTTTAAAATACCTGATTGGAATCATGAAATACGCCACGATTACAGGATAATGTATCCCGTTACCGATGCAGATGGTACACAGAAACCATATTATTATTATGGTGTAATTGTACAGGACCCCAGAAACCGGGATGAAATAATTGTCGCTGCTTTTACAGGCAATAGCAATAGTCATGGAAACATCAACGGGAAAGAATTCGATTTTGCAGGCAAGCTCTGGTTTCCACATGAAGATATCACTTCATATGTTGCCAAGCACCAGCCTGATCTGTTATTTTATTCCGGTGACAATGTCTACGAAGGCAGACCTACTCCACCGGATTTAAGTTCCGACCTTAACACGGGACTCGATTACCTGTATAAATGGTACATGTTTCTGTGGGCTCATGGTGAACTAACCAGGAACATACCCGCTGTTTCAATCCCGGATGACCACGATGTGTATCATGGTAACATATGGGGAGCATCCGGAGCAAAAGCACCTACAAAACCAGCAGGAGGCTTATACCCGGATTATTATAAGGGATTCCAGGGACACTGGAAGCAGGACCAGGGAGGATATAAACTTTCTGCCGAACTGGTTAACATGATTCAGCAAACCCAGGTTAGCCATCTTCCTGATCCGTTTGATCCGGCGCCGGTGAAACAGGGGATCGGTGTCTATTACTGTAATATTAATTACGGTAGGATCAGCTGGGCAGTATTGGAGGACAGAAAATTCAAATCTCCTCCCTCAAAGATTCTTTCCCAATACCAGGTTATAAATGGTTTCAGCCAGATAAAGGGAATCGATGGAAGAAGACTTGATTCCCCGGATGCATCATTACTCGGGGAAAGACAATTGTCATTTCTGAGAGACTGGTCTGCCGATTGGCGAAGTGTTGACATGAAAGTTGCACTCAGCCAAACCATTTTTGCTAATCTGTCTACCTATCCCGATACATTCCAGACCGACGCCCAGACTCCAAGGCTGCCTGTTTTGCCGCAGGGGGTAATACCAAGGGATTACAGCAAGGCGAAGGATATGGATTCAAATGGGTGGCCACAAACTGGCAGGAACAAGGCCCTTAATGAAATACGGAAAGGATTTGCTGTAATGATCGGAGGTGACCAGCACCTGGGATCAGTTATTCACCATGGAGTAGATGATTGGGAGGATGCCGGCTATTCATTCTGTGTACCTTCAATCGCAAATCTTTGGCCACGAAGATGGTTTCCTCCTGATCCCGGAGAAAACTACCAGGAAGGAATGCCTCGATATACTGGAAGGTATTTGGACGGATTCGGCAACAGGATTACGGTACATGCTGTCTCCAATCCATCTATCTCTGAACAGGAACCAGTCCTGCTGCATGACAGGGCCCCTGGATATGGAATCATTCGACTTAATAAAAAGACCCAGGAAGTAACTTTTGAATGCTGGCCAAGGCATAGCGATCCTGAAGCATACAATGCAGAACAATATCCAGGCTGGCCTGTAACACTCCAGATGCAGGATAATTATGCAAGAAAAGCTGCAGGATGGCTTCCTCCAATTATCGTAAGTGGACTTGAACGCCCTCCTGTTATCCAGATCCTAAATGAAATAACCGGCGAAATTATTTACACCCTTCGTATTTCTTCTAACAATTACCAGGCAAGGGTATTTGAAAACGGCAATTACTCAATTATTGTTGGTGAACCCGGAACACCCCTGATGAAAAAAATTTCCGGTCTTGTAGCCTCAGATTCCAGAGATCAGGAAGCCCTTTCAGTAATCTTCCAGTAAGAGTATATATCTTTTTAATCATTTGCCTCATCCAAATGGGTGAGGCATTTTTTTTGGAAAAATATATTATTACTCTATTTCATTACCCCCCCTTTTCTATTTGCCTTATAGTGTTATTTTATACTTTATTTTAATATACCCCCCTATTTATGTTATCTAATTGAAATATTTATATACTTTTGTAGCGAACGAATTATTAATGTAACATTAAAACCTGTGTATTATGAAAAAGATTACCTACATCTCATTGCTATTATTTGCTCTAAGCATATCACTTGCTCCATATTCACAGTTACAGGCTCAGGATGACGAATCAGAATCACCAATCAGTATCGGTGCCGATTTGGTCAGCCGGTATGTATGGAGGGGTACAGACTTAGGAACTTCTCCAAGTATTCAACCCTATATCGAAGTCGGATTTGGCGGATTTGCTATAGGTGCATTGGGTGCCTATACCACGAACCTGCCGGGAGTACAGGAAATGGACCTCTATGCCAACTATACTTATAATGACCTGGTTACAGTAGGAATTACTGATTATTTCTTCCCGGATGAAATTGGAGGATATAATTATTTTGATTATAAAAATGATTCATCGGGACATATTTTTGAGGCGATGGCTAGTTTTAACGGACTGGAAGACTTGCCTCTTTCGGCGATGATAGGCTATAACTTCTATGGTGACAATTCATTTTATATCGAGTTAGGCTATGGCTTTTCAATGTTTGATATTTTCCTCGGTGCAGGTAATGGAATTTACACGGTTGAAGACCCAGGCCAAAGTGACAAGTTCGGAATCGTAAATATTGGAATATCTGCCAGCAAAGAAATATCTATTACAGATAATTATGGCATTCCCATCTCAGCAGCACTTATTACAAATCCAAACTCAAAAGGAATCCATCTTGTATTTGGAATATCATTCTAAGGATATTGAATTGATCATCAATAATATAGTTATAAAATGAAAAAAATTGAAGCAATTATACGAAAAACCAAATTCGAGGAAGTGAAAGAGACACTTCACGAATCAGGAATTGATTTTTTCACCTTCTTCCCTGCTACGGGAGTTGGTAAAGCACGTCAGAGCAGAGTTTACAGGGGTATCGCCTATGACACATCAAGCATTGAGCGTCTCTTGATATCAATTGTTGTAAGGGATATCAATGTCGATAAAACAATTGAGGCAATAATGAAGGCAGCCAATACAGGAGAGATTGGAGATGGAAAAATATTTGTCTCTGACATAATAGAGAGTTACAGGATACGTACCGGTGAGAAAGGAGACGAATCCCTCTATACCAAGGATTAACTATTAACAGAATTCAAGCAAAATATCATATCATGGAAGAAACAAAAGTTTTAGAAGAGGTAGCTGGCTTGGTCAGTGAACTCACAATATCTCTCGATACGGTCTGGGTGCTTATTGCAGCAGTACTTGTTATGTTTATGCAACCTGGATTTGCCATGGTTGAGGCAGGATTTACCAGGCAAAAAAACACTGCCAATATATTAATGAAAAACCTGGCTGACTTTTCAATAGGAGCAATTGTCTTCTGGTTTGTTGGATATACAATTATGTTTGGGGAAGACATAGGTGGCCTTATTGGAAAAGTTTCGTTTTTCTTTAATAGTAATGGCGTGAATGGTATCACGGATAAATCCAGCCTGATGTTCCAGACCATGTTTGCTGCTACAGCCGCCACTATTGTTTCAGGAGCTGTAGCAGAACGGACTAAATTCAGCACCTATCTGATTTTTAGCCTGGTGATTACCATATTTATATATCCTGTATCTGGTCACTGGATATGGGGTGGCGGATGGCTCTCAAATCTCGGATTTCACGATTTCGCCGGTTCCACGGTTGTGCATTCCGTTGGTGCATGGGTTGGACTTGCAGGTGCCGTGATGGTTGGACCAAGGATCGGAAAATACAATGGAAAACCAAATGCCATTCCCGGACATAACCTGACGCTGGGGGCACTTGGTGTATTCATTCTTTGGTTCGGCTGGTTCGGATTCAATTCCGGATCACAACTGGCAGCTGCAGGTACGGGCAATGCTTTAGCAATCTCACATATTTTCATTACAACAAACCTTGCTGCAGCAGCTGGCGCTATGACTGCCATGTTCATAACCTGGCGAAGGTATAAGCGCCCGGGACTATCACTTACACTTAATGGTGCGCTTGCGGGACTTGTAGCCATAACTGCAGGCTGTGATATTGTTTCTCCCGGAGGAGCTTTAATCATAGGTATTATTGCCGGTATCGTATTGGTGTTCGGTGTTGAACTGTTTGACAGGATATTCAAAGTTGACGATCCGGTTGGAGCTATTTCCGTACATGGACTAAGTGGCGCAACAGGTACTCTTATGGTCGGATTATTTGCTACTGAAGGGGGTCTGTTCTACGGTGGTGGAGCTGGACTGCTTGGAGTACAGTTCATTGGTGTTCTATCCGTTGCCGCATGGGCTCTGGGACTTGGATTCCTGCTGTTCTTTATCCTCAAGAAGACCCTTGGTATCAGGGTAGAGAAAATCGTTGAAGAAGAGGGACTGGATATTTATGAACACGGAGAATCTGTATATAATTAAAACATAAGATCATTCTTAATTAATTAGTTTTAGATTTAGGTGGTAAAAGAAGGCGTTGAAAATCATTCAACGCCTTCTTTATTTACAAACCTAACAATAGATTCTCTGTTTTACCATTTGCCGGATTTTGCTGTGCTAGGTTGAGGGAAATTTTTCAATGGGTCTGTATACTTTGTAATTTCTTCCTCGGGAAGGGCATAGTCTGTAAGTTCACCATTCAGAAATTTGTCATAACCAACAAGGTCCATCATACCATGACCACTCAGGTTAAATACAATCACTTTCTCTTTGCCCTCTTCTTTTGCTTTTTTAGCTTCCTGAATAGTAGCTGCCACAGCATGGCTTGTTTCAGGTGCCACTAAAATTCCTTCAGTTTTTGCAAACAGAATGGCGGATTCATAACATTCAAGCTGGTGGATTGATCTTGGATTCAGAAGTCCTTCTACCGCTGCTGCACTTACCAGGGGAGACATACCATGATACCTTAGTCCCCCGGCATGAATTGGCGGTGGAATAAATTCATGTCCCAGTGAATACATTGGAAGCAGAGGGGTCATACAGGCCACATCTCCATGATCGTAAGAAAATGGTGCACGGGTTAATGTGGGACAAGAGGCCGGTTCTACCGGAATGATATCAATATCGGCACCGTGAATCTTATCGGCCACAAAAGGAAATGCAATTCCGGCGAAATTACTTCCTCCTCCTGCACAGCCTATAATAGTATCCGGTGTTCTTTCTCCGAATATTTCAAGTTGCTTCTTAACCTCCTGACCAATAATTGTCTGGTGAAGTATAACATGGTTCAAAACCGACCCAAGACTGTAACGACTTTCACCGCTGGGGTCAGTTACGGCAGCTTCTATGGCTTCCGAAATGGCTATACCCAGGCTTCCCGGAGTATCCGGATATTTAGCCAGAATATCTTGTCCTGCTTTTGTTTCCGGGCTGGGACTGGCTACGCATTCAGCACCATAGGCTGCCATTAGCATTTTCCTGAAAGGTTTCTGGTCAAAACTTACCCGAACCATATAAACCTTACACTCAATTCCAACCAGGGAACAAGCAAAAGCCAGGGCGGAACCCCACTGTCCCGCACCTGTTTCTGTTGTCAGCTTCTTAATTCCGAATTCCTTATTGTACCATGCCTGTGCTACTGCAGTATTGGGTTTATGGCTGCCGGCCGGCGAGACGGATTCATTTTTATAATAGATCCTGGCCGGAGTCCCAAGTGCCTTCTCAAGGTGATATGCCCTGTGCAGCGGAGTCGGGCGCCATCGATACAGCATCTCAAGAACACCTTCAGGAATATCGATCCAGCGTTCGGTACTTACTTCCTGCTCAATCAGGTTCATCGGAAATACGGGTGCAAGCATTTCGGGTCCGATAGGATTTCCATCCGGTCCCAGAGGCGGCTGTGGCGGAGTTGGCAGATCTGCTGCCAGGTTATACCATTGCCTTGGCATGTCTTTTTCAGACAGGAAAACTTTGTGATCTTTACTCATAGTTAATTGGTTTTTAGATACAAAAAGGGCATGCTGTAAACAACATGCCCTTTAATTATTAATTATGCTTTAGCACACATTGACTACAACAATCGCCCGAAGCTATGCCAGCGCCAGACAGGAAAAGTTGTATTTGCAGTACAATGCATTGGTTTCAAATTACGATACAAAATAGTAATTAAATCATTAATGTCAACATATGAGGTAGAATTTTTCAGGATGCCGTATCTTTATAAGTAAATCCTTAAAACAATAGTCATGAGAAAGCTGGTGTATCCCCTCCTAATTATAATGCTGCTTGCTTGTGACCCGACCGTTCTATTCCTGGAGCCTCAACCAGAGGGTAAAAAAGATCTTAAAAGTTTTCCTGCAAAAGCCATGGGAACATATATGGAACTCGATGACAGTTCAATTCATATTATTACCGGCAGCTTTGTACTTGAGAGGTATGAGGAAACTATTGCAGACATTGCCGATGATATACTTGAGGATGAAGATATTGAACTGATCGGAGAGAACCTGCACCTCAAGGAAATGGATCTGACATTTCCAGTTACCTTGAAAAATGATTCTATATTCGGGCATGTAGTGATCTACGATACATTAATAAATCTGCTGAAAGGCAGTAAACTCAGAAAACTTGGTAAAGATTATTTTCTCAACCGATCAAGCGATAGTCTGTGGATTGTATTTAAATTAAACTTTGAGAAATCAGGGTATGCCTACCTCTGCGATATAGATCATGAAACTGAGATTGAGATATTTGAAAAGTACAGCAATGTTGATACAGAAAAAAATGACCAGGGCAATCCAATGAATTATTTTCTTTCTCCAACAAGAAAGGAGCTGAAAACTTTATTAAAGCTGGAGACTTTTACTGATTCAACTGTATATATCCGGCTATCTCAGGACTTCCTAAGATAATCATCTATTGCTGCGGCTGCCTCCCGGCCTGAATAAATAGCCGTTACCACAAGGCTGGCACCATTTCTTGCATCACCCGCAGCAAATACTTTCTCATGACTGGTGGCAAATTTAGTGTCAGTGACAATGTTTTTACGGGCATTTACATTCAGCTTCAGAGTATCAATTATTCCTTCCTGGACCGGATGAACAAATCCCATGGAGAGAAGTACCAAATCGGCATCATATACCTTTTCTGTTCCGGGAATTTCCTTCATTTGCATCTGTCCCTTAACATTCTTTACCCACTCCACTTCAATAAGTTCAAGTCCGGTAATATGTTGCATATCTCCCAGGAATCTCCTTGTAGACAGGCTCCATTTCCTCTCACATCCCTCCTCATGAGAGGTTGAAGTCTTTAGCTTTTGGTTATTGTGTGGCCAGTTTGCATTTTCTTTTCCGTCAAGTTCCCGGGGACGGGGCAGTATTTCTATCTGGGTAATTGATTTTGCACCCTGCCGTACCGCGGTCCCTACGCAATCAGATCCGGTATCACCCCCGCCAAGCACGATGACATTCTTATCCTTTGCATTTATCTGGTAATCATATGGAATTTCCAGTCCCCGGTTAACCTTATTTTGCTGCTTCAGGTAATCCATTGCAAAGTGGATTCCATCCGTATCCCGTCCTTCGACTGTAAGATCGCGGGGTTTTTCAGATCCTATCGCTATACAAACTGCATCGTATGAATCAATAAGCTCATTAATATCCAGGTTTCTGCCAATCTCCTTGCCGGTCTGTATCTCAATCCCTTCGGAAAGCAAGATATTCAGCCTACGGTCAACAAGGTCTTTATTCAACTTGAAATCCGGAATACCGTAACGTAATAGTCCCCCGGCAGCATCTTCCTTTTCAAATACTGTTACCAGGTGTCCTGCCTTGTTCAGCTGATCAGCACATGCGAGTCCCGCGGGACCCGAACCAATTACGGCTACCTTCATGCCGGTTCGCTTCGAAGGTGGATTTGGTTTTATATACCCTTCCCGGAAAGCCATCTCGGTTATGGCCGCTTCATTCTCGCGAATGGTTACAGGAGATTTATCAATGGTCAGCACACAGGCATCTTCGCAGGGGGCAGGACATATTCTGCCGGTAAATTCCGGGAAGTTATTGGTGCTGTGCAATACATCACTGGCTTTCTTCCACTCTCCCTTGTAAAGCAGTTCATTAAACTCGGGTATTATATTTATCACCGGACAAGCCCAGTGGCAGAATGGTATCCCACAATCCATACAGCGGGATGCCTGCAGTTTCCTGTCCTCCGAATTCAGTGTTTGTTCAACTTCACCAAAATCACGAACCCGGTCCTGCATCGGTCTGTTCCCGGCTTCTTTTCTTTCTATTTTCAAAAACCCCTTCGGATCTATCATCTCATTAATATTTGCAATTTCTAATATACCCCCAGGATTTTACCGTCCTGGTTCTCCACATCGGTCTCAACTTCTTCGATCTTCCTTTTCAGGGCCTCTAGTTTTTCTTCTTCGAGTACCCGCTTATATTCATATGGAATTATCTTAATGAACCTGGGAATATAAGTCTCCCAGTTTTCCAGGACATCCTTTGCCCTGGGACTACCGGTGTACCTTTTGTGTTGCTGAATTAATCCCTGGAGTTCCCGTATATCATTCATATCCTCGACAAGGGAAATCTCAACCATCCCCATATTGCAGTAGTAATCGAAATCGCCCTCGAGATCGAGTACATAAGCTATTCCACCGCTCATTCCGGCTGCAAAATTCCTGCCTGTCTTGCCCAGTACAACAGTCCTGCCCCCGGTCATATATTCGCAGCAATGATCACCGGTACCCTCTACAACTGCGGTTGCCCCTGAATTCCTGACACAAAACCGTTCCCCGGCATTACCATTTACATAGATCTCTCCACTTGTGGCTCCATAAAGTACTGTATTACCGGTAATTACATTCTCTTCAGGTTTAAATCTTGAACCCTGCGGGGTAACAACGATAATTTTTCCGCCTGAGAGTCCTTTTCCCAGGTAATCATTTGTATCCCCCTCCAAACGGAACGTTACACCCCTTGTGAGAAAGGCCCCGAAACTTTGCCCTGCTGACCCCTTGAAGCCAACATGTATGGTATTCTCGGGAAGTCCTTCAAGACCGTACAGGGTAGAAATGCGACCGGAAAGCATCGCCCCGGTAGTCCTGTCTGTATTTTTAATCGTGTAGTTCAGAACAACTTTTTCCTTATTGTCAAGGGCAGGAGCAGATTTTTCAATCAATTCGAGATCCAGCACCTTGCCCGGCAAGTCGCGTTTGGTGGTTGTAAAACGCCTGTCATATTGAAGGGCTTCCTTAGAAATATGAATAAGGGGTGAGATATCTACTGTAGAAGCTTTCCAATGATCCGATGCTTGTTTAATTTCAAGAAGATCAACCCGCCCCACCAGGTCATCAAAGTGTTTGAATCCAAGTTCAGCCATTAATTCACGGACTTCCATTGCCAGGAAAGTGAAATAATTGACAAGGTAATCTGCCTTACCTGTATATCTTTTCCGGAGTTGCTCATCCTGGGTAGCGATCCCGACCGGACAGGTATTTAGATGGCATTTGCGCATCATAATGCAGCCAAGGGAAATGAGTGCAGCTGTAGCAAATCCGAATTCTTCTGCACCCAGTAAGGCGGCCAGGATGATGTCAAGTCCTGTTTTCATCTGTCCGTCTGTCTGCAGGATTACATTACGTCTCAGGTTATTCATGACAAGAGTCTGCTGGGTTTCGGATAGACCGATCTCAACTGGTAATCCCGCGTGTTTGATGGAACTTGAGGGACTTGCACCGGTGCCTCCTTCTGAGCCACTGATTGTAATAATATCAGCCCCGGCCTTTGCAACTCCGGCAGCTATGGTTCCAACTCCGGAAGCCGACACCAGTTTAACACTGACTTTGGCTTTAGGATTTACATTCTTCAGATCAAATATCAACTGTGCAAGGTCTTCAATCGAATATATATCATGGTGTGGAGGTGGCGAGATAAGGGTTATGCCCGGAATTGAATACCGTGTTTTTGCAATTATCTTATCCACCTTATGCCCGGGCAGTTGTCCCCCTTCACCCGGTTTTGCACCCTGGGCAACCTTTATCTGTATCTCATCTGCATTGACCAGATAATAGTTTGTCACACCGAACCTGCCAGAAGCGATCTGCTTGATGGAACTACGAACACTGGAACCATCTTCCCGAGGAATGAATCGTTCCGGATCTTCTCCTCCCTCACCTGTATTACTTCGTCCTCCTATCCTGTTCATTGCCTCAGCAAGGGCCTCATGGGCCTCTTTCGAAATTGATCCGTAAGACATGGCTCCGGTGACAAATCTTTTAAATAATGCCTCCACAGGTTCAACCTCATCAATGTTGATAGGTTTCTTTTTTAGCCGGAAAAATCCACGAAGGAATGTTGGCTTCTGGTTCTGTTCATTAACGAGACCTGAGAATATTTTAAACCGCTCATAATCATTGGTTTTTACTGCCCATTGCAGATGTGTTATGGTTTCCGGGTTCCAGGCATGGTGCTCCCCTTTCATTCTGAAATGATAAGTCCCGGAACTTTGAACCGGGTTATCCTCACCAATTGAATGAAATGCCTCAGAATGAGGGATGCTTGCTTCTGTAGCGATCTCTTCAATTCCAAGTCCATCAATCCTGCTGACAGTACCCTCGAAATATTTATCCACAACCGCCTGGCTAAGTCCCACAGCTTCAAAAATCTGGGCGGAGCGATATGACCTGAGGGTTGAGATACCCATCTTTGACAGGATCTTCAGGAGTCCCTTGTTGATAGCCTTTATATAATTTTCTTCTGCTCTCAGGTAATCGAGCTGTATGACCTTTTCCATGACAAGCTGCTCAATTACAGCAAATGCCAAATATGGATTGATAACCGATGCACCATATCCAAATAGAAGGGCAAAATGATGAACCTCTCTTGCTTCACCTGTCTCAACCACGATATCAATCTGCATCCTTTTCCTTGTATTTATCAGATGGTGATGCACTGAGGAAACCGCAAGAAGAGAAGGCACAGGAGCCATTTCAGGGCTAATTCCACGGTCTGTCAGAATGATGTAATTCTTACCCTCATCGACAGCCTGTTCAGCCTGCCGGCATATATCGTCAACTGCTTTTGCCAGGGCTCCGGATCCTTCGTTTACAGGAAAATGCATGGGAATAGTCGATGCAGAGAATCCCTTATATCTCAGATTGGCAATAACCTGAAAATAGGTATTGTTTACCACGGGACTGTGAAGCTTGATCATCTTGCTGTGCTCTGGTCCCTCATGAAGCAGGTTATCCTGCAGTGAACCGATATAACCTGTAAGGGACATAACCAATTCCTCCCGTATAGGATCAATTGCCGGATTTGTTACCTGAGCGAAAAGTTGCCTGAAATAGTTGAAAAGCCTTTGTGGTTTGTCTGACAGAACAGCAAGAGGAGTATCGTTCCCCATACTGCCAACTGGTTCCTGTCCCTTTTCAGCCATTCCAGAAATAATGAATTCAACATCTTCCTTTGAATAACCGAATGCTTTAAGGTGACGATTGTAATCATCCCCTAAATCAGGTGAAACAATCCTTCCTACTTCGATATCATTAAGATTAATCCTGTTCTGGCTGAGCCACTCTCTGTAGGGATTATGTGTTGCAAGTTCCGATTTCAGTTCAGGATCATAGTGTATCTTTCCCTCTTTGGTATCAATAATGAGCATCTTGCCAGGTTTCAACCTGCCCTTCTCAATTATCTCCTGGGGCGGAAAGTACTTTACTCCCACCTCGGATCCCATGACTACGATGTCTGTATCTGTGATTACATACCGTGAAGGTCGGAGTCCGTTGCGGTCCAGCGTCCCACCAATATAACGGCCATCAGAAAAAATAAGTGAGGCCGGTCCGTCCCATGGCTCAATGAAGGTAGAATGATATTCATAAAAAGATCGCAGATCTTCTGATATTGGATTCTTTGTATTCCAGGATTCCGGAATCAGGCAGGAAACTGCATGGGGAAGTGATTTACCTGTCAGGTACATAAACTCCAGCACATTGTCCAGGCTGGCCGAATCCGATTTCTCAGGTTCGATTATCGGGAATATTTTATTCAGGTCCTCATCAAGGTAATGTGAATGGAGTAGAGATTCACGGGCCTCCATCCAGTAACGATTGCCTTTGATGGTATTGATCTCACCGTTATGAGCAAGCAACCGGAAAGGCTGAGCCAGATCCCATGATGGAAAAGTATTTGTAGAAAACCTGGAGTGTACAAGGGCAATGGCAGAGGTAAGCCTTTTGTCCTTAAGATCCAGGTAGTATTCACCAAGTTGCCCGGAGGTTAGCATACCCTTGTAGATTAGGACACGAGTCGAGAGGCTTGGAATATAAAATATATCCTTACCCGAAATATTTGAATCCCTGATTGCGTTCTCCACCCTCTTTCGGGCGACATACAGCCTGCGTTCAAATTCAAGCTGTTCCAGGTCAGCTTCGAGGAGGACCTGCTTCATTCCGGGCTCTGCTTGCCTGGCCAGATCTCCAATAGTAGTGTCGTCTCTCGGA
This sequence comes from Bacteroides sp., assembly GCA_011053095.1. Classification (GTDB taxonomy): domain Bacteria; phylum Bacteroidota; class Bacteroidia; order Bacteroidales; family SM23-62; genus SM23-62. The sequence goes on from DRHS01000127.1 coordinate 75,574, forward strand.
ACTTCTCTGTAGTCAATTATGGAAATCCCATGCTCAGCCATAATATCCTCAAAGATTTTCAGGCAATCTTCTTCCTGCTTTTTCTCCTTGGGAAGGAAAATAATGCCCGTACCAAACTGTCCCTCAGGAGGAACATTATATCCTTGTATCAGGTAGAAATCTCTTGGTATCTGGATCATTATACCTGCTCCATCACCGGTTTTACTGTCTGCCCCTTCAGCACCCCGATGGGTCATATTTTCGAGTACTTCAAGTCCCATGCTAATAATCTCATGTGACTTCTTACCACGAATATGGGTTACGAATCCAATTCCGCAATTATCATGCTCATACTCGGGTCTGTAAAGTCCCTCTTCCCGTGGTCTGATCTTCATATAATACTCTCCTCTTTTTCCTTGCCTTCTCCCAAAAAGAAACCGCTCCCAGTTTGTTCTGAGAACGGTTTCCTGCTATTTTTTTGTATAGTTAAAGAAAAACCATTCTCACCAGATTTGTGCCTTTTTTAAAAGATATTCTGTAAGTCCTGGAAACTCCTTTGTATACATCAATAAGCGCATGGCGCAAATATATTTATATTTCTCTTATAAATCAAAAGCCAAATCCTGCTTCTATTGATAATTTTTAACAAAACCATAGATATTATTACCAAATCATCACAAATGCCAGGCATAATACTTATAGATATTGTTCATACATTTAATGCTATCTTTAGTCTTAGACATCTTAAAACCTTAACTATGAAACTATTCATCTCTGTTCTATACTTCAGTATATTAAGTCTTTTTATTTTCCATCCGGCCCAGGGACAGGTGGATGCAAGAATGTTCCGTTCACCTGACATTTCCAGAACGCATATAGCCTTTATCTATGCAGGGGATATTTGGGTTGTTGAAAAAGAAGGTGGATTGGCTCACAGCCTAAGCTCTCCACTGGGAGAGGAGATTTCTCCCTGCTTCTCACCCGATGGAACAAAAATTGCATATACGGCCAGTTATGATGGTAATCCTGAAGTCTATGTAATATCCAGCCTTGGAGGACTTCCTGAACGGATCACATATCATCCCATGCGGGAGAGGGTGGTGGACTGGTACCCGGACAGCAAGCATTTGCTGATTAATTCATCCCGCGAAAGCGGCAGGCAGCGATACGGACAATTCTACAAAATATCTGCCCGGGGTGGACTGGCTGAAAAGCTTCCCGTGCCATACGGTGAATATGGAACACTGTCAGGTAATATGCAAGAACTGGCTTATACACATGAAAGAGGCGCCAGTCGTAATTGGAAAAGATATGAGGGAGGCTATGCAGCGGATATTTGGATCTTCGACCTGAACTCTAAAGATGCCAGGAGAGTAACAGATCATCCTGCTACCGATGCGAATCCTATGTGGAATGGAGACAAGATTTATTTCCTTTCAGACAGGGGAGTCGAAAAACGTCAGAATATTTGGGTATATAGTACCGGAGATGAATCCTTCAGGCAGGTTACCGCTTTTAGTGATTTTGATATATATGGTCCCTCTCTGGGACCCCAGGATATGGTTTTTCAGGCCGGAGATAGGCTCTATCGTATGGATCTTGATACGGAAACTCCTGTTGAAGTAGACATAACTATATCTACTGACCTTGCTTCAATCCATCCGAGACTCACAAATGTTTCCAAGTACATCCAAAGCTTTCAAATTGGGCCGGATGGAAAAAGAGCACTCATCGAAGCACGAGGTGACGTATTTACTGTTCCGGCCGAACATGGACCGATTCGAAATCTTACTCAGACCTCCGGCATTGCAGAAAGATATCCAGCCTGGTCACCAGATGGCAAACATGTAGCTTACTGGTCGGACAGGTCTGGTGAATATGAGCTTTGTATCCAAAACGGTGACGGTTCAGGAGATGAGAAGCAGCTCACTAAACTTGGCCCCGGATTCAGGTACAACCTTTTCTGGTCACCCAATAGCGAGATGCTGGCATTCATAGACAATAAACAGAATATCAATATTTTCAAAATTGAAGAGAAAAAGCTTATCAAGGTTGATTTTTGTCCCATGCTTAGCCACTCCAACATGCAAAATTTTGTACTATCCTGGTCAGAGAATTCAGAATGGCTGACTTACCCAAAAGAAGTTGCCAACCGCCATCTGGCAATATTCCTGTATAATGTTAATGAAGCGACTATTAAACAGGTTACATCGGGATATTATTCCGATTTCTCCCCTTCCTTCGATCCTGATGGTAAATACCTGTATTTTCTTACGAATCGCTCATTCAGTGCCCTTTACTCTGATCTTGACGGGACCTGGGTTTACCCGAACTCTACCCAGATTGCTGCAGCATCACTGCGAGCTGATGTACCTTCCCTGCTGGCAGAAAGAAATGACGAGGTAGCAGTTAAAAAGGATACAAATAAAAGTTTGGATAATGAGAAAAAGGAGGAATTCAAGTCCCTTATCATTGAGACTGACAATCTCGAATCAAGGATTGTAATCCTACCTGTGAAGGCTGGTAATTATAATAACCTTGTGGCGGTTAAAGGACAGGTATTGTATACTCACTATTCCAGGAGCGGATCCGAAGAAAGGACCTCATCGATCCGTACATGGATACATAAAGACCGTGAAGAAAAGACAATCATTAGTGATGCAGGAGGATGGGAATTGTCAGCCGACGGGGAAAAAATACTTGTTTCCAACAAGGGTTACGGTATCATTGATGTTAAACCCGAGCAGAAAATCAAAACCAGGCTAAGAACAGGTGAAATGGAGGCCATGGTAAATCCCAGGGCGGAATGGCATCAGATTCTTGCCGATGTATGGAGGAAATACCGGGATTATTTTTATGATGAGAATATGCACGGTCTTGACTGGAAAGCTATTAAGGACCAATATGATCCACTAATTGAACAAGCTTTAACGCGCTGGGATGTAACCGTAATACTCAAGGAAATGATTGGTGAACTGAATGCTTCGCATACATATATTTCCGGCCCTTCTCCCGAGAGACCTCCTTCTCAGCAGTTTGGAATGCTGGGGGTAAACTGGAAACTTGAAAATGGGACCTTCCGGATTGATCGGATTATTGATGGTGGTGCCTGGGATTCAGAATTGCGTTCACCCCTGAGTGTTACCGGGGTGGAAATCAAGGAAGGTGATTATGTATTGGCTGTAAACGGAATACCTCTTGATGCGGGGAAAGAGCCATGGGCAAGTTTTCAGGGACTGGCGAACCGGGCTGTAGAACTCACCATTAATGACAAGCCATCTTTTAAGGGGTCGAGCAAGCTTATCATCAAAACTATGGCAAACGAGACCCGACTTCGAAACCTGGAATGGATGGAAAAAAACAGGCTGTACGTAGAGAAGAAATCCGGTGGACGTATCGGATATATCTATATGCCTAATACAGGGGGACAGGGACAAACTCAGCTAGTTAAGCAGCTATATGCACAAATGGATAAAGATGCAATCATTATTGATGAGCGTTTTAATAGCGGGGGACAATTATCAGACCGCTTCCTTGAATTCCTGATGCGGCCACGAATCGGTTATATATATTCCAGGAATGGGAATATTGCGGATTGGCCCGATCGGGCTAATTTTGGACCTAAAGCAATGTTGATCAACGGATGGAGTGCTTCCGGGGGAGATGCTCTGCCCTTTGGTTTCAAGATCCTGGAAGCCGGTCCGATTGTAGGGACCCGGACCGGAGGGGCATTGATCGGTCCCGCAATGGGCCATAGTAATATAGATAATGGGGGACACACAGTTCCCAGTGGTCGTATAATGGGTAAAGATGGACAGTGGTTCTCAGAGGGACATGGAGTGGACCCTGATTACCTGGTTATTGCTGATCCCTCTAAACTCGCTAAAGGTGAAGATCCACAGATGGACAAAGCGATAGAACTTCTGCTGGAAGAGCTCAAAAAGAACCCGCCGGAGGAAATGAACAGGCCTGCTTTTGAAGAAAGGTAGTATTTGCATATGGAACAACGAGATTACCTGATGCGGCAGATCGAGCAGCTTGGCCAGGTCCTGGCTAAAGCCCTCGCAGGCCTGCTTAATCTGAAGCAAGTCCCTGATGCCAGCCTTAGCATAGATGAAATCAGGCAGATCTACGGTGAGGAGCTGGACATTACTCTTGACCTGGTTTTGGTTACCCCAAAAGAGGAAATCATTTCTGTCCTTATGTCCCGCGTAAAGTTCATAGACCACCATCTTGATACCATGGCTGAGTTACTTTCAGAAACTGCTGAGCTCTACGATATATCGGACGAGACCGGTACGGCAAAGGATCTTAGAAAAAAGGCATTGTATATTTATGAATATTTGCAGGAAACCTCAGGGACCTATTCCATTGATCAGGCGATGAAGATTACACAATTGAAACAATTGCTGTAAGCAGGCAGGAAATGTATAAACCTTTATTAAGCATACTATTTATATTTAACAGTTTATGCCTTGTCGCACAGACAGGTTTTTATGAGAGCCTTGCTGACTCCGCCATACTGCTTACCGAACAAACTGTTATCTATGATCCGGGCTACTATTCCCTTGAATACCCCAATGGGGATGTTCCTGCTGACAGGGGTGTATGCACGGATGTAATAATACGGGCATACAGGATGTTTGGAACAGATCTGCAGAAGGAAGTACACGAGGATATGAATGCTAATTTTGATGAATACCCTGATATTTGGGGATTGACAGGAACCGACAGAAATATTGATCACCGGAGGGTACCGAACTTAATGGTTTTCTTTGGCCGGCATGGTAAAGAATTAATTGTCTCAGAGTCTCCTGCAGATTACCTTCCCGGGGATCTTGTTTGCTGGGATTTAGGAGGTGGAATAACTCACATCGGGATCGTTGTCAATCCTATCTCGGTGGACAGAAAAAGAAATATGATCGTTCATAATATAGGAGCGGGTCAGGTCCTTGCCGATTGTCTTTTTGAATTTAAAATTATCGGACATTACAGGTATGAAAATAAAAATGGCATTTAGATTCTCCATTCTGATCTCTCTCATTATGCTTACCGCCTGCAAGGCAGAAACTTCCGAAGAAAGAAAGGAAGTTAATATTCTTCTTATCGTTGCAGACGATCTGGGATTCACAGACCTGGGATGTTTCGGCAGCGAGATAAAAACTCCCAACCTGGATGCCCTGGCAAGTCAGGGGATAATCAATACTGCATTTTACACCTCCCCTACCTGTTCACCAACAAGAGCTATGCTGCTTACAGGTGTAGATAATCACAGGAACGGTTATGGTACAATGGGTAGCCTCGCTGAGAACCAGAAAGGCCTGCGTGGTTATGAAGGTTATCTGAACTTTGATATTGTGACCTTCCCTGAATTGTTACAGGAAAGGGGATATCATACCTCCGTGGCCGGCAAATGGCACCTTGGATACCCGGTTTCAGACAGCAGTTTCTGGCCCTACCGAAGGGGATTCGATCGTTCCTTTTGCCTCCTTCAGGGAGGAGCCGGACATTTTGCCGATAAACAACTACTATTCTCCAATTACCAGAAAACAATCTATGTTGAAAATGAACGGATTGTCAGGTACCTGCCTGCAAATTTTTATTCAAGCGATTACTACAGCTCGAAGGCCATTGAATTCATCAATGAGAGTCAGGAACTCAATAAACCTTTTTTCTCATACCTGGGATTCACCGCTCCGCACTGGCCGCTTCAGGCTCCTGACCATTACATCGATCTTTATAGGGGATTTTATGAGGAGGGTTATGAGATCCTTGCTGAACTAAGACTGGAAAATGCCAGGCAACTCGGGATTGTATCAGAGTATGCCAGATTGCCATCCCTGTCTCCAAATGTGCCTCCCTGGAACTCATTGACTGAACAACAACAAAGAGAATCAGCACGCATTATGGAGGTATATGCAGCCATGGTCGAATGCCTGGATGCAAACATTGGAAAGGTTATTTCTCATCTAAAAGCAATCGGGGAATATGATAACACGCTGATTGTTTTCATGTCTGACAACGGAGCGGAAGGCAATAACATTTCTACGGTAAGAGATGCCGGGGAATGGATTGCTGAGAACTTTGATAACAGTCTTGAAAATATCGGCAGAAAGGATTCCTATGTTTACACGGGACCAGGTTGGGCACAGGCCAGCACAGTACCTTTCAAATGGTATAAAGCCTTTGCTACTGAGGGAGGAGTCAGGAGTCCGGCGATAATCACTTATCCCCGATGGAAACATAATTCGGGAATTATCAATGACGACTACATCTCGGTAATGGATCTTGCCCCGACATTCCTGGAATTGACAGCTTCGGAGCATCCTGGGACAGAATACAAGGGAAGGGAAATTTATTCAATGGATGGGATATCGCTGGTTAACTGGTTGAAGGGAAATGAAGAGGCAGCTCATTCTCCTGAAGAAGCTCATTGCTGGGAATTGTACGGGAGAAGAGGAGTACTCAAGGGAGTCTGGAAAGCGGAATGGCTGGAGTCCCCATACGGAAATGATTCCTGGGAATTATTTAATCTTGAAAGGGATCCCGGTGAACAAACCGATCTGGCCCTGAAAAATCCTGATAAACTGAAAGAATTGGTAGCAGAGTGGGAAAAATATGCCTCAGATTATGGAATAGTACTGCCCAATGAGAAGGTGTCATATGCCTCAGAAGATTTCTGGTTGGAACAATAATCCTTTATAAAAACAATCAACTATGGGATCAAATCCAATCAATCTGACCACCTGGCTGATCAGATCTGACATCCCTGCATACTCTTAAAAAGCCGTTAAATGGTTCAAATGGGAGGCACCTCCTGCAAGGTTCCCTTTGCATCAGACTATATTAAGAAAGTGGAAGTGAGAGGGTCAATCGGTAAGAAGAAGAAAATCGCTCGCTGCTAGGATAATGTGGCCACCGCATAATCGGCTATACCGAATACTGAGCGTTATTCATTTCCTGAGGATTTTCCATCCTCTTCCTTATCCATAGCTTCATAGATTTCCCTTACCTCTTCACGCAGGGTTTCTGTATCCCATGCATCATCGCTTTCATGCAATACATGGTCTTTTTCTGTAAGAAGAATATTGTCAAGCTGTTGTGAATACCGGCGAACTTCATTTATATATTTCTTTTTATCGCTTCCCCAGAGAGTGTGCAACTGGTCCATCATCTCATTGTCATGGTAGCGGAAAGTGCGGGCAGCACGGCTAGCCTGGTAACGGCTGAATCCAAGATCAGACAAAACATTCATGCCCAGGTCAACCGATGCATCATAGGTTTCGCGTTTCACTCCGGTTATACCAAGGTCCTTAAGTTCAAAGGAATGCCTCACATCTACAGCCCTGGCATATATTTTAAGTGATGGATAGCTTTTTTGCACCTGTTCAACGATATTACTGATCTGTTCCCTGTCATCAACAGCCACGATCATTACTTTTGCCTTCTCGAGTCCCGCAAACTCCAATAGATCGGGCCTGTTGGCGTCTCCATAATAGACCTTGAAACCGAACTTTCTAAGAAACCGAATGTTGTCAGGATTATTATCAAGGACGGTAGCCTCTATACCGTTTGCTCTCAGGAACCTTCCAATCACCACTCCGAATCTACCGAATCCTGCGATGATCACCTGGTTCTCTTGTCCGGAGATTTCGTCGGGCTGCCGATCTGCATCGGCCTTAACAAACATAGGTTGAACAAATCTGTCATTAATAATTAGCAATAAGGGCGTAATCAGCATAGAGAGGGCTACAACAATCAGCATCACGCCGGAAACGGATTCCGGAAGAATGGTGTTTTGGTTGGAAAATGAGATCAATACAAAAGCGAATTCCCCGGTTTGCGCAAGCGCAAAGGAGAACAGTATTTCCTGTCCGTTACGCATCCTGAAAAACCGGCCCAGCACCAGGAGTACAATGAACTTAACTGCAATCAGCAGTCCCAGGAGTCCAACTACAGTCCCGGGTTGAGTAACAAGAATATTAAAATCAATGCTTGCTCCTACAGCAATAAAGAACAAACCCAGGAGGAGTCCCTTGAAAGGTTCGATATCCGATTCAAGTTCATGCCGGTATTCATTATCAGCAAGTACCACTCCCGCAAGAAAAGTACCGAGTGCAGGTGAAAGTCCCACGGCATCCATGGCCATTGCTATACCTATTACAAGAAGCAGTGCGGTTGCCGTAAATATCTCACGCAATCCTGTTCGTGCTATAAAACGGAAAAGGTAGCGGGCGAGAAATCTACCTGAAAAAATAATGAGGGCTACCAGTCCTATAATGATCAGCAACTGCTGCCAGCCGTCAAGGTCTGCAATACCAGTCTGATGAGCTGCCTCTGTAGATTGGTGGACAGCATCAACCACATGAGGATCTGCGCTACTGCCAGAAACAACCTGGCCTGCCATCAGGGGTAGAATCGCCAGGATTGGTATGACGGCAATATCCTGAAATAACAGAACTGAGAAACTCCCCTCCCCTGCCTGTGTTTTCATTAATCCTTTTTCAGCCAGGGTTTGTAAAACGATTGCTGTGGATGACATAGAGAAGATAAGTCCAATCGTAATGGATTGAACCAGGTTCATTCCGAAAAAGAGAGATATTCCGGCAACAATCACAGTGGTCATTGCCATCTGCAATCCACCGAGTCCAAATATTGACCGGCGCAGGCTCCAGAGCAGGGACGGCTTTACTTCGAGTCCGATCAGGAAAAGCATCATTACGACCCCGAATTCTGCAAAGTGCATGATGTCAGTACCCTCCTCCCCGACAAGTTTCAGGAAATATGGGCCAACAAGTACCCCGGCAAGCAGGTAACCCAGTACGGATCCCAGTCCAAGTCTCTTGGCAATTGGAACAGATATCACTGCTGCGGATAGGAATATTACTGCCTGGAAAAAGAATTCCTGTCCATGCATGGTCTATCTCTTTTCAGATTTTTCCAGAAGGTCGTTCAGGTAATAGCATTGCATTATCTCATCCATGCTGAATATCTCATCACGCAAAGAGATTAGGATAGAGCGATATTTGCGGGCTGCTTCCTCAATTCCCTCCTCAGAGAACATATGTGTACCGTGTACAACAAAAGGAGGAAGGTAGTCCATACCACAGAGTCTAGCTGTACGGTTGAATGGTGCCAGGAACTGGGGAATTGAAAATTCATTCCTTCCACCGGACTGGTAAGCATCAATTCTGCCCCCTGTGGTTATTGAGGTCAACACCTGCTTCCCCCGAAGTGCAGTCCCCTCTCTCCCATAAGCAAACCCATGCTGCAGAACCAAATCTATCCATTCCTTAAGAATCGAAGGTGCGCTGTACCAGTAAAAAGGATGCTGCCAGACGATAATGTCATGTTCGAGTAAAAGCTGTTGTTCCCGGTTCACATCTATGTGGAAATCCGGGTATTCCTCATATAATTTATGAATGGTTACGCCTTCGACATCTTTGATTGATTCGATCAGCCTCCTGTTAATCCTTGACTTGTGCATAACAGGATGAGCAAAAAGTATAAGTATTCTATTTCGGACATTCATGTCCGCTAAAATACTATTTAGCACCAAGACAGGTGCAGGAAGGAAATAAGATAACAATTATTTAACGCGGACTGGCAACAGGATCCCTGAATAAACTCAATCTATAAGTAGAGTTATCAGCTTTTCCCCGGATAGACAGGATCCAGCCATTTGGGCAGGGGCTTATATTTGCTCATACTTGCCCAGCGTATGCCCCGCTTCATAATTTCCATTGCCTCGGGGACTTCAAAATCGGATGCTACATGTCCGATTGAAGAATAGAATACTCTTCCCTTCCCATAGGTCTTTTTCCATACCACCGGCATGGTGGCGCCATCGATCCAGTCCGCATGTTCAGCATTAAAAGTTGTCGTAGCCAGGACTTTGATGTTGGGATCAACGTGCAAGTAATATTGTTCGGAATGCATATTAAAATCAGACAGGCCTTTTGTCACTCCATCATTGACATTGGTTATATTAACCTCATAATCAATAATACCTCCGGGATGAGCTACCCATTGTCCCCCTACCATAAACTGATATCCAGGGTTGTCCCGAAAGGCATCTCCCAGTCCCCCATGCCACCCGGCAATTCCAACCCCGCTCTTAACAGCCTCCAGTAACCCTTTTTCCTGTTCCTTCTCAATTGTTGACATGGTCATGACCTGAACGATAAGGTCAAGTTCCCCCATAAGTTTTTTGTCAGTATAACTGTTCAGATCCGTCGAAAGGGTAACTACTGCCCCCTCGCTTTCCATCCAGGGCACAAAAACATCCCGGCACTTATCCGGTTCATGAGGCTTATATCCTCCATAGATAAAAAGGACCTTCTTCCCCTTCAGCCGGGTGTCCTGCTGTCTGGCACTGGCCATCTTGGGTAAAAGTCCCGGAAGAACCACGACTCCGGCTCCGGCAATTGCAGTATGTTTAAGAAAAGTACGTCGGCTTGCGAATTGTTGATGCATTCTCTGTAAATTTATCGTTCATGTAATAGTCTCTAAAATTAATCATTTCGTTGCATAATCCCTACAATTATGGTACAAGAGATCATTCCCGTTAAGCTTAAAATGACAAATTGTTTCCTTATCCGGGGAAACAGTGGATTTTTATTGGTGGATGCCGGACCGCCAAAATCCTCCGATCTTTTCCGGCAGGCACTGCTGGGATTATCTATCGATCCGGCAGATATTAAGATGATTTTTTTAACACATGGCCATTGGGATCACTGGGGATCCCTGCGTGATATTAAGGATCTTACGGCTGCTCCCGCTGCAATTAATCACCGTGAAAAAGAATGGGTGGAAAAAGGCGAAAATCACCTTCCCGGCGGAATAGGTACCTGGGGAAAAATTGTAGTGGGATTAATGAAAGCCATGCCAATAAAATCCCAACTTACTGCCACCGGCATTGATATTGCCCTGAATGACGAGGACCTTTCCATGGAGACGTATGGAATTAAGGGACGGCTAATTCATACCCCTGGACATACGGACGGAAGTATGTCCCTCCTTCTCGACAGTGGGGAAGCCTTTGTGGGAGACCTTGCCATGAGCGGTTTTCCAAGGCTGGGCGGACCAGGACCATTTGTTGTCGGTAAAGACATCAACACCATGAAAGACTCCTGGCAGATTCTGCTCGATGCCGGAGCCAGAGTTATCTATCCTTCCCACGGAAAACCTTTCAACGCAGAAGTATTTGATAAATACTGCTGATACAGTGTATGAGAACATTCGATTTGATTCTGCTTGCTTTTCTCACTTTTGCCAATTTGTGGTTATCCTGGTGGATTTCGATCCGGCAGAAGCGCTTTCACGGCATCTTTCGTTTCCTTTCCTTTGAATGCATCATCTTGCTGGTGCTGTTTAACTATCCCGTATGGTTCAGGGATCCCCTGTGCTGGTACCAGGTTATCTCATGGATACTGCTGACCGGATCCGCTATCGTTGCCTATTTCGGTTTTTACCAGCTCTACCGTTACGGGAAACCAGGTGACCAGATGGAAGAGACCACTCAGCTGGTGACAACGGGACTCTATCGTTACATCCGTCATCCCCTATACCTTTCCCTGATCCTTGGCGGTTTCGGCTGCATGATGAAAGACCCGGTATGGATTCCGGTTGCCCTGTCTGTCATAAACCTGATCGCCCTGTATATGACAGCAATGGTTGAAGAAAATGAAATGCTGAAAAAGTTCGGAACTGAATATGCTTTATACATAAAAGAAACGAAGATGTTTGTTCCGTTTGTCCTTTGAATCAGGAAAGGAAGCAGATCTGAGACTCATTGATTGGGTTTGGAGGATAATCTGTTATCTTCATCCGGTTTACCAAACTTATGCAGCACTTAAAATATTAATAAACATAACTCGTCATTATAATTAAAATGAATTTTCAGGATAAAACAATTCTCGGTAAAACGGGATTGAAGGTGGGCCGGATGGGGATCGCCTCAAGCTATGGTGCACCAGCAGAAGCATACGAAGAAGCCTTTGAGAAAGGCTGTAATTATTTCACTGCCGGAAGTTTCATGCGCGGCCGCAGGGCAGGCATTGTAAAAGCTATCCATAATATTGTCAAAAAGGGCAAACGTGAAGAACTGGTTGTAGCAATGGCAGAATATACCCATAACAGGTTCATGGGACAGCCTAATTTTCTAAGGGGACTAAAAAAGCTTGGACTGGAATATGTTGATGTTCTTTTCCTGGGGTATTATTCCAGGAAGCCCCGTGCGGGTCTGATAAGCTGGGCATCAACCCTTAAAGAAAAGGGACTTGTGAGGCACATCGGGATCTCGTCCCATAACCGTTCATTGTTCCCCGTCCTTGCGGAGGAAGGGATTATAGATGTTTTTCATGTGAGGTACAATGCGGCCAACAGAGGAGCGGAAAGCGATGTATTCCCCCAGCTGCCAATGGAAAACAAACCTGGAATTGTATCTTTTACGGCAACCCGATGGGGACAATTACTGAATAAAAAAAAGATGCCTCCCGGTGAGGAACCCCTCTCAGCCAGCGATTGTTATCGTTTTGTTCTGAGCAATCCCTCCGTAGATCTTTGTCTTACCGGAACACGCAATCACGATATGATGCGGGAAAACCTGAAAACCCTGGAGCTTGGCCCTCTTACTGAAGAAGAAATGAAAAGGATACGCCTGATCGGAGATTATGTCTACGGGAAACCCCGTGCCTGAGAAGCAGGGTTCATTGTAAAACTAAAGAACAAATATCATTTAAGATAGTTGTATAATTAAGGATTAGCGGGGTTTTTGTTAATAATGTAAATTTTGATAATTTAATATGATTTCGTAATATTGTGTAAACCTTATGTAAACCGAAAGAAATGGCAACCGTAAAAATCGTCCTGTACGAGTCCAAAAAGCTTTCAAAGGGTAAATACCCTATTATGCTACGAATAACCACTCAGGGGACGCGAAAATACGTTTCATTGGGACATTCTGCCACATCCCAGGAATGGGAGGAACTAAGAAACCCGGAAAATAACTCCAAACTGGCAAAGTTGATCCGAAAACGCCAGGCAGATGCAGACAAAATAATTGACCGTTATGAATATGACGGGATTGAATTTACTGGTGACCAGTTTTATAATGAATGGGCCAGGAGGTTAAAGGGTACAATGACGGTGTTTAAGTTCTTCGATGAGCGGATACAATACTTCAAAAAAAAGAAAAAACCCGGTAATGCAGCTGTATATACAACAACAAAGAACTGTTTATCTAAATTCAGAAAAAATAAGGATCTCCGATTTACAGATATTACCCCTCAGTTCCTGAACAAATATAAAGACTACTTGGAAGATGAGCGGGGCATTTCGGGTAATACTATGAGTATATATCTGCGAACCCTGAGGGCGGTGTATAATGAAGCCATTGAACAGGGCCATGTTCACCGGGATCTTTACCCCTTTAGCAGACGCAAATTTAATATTTCTGAACTATCTGAGGAAACCGCTAAACGGGCCTTAACTAAAGAAGAGATGCAAAAAATCAATTCTAAGGACCTTAAAGAACATCCCGAGTTAATCGATGCAAAAAATATCTTCATGTTCTCATTCTTTGCCCGTGGTATTCAGTTTTTTGACATAGCTCATCTTACCTGGGATCATATCCAGGGGGACCGCTTAAATTATAAACGCAAAAAAACAAAGGTTTACTTCAATGTCAAGATACAACCGGAAACCGGGAATATACTGGAGTATTTCAAACGAAAAAAGACAGGCAGTAACTTCATTTTTCCTATCCTGGACCACCGGATACACAAAACCGAGCAGCAAAAGTTTGACCGTATTATTAGAGTAAGGAAACAGATAAACAAAAAACTCAAATTGCTGTCAGTGGTTGCGGATGTGAAACCCTTTACAACATATTGGGCCAGACATAGCTATGCAAGTATTCAGAAGTTCAACGGAACACCCGCCTCAATGATAAAAGAACTGTTAGGACATTCAACGGAACAGGTTACTCAGATATACCTAGATAAGTTCGGAAATGAAATGCTTGACTCATTGGATGAAAGCCTTATCTAGAATCGCTCCAGTTAAGATATTTTGTAAATTACAGTAACCAAAACTGAATTATGGAATTTTACAATAAGGTTGAACAAGCAACGGTCAAACTTAATTACGATTACTATAAGGAAAATGGAGATATTACCCGCAGCAAAGACACGCAGGGGGTCATTGTTCAAAATGGCTATATTCTAACTGCTGCTCATTGTCTTGACTTGAACCAACTTAAAGATGCATACCAGGGGGACTATTATCATATTTATATTAAAAATCAATACGAGAGTAATAAGTGTAGAGCGATTCCGATGGTTGTTGAACAAATGAGAGATATTGCAGTTCTAGGAAGACCGGATAAAGATGACATAACAAATGAACATAAACATTTCGATGTATTTATAAACGAGGTTGAACCTCTGAGTATTAATACCGATTTCAAACTTGTTAATAACCAGCCAGTGCATTGTTTTACACATACCGGAGAATGGATAAAGGGCAAAATTCTGTTTCCAGATAATGAAGACATGGGTTTTTTATTGGTTGAGTTTGAAAAGAAGTTTAAGGGCGGTACATCTGGGGGGCCAATTGTGAACGACTCAGGAGAATTAATGGCTGTTGTTTCAGGTGGTAACTATGATAATATGCATAATCCTTACATCTGTCGGTGTTTACCGCAATGGATACTGGAAAAGATTCTTAAGGAAGATTAGTCCCGGTCATTGAGCCTGGTTTTTTTGTATCTTAAAAGGAAAAATGATTACTTATTTATTAGGAGCCGGGGCCAGCTACAATTGTATTCCTGTAGTTGGAAATTTTAAGCAAAGGGTTGATGGCCTGCTGAAATACATAACCAAAACTTATGTGAATAGAACGGCAAAGAATGATATTAAAGACTATGAATCTTTTGCTGCTTTTCTAAAGGATTTCAATCGATTCTTTTCTTGGCTAATGAACGAGGAATCTGCGGATCTACTGGCAATGAAGCTCTACAAAAGTGAAAAATTCGAATTTTTTTATGAGACAAAAATTTGGTTGACATTAGTTATTTTATTGTTTCAGTACTATCGACCGCACGACGCGAGATATGACAAATTCTTTGCAAATATTTATCAAGACTTTGATGGTCCAATAAGTAATATATCTCGACAAATGGCTGTGATATCATGGAATTATGATATTCAGTTTGAAATTTCATATTCAGATTTTTTGGATAAAGGGGCTGTTATGAATACTAGGATGATTCAGGCTGAGCTTGATGTTTATCCAAGTTTTTCAAATAATGATTCATTTAGCAAATTCTCTATTACCAAGTTAAATGGATCGGCTATTGTACAAGACCACTCGTTATCAAATGAAATGATTTTTGATATTCAGCAGTTAAATCGAGAACGCATAATCAAAGATGATAACCAACATGGTTTATTGCATCCTGAAGTAATTAATAATATTGTTGATCTCTATAACTTTTGCAAGAAAGAGAAACCAAAAATAGATTTAACCTTTAGTTGGGAAAGCGATAATCCAAGCAATGCGGAAGACAGGGCAAAAAGAGTCATGGAAAAGACAGAGGAATTAATAATTATAGGTTATTCGTTTCCGGAATTAAACAGAAAAGTTGATGAATCTCTATTCCTAGGAAATAAATCAATTAAGAGAATACAAATACAGAACCCAAATTTCAATGAAGAAAAAGTAATATGGTTTAAAAGATGGATAGAAGAATGTACAGAATCCACAGATATTAAGACTGAAATTAGGACGAATGTAGAAGAGTTTCTCTCTCCTATGGGCCCTGATCCCAAGAGAACTACTAAAGGAATGAGAAGAGTAAATTAGTATCCCTCTCAATGTCGATATTAATCGGCTGATATTTCCCCTATCCTGTCATAAAGGGGTATGAAGTATAAAAAGCACGTTGAAGACTGTTTAAAGGGCATCAACGCCTGGAAACAGATCCCGAATATGCGGAGGAAATAAGACGAAAAAGTCTGATTATAATCCCAACTGCCCGGGAAATTGCTCAGGTCGAAAGAGAAATTTGGGACTTGATGCGGAAATGATAACTATTAAATAAGCCCTGGTTTATTGTTGGATTTTATTATTGTATGATTTGCCAAATACAATTAAGCTAATATGGGAATTTGTAATCTAAAAGAAGTTTGTGAAGCTTTTCTTGTCTTGGCACTTCTAAAATATCTACCCTTTTCTTGTTTTCATCAACAATGTACGTAATGGCATACCTATTGCCAGCATTAATGTAGTAATCTCCAAAGGGTCTATTATCAATAGGTTTACCAAGATTTGAAGGATCTTTTTCGAGAGCTTCAAGTTTGTTTTCGATACCCTTGCGATACTTTGAATTAATAAGTTCTGAAAGCTTCGCTTTAGCTTGTGGAGATGGATTTAATTTGTACATTTTAGCAGAAAACTAGGCTACTAATTCAGCAATTAGCTCTTGGGAAGTATAGTATTTCTTTTGTTTTTTAGTCTTTTTTATTGCATCGGCTGTCAATAATACCAACTCGATGTAATCTATAATATACTCCAACTTACTCTGATGGGATTTTAATAACTCAAATAATTCAGAACTAAGTTCATCATCCATAATATACCCACTTAAATAGTCCACAAACTCATCAATGCTTACCTTTGCTTCATAAAAGAATTTAAGCGATTTTTTGAGTTGTGCGGTATGCTTAATACCCATTCCGTAAATTGCATCAATACAATGACCCAACGCCTTGTCTAAATTTTTTGCAGAGGCAATAGATTTCTTATTAGTAATGATCTTCATTACTTTTTCTACAGTCGAAATTTTCTTCCATTGATTCTCAAAGCTTATAATTGGTATCAATGGCATATTACTGTAGCAATCTGGATTAAGTATAGCAGCTTCCATTGTATTTTTTGGTTTAGGTAAATTAAAATTAGATAAAAAATATGAATTATGACTTACCTTCCATATCTTTTGACGCAAAAAGTGTACCCAATGTTGCATTTTTAAACATATTTTTATTCATTCTAAATTACATCGGTTGTGCAGAAATCTGCCAAACCACCCGGAACCTAAAGAAAGCCCCCCGGTTTCCCGGAGGGCGTTCTCGACTACTAATCACTCTGGAGGAATGATATCTTATGTCAGGTCACCAGCTGGACGGATAACACCTTTGAGCAGCGCCATTGAGCCACCACCATAAGGATACATTAATCCCATTCTGACAACACCGTATAAACGGACCTTGCCGAATTCAGCTAACGTACTCCTGTCCACCAGGAACTTGATATGTGAGCCACCGTAACGCCATCCTGCAACGGTTCCGCGCTTAAAGTCACCTGCATAAACAGAACTTGCAGCATCGTTCGTGCCTTGAGTTTGTGTTATACTTACCTGATTCGATTCAACCATTGGAATATCACCGTACGGGTTAGCCTTGGGAGCTTCATACGCATCTTCCAAGAGCCTGTATTCATTCAACGTACGCGGAGCCATAACAAACGCAGTCACGTCCTGGTTCGCTTCGCGTAGCTTTCTCCAAAGTAATCCAAGCTCCTCGAATCCTGTAACGGCGGCTCCGTTAGCGCCCATGTGTGCACGTACTACCTGACCTGGTATGTCATTGATTCCGTACATTTCGCCCGATCCTGAACCATTGACGTACATATTATCAATGTGCTGTGAGATTGTCTGAAATATTGGTTCCAGTATGATCTTAGGGCTGCTTATGGCATCCTCAAGGAATTCCTGAGATACTATGGTCCCTGCCCGGAACGAATATGTTTGCATTGTCCTGGGAACAAAAGTCGGATCTGTTTCCGTCAATTCCGCGCCCTCTGCTATAATATCACCCGTTGGAATTGCTGTAATTGCCGGGTATGTTGTGGTATCGGTATCTACACCAACACTAGGAACGCCTAATCTGCCTAATAGTGAACGTTCAATTATATAGCTGATAAACGATGATTTCATCGGAGCGGGTACAATGTACTGCCCGGATCCTGAACTCTCTAATACATCCCTGTTCTGAACATTTATTCCAAATTCATTTTTGATGATATCAGATGCGAATTGTTCAAGATCACTAGCATTTCCGCCCTTCAGAACTTCCTTCGATCCGTGGATACGTAGATCCGGAGTTCCGCCTAAACTCTTAGACAGTTTTTCATTCTCCTGGTTAATAACTTTAATCTGTGAGTTCTTTTGCTCCACAGCATCCATTAACCTGTCAATCTTACCTTGATCGTAATCCTTTAGATCGACTTTTACTGCCTCTTTTATCTCCTTCAGAAGCTTTCCTTTAGCCTCTGTAAGCTCTTTTATATTCATAACTATTTATTTTTAAATTAATACTAAACTAACGCCTCAGTTTTTAGGCGTATTTCCTTCAAAACCTGTTCAATTCTCTTCTCTATTTTCCCCGCTAACCGCTTCTGTGGTTCCCTGATTTCAGCCCTGAGCAGTTCACCAAAGATACCCCCGCCCTTTACACAAAGGAATAACGGTTCATCTGATAATAGCCGTTGTCTCATGGCCCTTAATTGTTTCAGCTGTTCTACCAATCGGGGTAGGTCATCTCCGTGGGGAGGCCGTTTCAATGTATCGGGATCAATTATTTCCATTTTTAGAATTTAATACCCGATAGGGGGTCGGGGGTTTTGCACGTATAAAATCGAGGGAATGGCGCGAATGACAAGAAACCTTGTCGGTAGAGATTTTCACCCCCCCCCTCCCCCCAGGTAGTTACATATCATTGTTTCACTTTCTTTACTGGCCTTGTTTGTACCTGTCTCTGTATCGGTGGCTCAATAACGATTAGTTTCTTTATTGCGCTCCAAGTGGATGGCTCCATGTTCTTATCCAATATCTCACACGATCCCTCAGTCTCAAAGAAATCAATCGGTATCGGTGGACTGGTGCTACATTTGCCATTGTCTAATATATTGATCGTTTCACCGCGCTGCCATTCATCGAACTTGGTTACAATCCTCATCTTCTCACCCGTTCCTGCTCTGCCTATTCCGCGCATAGCAAATGGATCTTTAAATCTTATATATCCAATGATTGCCATTACCAACAAGCTATCATATTACTTGCGTCTGTACCCGTAGTATACACCCGTCTAACTTTAACAGGAAGGGTAGATCCACCTACAACTCCCACAAATGTCAGGGTATCACCGTTGACCGTATCAACCTTAATATCTCCGCCGCTGCCACAATATATTACTGAATCATGGGCCAGATCCGTCGAATTATTCGGACTTACTGCCGCCCCGTTTTCGGCTAATGCCCTTACCATATCGCGTCTTATTGTCTTATTACTCATTATCTCTATTTTAATATTTTAACTTCAAAAATTGGGGTCCAGGACGGTCATGCCTCCGTCCCGGTTTTCCCCTCAACCAAATACACCTAGAAAATTTCTTTCAATCTGTGCAGGCCGCTACTATTATTCACGACCCGCCAGAATGTTTCAGTTCATTCTACCCACGTGGAAATTCTGACGTTCATGTGTTTCCAGCGTTTGAGCTAATTTTTTTAATCCCTTCAATGATTGTTTTTCATTTTCGGCCTGGTTGATCTTAATCATTATCCTGCCATACAGGACCGCAATCAGGTTCGCTTCTTTTACAATTTCCTCTCTAGTGTGTTTCTGTTCAGGTGTCATATCAATTCATTATAAATTTAGGGATAGCAATTTTTTTCCCGGTCCGGGTTTTGCAGTGGATCTCTTCCTCCAGCAATTGGATAAGGCTATCAAGTTTTTCCTCCTGGTCTTTGTCTGTAACTTTGATTTTCATGTTTTTATATTTTGCCGTTTACGTTGTTTACGCTTTCGATCTCTGTCATCTCTCCGTTTCATAAGTCCCACAATCAAATTATTTACCTCATTTTGCTCTATGATTCTCATTCCCTTTAGATCTTCCAGGACAATCCATCCTGAGTAGTTTTTAAACATTAACTCAATCTCTGCTGACCTCCACACTTCCAACCTCTTCTCTAAATCCTTCCTGTCCTGCTTTTCCATCCTTCCCCCTCTATTATCAAGTTAAGTGTGACATTGCGTTTTGTCAAGTGTTAAAAGAATATTTCCTTCTCTTGACCACACTTTTTTTAGTTTCCCGATACAGTGTATGTAATTATCCTGAGGGCAGAGTGCATCTAAAAACGCCTTGAGTAGGTTATCCAGGTCCGGGGTTTGCTGGTGTGCCGTTCCTTCCATCTCTGCCCGTTTCTTATTGCTCCATGACTTCGGCATCGGTATACTGAAGATAATGGCCTCCAGTGTTCCGGGTATCCCTTCACAGCCGTTTATATAGGCCAGGTACTTCAGCTCATCCCTGAAAGCAAAATACCTTTGTACTACCGGCCTTTTATTCCATCGGTCCGATTGTGTCATCCTAGGAGCCGGGCAAGGGTTTATTTTAAAATTGTATTCGTTCATTAGTTCAATAACCAAATAGGGTAAATCACACGGTCCTCACATTTTAATCCATAATCAAGTTGTTTAACAACCAGGTTACGAGCTTTTATATAGTCATCGTCCTTGCCGTTTTTGAAAACCATTCCGCCGATTGAGGCAAGTTTTATTTTATCAATGTGTCGGGTCATGGGGTGTTTGTTTATTTTGTGGAACTATATCAGTAAGTAATACTTCTGCCTCTTCGCTTTCTGTGAATAATTCAAATTTTTTATCAAGATTTTCACTTTCTTTCTTTTCTTCAGGAACTTCGACTTTCGGACTTTGTGGTCCGACGTCTTGCTCAGAAGAAGAAGATTTTATTTCTAAAGAATTTTTTCCCTTAAACACCTCTTCATTTATTCTATTGGGGTACATATATTTTTGTAAGTAGGGTACGACATCTTTACAACTCTCTGAGTCTGAGTTTATAAGTTGGGTACGATTTTCTTCGCAAGTTGGGTACGGATTGGGTACGGCATCTTTGCAACTGCTTGATTTTGAGTTTGTAAGTTGGGTAGACTGTTGTTGGTACATACCGTACTGCAAAACGGTGACCCTGGATGTGCGTTTAAGCGGCTCAATAGATATCATTCCATGCTTAGATAACAGTCTGAAAAACTTCCTGGCAACATTGCGATCTACGTTCCACTTTTGCGCCCAGGTGTGTATACTCTTTACTGATTGCCCGCGTCCACATTTTATAAATTTGCCGTCAACCAAATATGAGTCTGGCTTCCAGTTTACATCCAGTAGTATATCTATCCACCATCTTAGTTTTACAGGGTCCTTCCAAATCCAGTGGTTCCTGATCCTTCTATTAAGTGATATGTGTCCCTTGTTGTTCATTCAATTCTACATCCTGGTCAAATGAGATTTACCTCTCATATAAGTGGCTGCGGATCACAGCCTCATTATTAATGATCTTCTCCGGGTCAAACCTCATCACACCGTCAAAGGAAATCGGACTGATAACGCCCTTTGCAATGAATTTTTTGAATGTCGCATAACTTACACCCAGGTAATTGTATGTTTTCTTTGCAGTCCACAACTCTGCGGGGTGCGCTGGCTTTGTTTTCTCAAGGTGTAATTCCAGGGCCTTAGCTGCTGCCCTGTCAGCGGCTTTGTCAATCATTTGTTCAATAGAAATGTTGAAAATTGTACCTTCTTCGTCCATTTAATTTTGTATTAATGACATTTATATTTACATTTGATACTGCGAATGTGTAAATTATTTGACATAATAAATTTATTTTTGGTATTTTGTTAATAAATATTTGTCATGGAAGAAAAATTTGATATATCGTTAGTCAGGAGAGAACTTGATAAACAGTCGAAAACTCAGGCAGAACTGGCTGATTTTCTAGGTATTACCAGGAATACAATGGTAACATTCTTTAAAACTGGGATTTGTCGAATTGATCAAATTCAAAAAATGGCAGAATTTTTACAGGTAAGTCTCTTGGATTTCATTGTCATGGGTGAAGGACTGAATAAAATACCAGCAAGTCAGAAGATGGAAATCCTTGAATCTCATAACGAACTATTTTACAAGCGTCACATGGAGGATGTAATGAAATTAAAGGATGAGAAGATTGAATGCCTGGAAAAACTGCAAAATCTATATGAGGAACATGGCATACAAAAAAAGTAAACCTTAAGTAAACCGACTCTGGGTAAAACCTCTAAAACGTACGAATAAGACGGGATATTTGAACCCCTGGCACCGTGCCTGAGAAGCAGGAGATTTAACCAGCTAGTGACAGCAGTATCCAGACAATAACCAGGATCAATGCAATCCAGAGTGGAATAACAAAATGATAGACCAGGGGTCCCCTTTTGCCGGTTTTCTTCTTTGTCATCTCCTCATAAACTGATATATAGCGGAAAAACAAAAGTGTAATCAGAAAGAAATGCACTCTTGTACCACTCTTTGAAACTTTGCCCGAAAGGATCATCAGGGATGTAATAGACCAGACAATGCAGACAAAGGCAATTACCATTAATATATCAAGATCATTCATATTTGGATATTACTGTGTTTTTTTCACTGATATATCAGCTAAATTTAGAGGATTAATAAGTAATTTTCCAAAATAATCATCAAAAAAATATTCAGCTATGGCAAAAGAAGCAGCTGGCCGGCTTTTCCGCAAGGGATTAAATTGCGCTCAATCAGTATTTGCAGCCCATTCTGAAATGACAGGAATTTCAGTTACGGACTCCCTTAAAATCACCACCGGGTTCGGCGCAGGGATGGCGATGATGCAAAAAACCTGCGGAGCGGTTGCAGGAGCATATATGGTCATCGGTGCAAAATATGGCAGGGTGAATCCGGACGATGAAAAAGCAAGGGACAAGACATATGGACTTATAGAAGAATTTAACCGGCGTTTTATCGAATTGCATGGCAGCCTTGATTGCAGGGAATTGATGGGTGTAGACCTGAAGACTAAGGAAGGTGCTGAGGAAGCCGAACAAGGTGCCTACTTTGAAAAAAAATGTGGCAGTTATGTTGATGATGCGGAAAAGATCCTCGATGAACTCCTTTAATAATGCCTGACAACGCACGGAGCATATACCAAAAAATAACAAAGGCCCATAGACTTGAAACTGAGCAAATCAGGAAAAAATCGGGTTGGTATTCCCTGATCCGCCTGCTATTGTTTGTCCTTTCAATTTTCTTTCTGGCAGTCCAGCTCAATTCAAACCCTATCCTGGCAATAATACTCTCCATCTCAGCAATAATTCTGCTTTTTGTCTTTGTAAGGATGAGTTCAAAACTTACGGCCCGGAGAAAGATGCTCACAGAACTGATCCGAATTAATGAGGATGAGGTAGGGGTGTTGGACTGGAATTATGATGGCTTTGATTCAGGTGTGGAATATTTCGATGCCAGCCACCCAAATTCTTCTGACCTCGACATATTTGGAGAAAACTCTCTCTTTCAGTACCTTAACCGGACCAGTCTCAGCAAGGGTGGTGACAGGCTGGCGGACCTCTTAAGCCAACCTTCAGAAGCCGATGATATATTGACCAGGCATGAAGCCATTGAGGAATTATCGGAAAAACTTAACTGGAGACAGTTATTTCTTGCCAGTGGAAGAATGTCAGAGGAAACCAGGGAGGATTTAACTCAACTCAATATCTGGCTTGATGAACAACCTTACTATACCAAAAACAGGTTTTACAGGATTTTTCTCGTCGTTCTCCCATCACTTACTATCCTGAGCCTTGTACTTGCCTTCCTCTGGATCCCATACAACATACCCATATTCTTTGTTCTGCTACAGCTGGGTATCGTTGGGGTGAATCTCCGGCAGATAAACCACCATCATAATCAGGTCAGCCGGAAATATAACCTGATTAACAATTTTGCAAATCTCATCCGACTGGTTGAAGAAGAAAATTTCAAATCGGAAAACCTCAGGGAACTTAAAGAAGGATTATCATCTTCAGGTATCAGTGCGGGACTTCAGCTGAAAAAACTGGCAAGACTTGTTATCCGGTTCGACCACAGACTGAATATGGTCATGGCTGTAGTACTGAATGGAGTATTTATGTGGGACCTGCTATGTGTTCTCTGGCTTGAGAAGTGGAAAACCGCTAACGCCGCTGAAGTTCCCGGATGGTTTGACATCCTGGGAAAATTTGAAGCTCTGAACAGCCTGGCAAACTTCAGGTTTAATAATCCTGATTCCGTATATCCTGTTATTAGCAAAGATGAAATTATGATAGAGGCTGAGTCTCTTGGGCACCCACTTATACCCGGAAAGGAGAATATCCGTAATGAAATGAAAATCAGTCAGACAGGAGAGTTTATGCTGATCACCGGTTCGAATATGGCCGGGAAAAGTACTTTCCTGAGGACAGTAGGTGTAAACCTTGTGCTGGCAAATGCCGGGTCACCGGTATATGCATCAAAAATGAAATGGAAACCGGTCCGAATTCTGTCGAGTATGCGGGTCAAAGATTCCCTGAGCAGCAGGGAATCCACTTTCTATGCAGAACTGAAGCGCCTGAGGATGATTATTGAGGTTTTGAAAACAGGGGAAAAGGTGATGGTTATACTTGACGAGATCCTTAAAGGGACAAATTCGAGGGACAAGCATTTTGGCTCTGAAATGTTTATACGGCAATTGCTAAAGGAGAATTGCGGGGGAATGATTGCAACCCATGACCTTGAACTAAGCAAGCTTGAAGAGGAATTCCCCGGCCGCCTTCTTAATTATAGCTTCGAAGTGCAGATCGAGAAAGAAGAATTTATTTTTGATTACAAACTTAGAAGGGGCTCCTGCCAGACTTTGAATGCCACCGAGTTGATGAAAAAAATGGGGATTTCCATCGAAGATAAAAACTGATCATTCATTGAATCCATGATATGAAGAAATTTGTAATATTTGGTGTAATCGTCATTATTGGCTTGATAATGAGCTTTTTGCCTGCACCGGTAGGATTATCACAGGATAGCTGGATTTACTTCTCTCTGTTTGTTTGCGTATTTATTGGCTTAATACTTGAACCGTTCCCTTCAGCCTATATTGTCCTCCTGGGGGTTGTAATAGCATGTATACTAAAAATTGGACCTTCAGGAAATGTAATAGCATGGGGCTTATCCGGATTTTCCAATACAACTGTATGGCTCATTGTTATTGCATTTAATTTTGCATTGGGATATGAGAAAACCGGTTTGGGCAAACGGATTGCCCTGATTCTGGTGAGCAAAATGGGGAAGAGTACCCTCGGATTAGGATATGCAATTGCTTTGGCAGATTTAATCCTCGCACCATTTATGCCTTCAAATACCGCAAGAAGTGGAGGGACAATTTTTCCAATAGTTCGAAATATTCCGGTTCTTTATGATTCTTCCCCGGACAAAGACCCCCGTAAAATAGGATCCTACATTTCCTGGGTGGCTTTAGCCAGTACCTGTGTAACAAGTTCAATGTTTTATACGGCTCTGGCAACAAATGTTTTAGCGAAAAGCCTTGTCCTGGATGCAGGAATCCCGGTTCCTTCATGGACAGAATGGTTTTTTTACTTCTTACCTGTTGGCATAATACTAATCCTGTCAGTACCCTTAATAACATATTTTGTTTATCCTCCAACCATAAAGATCTCTGAGACTATTCCGGTATGGGCTGGAAATGAACTTAAGAAGATGGGCAAAATCAGCAGAAATGAGATTATAATGACCCTACTGGCCAGCATGGCCTTATTACTATGGATATTTGGAAGTTTTCTGGGAATTCATGCAACTCTCACCGCCCTGGCAGTTCTCTGCCTCATGGTCTTATTTAATATTATTTCCTGGAACGATATCTTAACGAATAAGGCTGCCTGGAATGTTTTTATTTGGTTTGGAGCAATGGTTACCCTTGCCGGGGGACTAAACAATGTTGGATTTCTGGATTGGTTTGCAATCAAAATTACATCAGCAATTTCAATCTTTTCACCTGCACTCATCCTGGTATTTTTATTGCTTGTGTTTTACTTTATCCATTATCTGTTTGCAAGTTCAACAGCCCATGCGACAGCTTTGTTGATATTATTTTTAGTTACAGGCAGAAATATTGAGGG
This sequence comes from Bacteroides sp., assembly GCA_011053095.1. Classification (GTDB taxonomy): domain Bacteria; phylum Bacteroidota; class Bacteroidia; order Bacteroidales; family SM23-62; genus SM23-62. The sequence goes on from DRHS01000127.1 coordinate 101,621, forward strand.
TATGGATTTCACCCTTTTGACCTACCTGCTATTGTATTCACTTGGTTTAATGGGAATACTTACACCCTATGCAACCGGTGCAAGTCCCATCTGGTACGGGTTAGGGTATATACCCTCAAAAACTTTCTGGCGTCTGGGGGCTCTTTTCGGAATTATTTTTATCGGAGTTTTAATTTTGGTTGGGATACCCTGGTTAAAACTCTGGCTATAGGAGATCTTTTAATACATCCACCACGGCGTCGCCGCAATCCTTAGTATTTGCATTGCCTCCCATGTCAGGTGTATGAGCTATCTTCTCCTTAAGGACAATTTCAATTGCTCTCATGATAGATTCGGCGGCTTCCTCTTGTCCCAGGTGCTCCATCATCATTGCAGCCGACCATATAGTTGCAATGGGATTGGCAATTTTTTTACCGGCAATATCCGGTGCAGAACCATGAACAGGTTCAAACATCGAAGGATATTCGCGCTCAGGATTTATATTGGCAGAAGCGGCAATTCCAATAGTGCCTGCAACAGCCGGAGCAAGATCAGATAAAATATCTCCAAAAAGATTTGAGCCAACCACCACATCATACCAGTCCGGATGCAGCACAAAATAGGCTGTTAAAATGTCGATGTGATACTGGTCTGTACGTATATCAGGGTATTCTTTTTTAATAGCAGCGAAACGTTCGTCCCAGAATGGCATTGTATGAACAATCCCATTTGATTTGGTAGCAGAAGTAAGATGCTTTTCAGGGCGTGTGCCGGCCAGTTCAAATGCATATCGCATCACCCTGTCAACACCCCGGCGTGTAAAAACACTTTGCTGGCTCACCATTTCATCCTCTGTCCCCTGAAAAATTCTCCCACCGATTTCAGAATACTCGCCTTCATTATTTTCCCGGACTATCATAAGGTTGATATCTTCTGCGGTTCTTCCCGCCAGTGGACAAGGAACACCTTCAAATAATCGCACAGGCCGTAAATTGATGTATTGATGAAACGTCCTTCGTATAGGAATTAATAAACCCCACAGGGAAATATGGTCAGGGACCCCGGGAAAACCAACTGCACCCAGAAAGATTGAATCTTTGTTCGCGAGTTGTTGCAAGCCATCATCAGGCATCATTTTTCCGGACTTCGCATAATGTTGGCAACTCCAATCAAACTCATCCCATTTAAAGGAAATATTAAATCGGGTACTCATACTTTCCAGAACCTTAATTCCTTCAGGAATAACTTCCTTGCCTATTCCGTCACCCTGGATTACTGCAATATCAAAAGTTTTCATAAGATTTCAAGTTTAGGGTTCGATCATAGATATCCGATACAGGCGTACATGTGCGTCTTCACCGGCAACGGCTATCAGGTTACCATGAACATCTATGTACTCGATGCTTGCACCATCAGCCAGAACCGTGGGATTACCTACCATTTGCCAGTCGCTGGTTCGAAAAACTCTTATACGCCCTTCACCATCATCGCGGCCTCCTGCAATCAAATAGCGCCCGTCGGAACTCCAGGCAACGGCCTCTATATATACTAAACTGGAGTATTGATTAACCAATGACATATCCCAGGTACGCCAGACAGTTACCTCCCCTCCACCATTCCCGGCAGCAACAAGCCTCTCGTCGGGTGAGAAACGTACAGACTTAATAGAAGTCGCGTCAGGAATAAGACCATCCCCTACTGAATTCCAGTCACTGGTTCTGACAAGCATTACATCACCGGCGTTGCCGGCAATGACCATGAAATTTCCATCCGAAGTAAAGTGAATTGAATTAACAACACTTCCCTTGCTATCCTTTCCATATTCGACATTTTTCAGCATTTCCCAATTTTTTATCCCCAATACTATCGCTGAACGACGGGATGCATAGGCTAAAAACCGGCCATCGGGCGAAATACTAAGTCCATCAACTTCGTCATTGACCTCAATATGCCTGACCAGCAATCCCTCAGAAAGGTCAAATATCTTAATACCGTTGAGGTTGCCCCCAACTACCACAAACCTGCCATCGGAAGTGAAAGCACCACACTCGACTTCCAGCGATTTTGTTAATCCTCCGGAAATACCGGAAACCAATTTACTGTCAAGGCGACTGACTTCCTCCTTAGTAATATATGTAAACCTGTGCCTTATGCTACCATCGGAAGCATTGAGAACATAAACTTCTCCCTGTCCATTTCCGGTGACCAGTAACTTGCCGTCTGCAGAGAACTCAACGAACTCAACAGTAATTCCATCTTCCACATCACCAATGACTTCTCCTGCTTTCCAGCGAGGGTCTATCTGAGTGCCCCAGAGAGGTTCCAGCCAGAACGAGGCACCTCCGGCAACAGATTCCCTATTCCGGCCATCCTGGGCATTCGAGAAGGGTATGGTTGCGCAAATCAGGAGTGAAATAATCAGTGTATTCTTAAAGGCTTTCATTGCTGTAATTTTTAATTTATTATAATCTGGGAATTGTTAATCCGCCATCTACCATTATGACCTCGCCGGTTGAGTAAGGGAATAAACCTTTGACCAGGGCCAGTACAACTTTTCCAACATCTTCCGGTTGTCCCCATCTCGGCTGAACGCTTAGTCCCTCTTGAAAAAGTTTGTCATATTTTTGCTTTACACCAGCGGTCATATCGGTTTCTATTACACCCGGGCGCACCTCGTAAACCGGAATGTCATATTCACCCAAACGGGCAGCGAACAGTTTAGTCATCATGCTCAAACCTGCTTTACTGATACAATATTCTCCCCGGTTTACAGAAGCGACAGTTGCAGAAACTGAAGTAATATTGATAATTGAGCCAAAGAAACCGGCATCCTCCTTTTTTTGTTCAACCAACCAATTTGCCACAGACTGACTAAGAAAATACGGTCCCCGGAGATTTGTTTTCATCACATAATCAAAACTTTCTTCGGTGGCTTCCAGTATATCATTTCTTTCCTTTGGCGCCACACCGGCATTGTTGACAAGGAAGTTTAATTGTCCAAACTCCTTACGGATCTTTTCAAGAACCGTTTCTCTGCTGACCTTCTGACTGATATCTCCCTGGCAATAAATTACTCTTATTCCATGTCCCCTGAGCTTCTCTAAAACATCTTCTACCTGTTTTTCAGGACGAACTCCATTGATAGCCAGATCTATTCCTTCTTTCGCCAGTTCAATTGCAATTCCCAGACCTATACCTCTTGATCCTCCGGTAATTAACGCTGTTTTTTTCATATTAATGTTCTACCTATATTTTTGGTACTTCCACCCATGCTTTTTTTGCCCAGCTTTGAAGACCTTTTTCGGCAAGCTGAACTCCTTTAGCCCCTTCTTTCAGATTCCAGGGGAAGGGATCATTCTTAACGACATGTTTAAGAAACAGTTCCCATTGAACTTTAAAAGCATTTTCAAAGACCTCCTGTTCAGGAACTTCTGACCATCCTTCATAGAATTTTATGGGATTCGGAATGTCAGGATTCCAGACAGGTTTTGGAGTATTGCCATAATGTTGTGTATAGCAGTCACGTAATCCGGCTACTGCAGAGCCTTTTGTCCCATCCACCTGTATGGTCAGCAAATCATCCCGTCTGACACGCACGCACCAGGATGAGTTAAAGTGGGCTATAATACCACCTTCAAGTTCAAAGGTAGCATATGCTGCATCATCAGCGGTAGATTTGTAAGCATTGCCCTGCTCATCAATTCTCTCTTTTATATGGGTTGCTCCCAGACATGATACTGATTTGACGCTTCCAAATAAATTATCCAATACATATCTCCAATGACATAACATATCGATAATAATTCCACCATCATCTTCCTTACGGTAATTCCATGACGGCCTTTGTGCAGGAACGGTATGACCCTCAAATACCCAGTATCCGAACTCGCCCCGAATAGATAATATTTCACCAAAGAAATCATTTTGTATAAGTCGTTTTAGCTTCAGCAATCCGGGAAGCCAGAGTTTATCCTGAACCACCCCATGTTTAATACCAGCCTTTTCACAAAAGTCATACAGTTCAATCGCCGTATTAAAATCAGAGGCAATTGGTTTCTCACAATAAACATGTTTCCCATTGGATGCGGCCAGTTTTACAGCCTCCGCCCTCCTCCCGGTAACCTGGGCATCAAAGTATATTTCATAGGCAGGATCTGAAATCACACTGTCAAGATCCGTGGTATATTTCTCAACTCCTGATAATTCACAGAGCTCCTTGAGCTTGGCTTCATTTCGTCCGACCAGAATTGGATCCGGCATAATATATTCACTATCTGAAATTTTTACACCTCCCTGCTTTATGATTTCAACGATGGAACGCATGAGATGCTGATTCTTACCCATTCTGCCGGTAACACCGTTCATAATAATTCCTACATTGTGTACTTTCATCTTAAATCCTTTTCTTAACTGTGGTTAATATATGCATTGACTATTTTACCCAGGAACACATCCATATCACTTTCCCAAAATTTCGTAGAGAATATTTCCACTTCATTATATCCTGAAAATCCGGCCTCCTCGACCCATCCTCTGATTTTTTTTAAAGGTATGCAACCCTCTCCCATTAATCCTCTGTCCAGAAGCATATCATCTGTCGGAACATTCCAGTCACAAATGTGATATGCGAACAGGTTGTTTTGTTTGCCACATCTTTTAATCTGGTTCTCTAAATCATCGTCAAACCAGAGATGGTAAACATCTACTGCAATACCCACAAAATCATTGTTAAAAAACTCGGCCAATTCATTTGCCTGCTTTAGAGAGGTTATTGCCGAACGTGTATCTGCATACATGGGATGCAGGGGTTCAATCGCCAGTTTTACATTAAGCTCTTGTGCCCTGGGCAGAATATTTTCAATTCCTTCCTTAATCTGTTCCCTTGAAGTTTGAAGGGATTGCCCGGGTTCTGCACCACAGACAAGAACCAACATCGGGATTTCCATCTCAGCAGCCTCCTGTAACATTTTAATGTTATCATCTACAGCCACATTTCTTTTTTCTGATTCCAGAGCCGGAAAAAAACCACCCCTTACATAGGAGACGGGACTAAGATCATTTTTCTTCAAACAGTCTTTTACAGTTCTGTAATCCAAATCGGCCACAGCATCCCTCCATATGGAAATACCTTTAACACCGATCTCTGAATATTTTGAGCAGGCAAGTTCAAATTCAAGAGGCTTTGTTGTAATGGTGTGAATGCACAGCCCATCCAGGCTTTTGATCTCGGTTGCCATCAGTCACAAATTATATTGAAAGATTTTCTATGCATCCAAAAAACGTGTAGTATTTCTGATCCTTTAATATTCTTGACAGGTAAAGCGATGCTTCACGCATATGATAATCTCCCCACATGCTTGACTCTCCATATGCTGCACGATTTTTATCCGGTTTATTGTCCCACCCCATGGGCTCATGATAAATGGTATGCAACAGAATTCCCTGGTGACTGGAAGCAGTACTGAGGTATGGTTCATCCAGTAATGTCTTCATAACCGATAAACCGGCCTGCCAGTACTTCTTGCCCAGCTCTGGTTCTTTCCTCTCCAGGTATCTGCCAAGTCTAAGCAATCCCTGTGCACCGATCGCTGCAGCAGAACTGTCAACAGGTTCATGTTCATTGAAAGGGTCGGCCTTTTGATCAAGCAGCCTTTCCATTTTATGAATGGCAGGTGCCCCTGTGTCCCAATAAGGAATTCCATCAACCGGGGTATTCTCAATATAAAAATCACAGGTTGCTTTGGCCGCCTCAAGCATAAAATTTTCTATTTCCTTTTTACCTCCATAACTTTTCAAGGATTCTTCAGGCAGCAAATCGAATAATTCCAGTTCCTCTGCGAAACCGCACATTGCCCAGGATAATCCCCGCGTCCACGTTGTATAACCGCTAAATCCCTGTTGAGCATTCGGACAACGATAATTTCCATCAATTACATTAAAAATGCTCTCATGAGCTGTTCTCCCCCGGACATCATATCCATCTCTGCCTTTGCCATAATACACGGAATAATCTGAAGTTGCCTTTGCATGCTGAATTGCTCTTCCCAGAAGATCTATTCTTTCATCACCTTCCCCCTGAAAAACATGACCCAGCAGGTGGCTTATCATAAGTACACGAATGGTACGTATTGTATCCACAAATAATGAATGGGGACCGTTAAATGAGTATATGAATCCACCTTCCTTTATTTTTGTCCATCTGCTTGATTGTACAGCGCCGCTTATTTTAAGTGCCAGTTCATAGAAGTTTCTCTCCCATTCATTTGCGGGTATTTTCGACTCCAGCATAAGCCGAAGCAAATTACCATACGTACTGACATTGTTAAATCCATGATCGTGTACGCCAATATGACTTACATGGGGCGCCATAAGATTTAAGGTATTCTCCCTGCCGTAATTCAGAAAGTATTCATCCCCGGAAACATCAAATTGCATAATGGCCGATCCATATTGAAATCCCTGAGTCCACTCAGTCCACCCCCGCGTGGAATATTTCCCTCCAACAGTAAAAACAGGTGAGCCCTGGCTCTTATCATAATCCTTTTCAATCAGCCTGATTTTATCACCCGAGAGTGACCAGAACCTATCAAGCTTATCGGAAAATTGTTCAGGGGATAAATCAAATTCAATCTTCATGTAGAAAAAGTAATAGAATTAGTAAGTAATTCGCTTTTCTCAAATTTACAATAAAAAATATATTCCGTGTGGTACAGGTATCCTTCCGGAAGATCAAAATGAATATACCAATCCGATACTCAGTACTTCTTTGAATTGAACGGCAGAATTATAAGGCTGACTGGCATCATCCAGAAAGGTTACATCCTGGTCGTATACAAGCTTTGTATTAATATTGGCCGAGAAGAATTCATTGATTTTAAACCAGAGAGACATATCCCAGTTTACATCAACAACTGAAAGATCCTCATAAGGTATAAACATAGATAGTGTGGTTGTAAGCCGGATGTTTTTTACAAGGTCTTTGTTTAGCGCTACCATCAGGTCCATCCCACCCCTGAATCGTAACTTCTTACCAGGCTCCACCCCATACATACCCCTTGCAGAAAGTGTATCATCCGTCACGAAAGTTGTTTTCCCGTTGACAGGAGAAAATGTAAATGAGAAAGACTCATTATCAGCAAACTTATGGTTATAGGTAATACCAATACCAAGTTTTGAATAACCCGGTGCCATAAACTTTGAGACAAGAATGGCCGTATCGTTCTCGTATACATATCCATCGTAGAACTGGGTCCGCAGATTACCCAGGGCAGAGAGATACCATTTATTACCAATTTTGTAACCATAACGTGAGGTCAGAACTAAATTGTCATCGGTCTTCTTAAAGCCTTTGTCTGATTCTCCGAGACGCTGCGCTCCATATCCTGCATCAAGGATTGTCTGCCACAAATGTGGATTCTTTTCATATTTCACACTATAAAAAACAAGACCATTAAAGGATGCGGAGGGTACTCCTCCCCCTGACCAGTTTGAAAGTCCAACCTGGGAAAAAGTAATACCGGCTTTTCCTGAATGGCTCCAATAGCTGGTATCAGGATTTTCCTGTGCATTCAGATATGTGCTGCTGCAAACGACAGTTAGCAGGACAAAAACAGATTTTAATGTTGTCATTAGATGTGGATTTCAAATCAGACCCGAATATAATCAATTGTCTTAAGCTGATTTGACAGACAAAAAATTAATCTTCGTCGTTTCACTCTCCCGATTCCAATTAAGTCCTGCCTGGGAAGCTGTACTGATTTTTCAAGGGACTATTCACGTATTTTATCCAGCAATTTTCTGAAAAAATCTTGTGCATAAAGTATGGGAAAAAAACATTTACCACCCCTGGTTTTAGTCATTTCTTCATTGGTTAATACCCGAAAACCGGGCTTATTGCTAATTTCATTCCTTTTCATGGCATATACATATTAGTATTACATCTGAAGCTTAATAACCGCAAAGAATAAATCTATGTCAGGTCAGGCATGCTAATTTTGAATTACAATCTTCATATTCTTCCTATATTTAGGGCATAGCAATAAACTGCGTGACAGCCAAGGAAAGAAATATCACCGGTTCACTTGACAAACCCGCATTTGAGGAATTGTTCAGGTCATTTTTCCCGGGACTCACACTATTCGCCCTTAAATATGTACCGGACCAGGATACTGCCAAGGAAATCGTGCATAATGTATTCCTGAACCTCTGGGAAAAAAGGGAGAAAGTAGATACCAGTTCATCCCTGAAATCCTACCTTTTCACCTCGGTGCATAACCGCTGCCTGAATTTCATTCGTGACGAGAAAAAGTTTGACAGGGATGAGACTCATTTACAACGTCTTGACAGCACAGAGTTTGCTGATGGGACCGACAGGCTTGAGGTGCAGGAACTTGAAGAGAGGATCTATGATGCTCTGCAGGCATTGCCCGAAAAATGCCGGGAGGTATTTACGCTGAACAGGTTCGAGGGACTAAAGTATGCTGAGGTAGCTGAAAAACTGAATATTTCCATAAAAACCGTTGAAGCTCAGATGTCCAAGGCACTTAAGATAATGAGAGAAAAACTTGCTGATTATTTGACTATACTGATATTATTCATAATAAACCATATGTCCTGATAAGGGTAAAGATCTTTTCCTGTGTGTAAGGAATGAAGAAAATTATGAACACAAACGAAGAACATATTGATATTAAATTGATTACCAGGCATTTATCTGGAGAAGCCAACGACCAGGATAAGCAGCAGCTGAAGGATTGGATGGAGGCTTCTGAGAATAATCGTCAACTATTTGAAAAATACAAAGCTGTCTGGGGAAAAATGGATGTTGTTAGTTCCATTGCAACACTCGACCTGGAGGCAGAATGGAATCATCAGGAGTCTCTGATCGAGCAGGCCTCAACCACATTGGATATAAATGATGGCAGTTCCCGATCTGCCGAAGATTCCGGAAAAGATGAGAGTTCAGAACCAGGCGAAAGAAGCCGCCCCGTAATCTTCATGGCAACGAGGATTGCTGTTGCAGCTGTTGTAGTTATTGCTCTTGTTCTTGGCGGACTCTACACTTCCCGCAATGTTGGTTCCCATACTATGACCACTGCTGAAAATTCCATGGAATTTATACTGCCGGATGGTTCCTCTGTTACCCTGAACAGTAATTCCATCCTGGTCTACCCGAAGAAGTTCAAAAAAGATCAGCGGAGTGTCAGTCTGGAGGGAGAAGGATTTTTCGAGGTAACCGGAAATCCGGAGTGGCCCTTTGTAATCGAAACAAGAGAGGTTGATATCAGGGTACTCGGCACCTCCTTCAATGTGAATGCCTACGAAACCAACGAGGAAATTGAGGTTATTGTTAAAACAGGGCAGGTGGCAGTGACCTGGCATGGGGAGGTACCGAAAACCATAATACTCAAACCAGGCAGCAAGGCTGTATACAATAAGTCAAAGGAAAACCTGAGTCTCTCGACTGCAATCGACAAAAATTACCTTGCATGGAAAACCAGGAGCTTCGTATTTGAAGATCAGTCGCTCGAAGAAGTTGCAGGCGCCCTTAACAAGGTATACGGATCGGAAATATTCATCCCCTCCGATTCCCTGAAAATATCAAAGATTACTACAACATTTCATGAGCAGTCTCTTGATGCCATACTGAATGTACTTGCAGCTACGCTGGATATTGAGGTTGTCGAGTATAACGGCCGGATCCTGCTAAAGGAATCCAATTAGATCCAACGACAATGAGGAGAATGAGGACAGGCATACTCAGCATTCTGCTCCTGACCAGCATAATACCAGGGGTGATGTCCCAGCCTGACCTTACCCAAAAAATCACCCTTAACATATTCAATGGCAGACTGGAGGATGTACTCCAGGAAATCAGCAGGCAGGGAGATATTGAATTGTCATACAGTTCAAAAAAGATAGACCTTGAAACGAGGGTTTCCATCCAGGTTACCCAGGCAAGCATTGCCAGGGCATTTGAGGACCTGTCAAGGCAGGCAAAACTTGAATTTATAATAGTGGAAGACCATGTTGTTGTTAAACCATCCAGGCGCTCAATGCAAACAGAACCTTCAGGTCCCTTTCATTTCACACTTAGTGGATATGTCAGGGATACCCGGTCAAATGAAGCTCTGATCGGTGCAACAGTATATGTCCCCGAACTTGAAAAAGGTACCATATCGAATGAATTTGGTTTCTATTCACTTACCATTCCATCAGGAACCTATAAATTCAGCATCTCCTACATAGGATATAAAACCCTGCTATGGGATACCGATCTGATTATAAACCAGGTAATTGATATTCAGCTTGAAGAAGAGCCTGCCATGCTCAAGGAGGTTGTTATTATTAAAATGGATGACGAGATTGACCTCTCTGCCATCCGTACCGGAAATATCAATCTTGAACCCCGCTCGGTTGAACGCATGCCTGCCCTTATGGGCGAACAGGATGTTATAAAATCGCTTGACGCCCTTCCCGGCATCACCCTGCAGGGTGACGGGTCCACCCTGTTTTTTGTCCGCGGTGGAAACAAGGACCAGAACCGCATACTGATTGACGATGCCCCAATCTATAATCCGGCCCATGTCCTGGGGATCTTCTCTACCTTTATCCCTGATGCTGTCAAGGATATTAATATTTATAAGGGGGACATACCGGCGCGGCACGGGGGAAGATTATCATCTCTGATTGACGTCAGGACAAAGGATGGAGACATGAACCGGGTAATCGTCAATGGCAGCCTTGGGATTGCAACAGCCAAAGCTTCAGTTGAAGGACCTCTTAGCAAGGGGAACAGTTCATTTTTCGTTTCAGGCCGCACCTCATATTTTGCATGGTATATGAGAGAACTCAACCCAGGTATTCAGAGATTCAATTTTACTGATCTGAACGCAAAACTGAACATTAGGCTGGGTACACGTGACCGCCTCCATGTATCCGGTTATACAGGAAAAGATTATTACAGCCAGGGACCAAATGCTGAAAACACTTCAGGAATCAGCTGGGGAAATCTCGCCGGGACCATCCGCTGGAATCACCTGTACAGTGACCGGCTGTTCTCAAATACTACCCTCTACGGCAGCGAGTATGACTATTATCTTCTGACCAATGTTGAGCAGAACACTTACTGGAATTCCAGGATCTCAAATTTCAGTCTGAAGTCGGATTATACATGGTACGCCAATCCTGATATTACATTCAATTTCGGCGCAAAACTTTCCAGGCACCTTTTCAATCCCGGCAATTATGAAGATGGACAGAACCCGAATACCAATGTGCCTGTTGTTTCTCCAAAAACAGCAAGGGAGGTTGTTCTGTATGCAAGCAATAACCACTCGATAGGAAACCGGCTCTCCCTGCGGTATGGCCTTCGTGCCAGTTTGTGGCAAAACCTTGGGGAATCAACAGAATACGTCTACGGGGAGGACCATTCCCCGGTTGATACCCTTCATTACGCAGCGGGTCAGGTATACAACAGCTACTTCAGGCTGGAGCCAAGACTGGGACTAACCTATCAGTTCGGGCGTAATTCATCACTGAAGGCATCTTATACCCGGACCACACAGTATGAACAGCTGGTGACCAATTCTATTTCACCCTTTACGACACTTGAGGTATACCTGCCTTCAGGGCCAAACATACTGCCCCAGCTCGCTGACCAGTTTTCGGTGGGTTATTTCCAGAAGATCCCAGGGGGCAACCTGGACCTTAGCATAGAAGGCTTCTATAAAAAAATGTATAACCAGATTGATTATGAAGAGCATGCAAATATGCTATTAAACCCTCATATAGAGGCAGAGCTGAGGTTTGGTGAGGGAGAGGCATACGGTTTTGAGATCCTGCTGAAAAAATATTACGGGAGGCTGAACGGTTGGATCGGGTATGCTTATACACGGTCATTCAGGCAGATCAACGGATTGTATGATGGTGAGGTCCACCCTGCTGCATGGGACAGGCCGCATGATATCAGCTTCTATGTTTCATATAATATCAGGGAACGCTGGATTGTATCAATGAATTGGCTGTATATGACTGGATCAGCCTTCTCCTCTCCTACCAGTTTCTATTATTATAATGGATATGCAGTCCCGATCTACGAGAAAAAGAACAACGACCGTTTGCCGGATTACCACAGGCTTGATGTCTCTACAGAGATTCAGCTCAGCAAACCCTCAAGGCGGTACCAGCATAAACTGGTGGCGAGTATTTTTAATCTGTATGGCAGGAAAAATCCCCTCTCAGTTAATTTTAACAAAACCCTGACTTCCAAAGACGAACCTATTGTTCCCGGTGATCTGTCAACACCTCCAGTTCTTGTTCCATCGATGATTTACCTGTTTTCGGTGGTCCCTTCACTAACTTATAGTTTTACATTCTGATGAAAGGATTAATAAAAATATGGCTTATTTTCCTGCTGGTTTCCTGCAATGAAGAGCCTATTGAATGGGAGCTGAATACACATCAGCCTGATCTGCTGGTTGTAGAAGGGGTGCTGACAAATGAGAGAAAAGCACATGAAGTTAAGATAAGCAGGCCGGTGGCCGATCCGGCTGATATACCTGAACCGGTTGAGGGTGCACTGGTAACAATAGTTGCCGGGACGAATTCAATCCAGCTTTCCGAAACGTCACCCGGGATTTATCATACAGGTCCAAACTTCAGAGCGGTTTTCGGCAAGGTGTATTTCCTGGTGATCGTATACGAAGGCAGGCAATATACTGCACGATCCTATCTTGTACCGGTACGGCCGCTGGATGAACTTCGTTACCGCAGGGTTCAGGGCTATCAGAACCTGTATGAGTTGCAATTACGTGAAACCGTGGATGCCTCAATGGTTGATATATGGCTCGACTGGTCTCACCTGCCCGCTTTCCAGGGACTTCCTGCCGATCAAACCCAGGCGAGGATCGTGTACTATACTGTAAAATCCATTGATGTCAACAAAATGTTCAAGCCGGATAAGGAGGTGGTGTTCTTCCCCGCAGGTACAAGAGTTGTACGTCGCAAGTATTCAATGAACTCATTCCAGGAAGATTTTATCCGAACCATGATGGCCGAAACCGAATGGAGGGGCGGACTGTTTGATGTCCAGCCCGGAAACGTTCAGACCAACCTGAAAGGAGGAGCTGTCGGTTACTTTTCTGTTTCCACTGTCGTGGCAGACTCCTCTATAATTACCCCGCGTCAATAAACGATTCTGTATACTTCTTATAATCAAAGTCTTGGAAAGATTGTGATGTATTTTACTGTCCCTCGTAGGGGTATATCTTCAGCTTTGTGTGCTATAGTTGAATCAATCTAGTAATAATCAAAAACCAAAAAGTCATGAAAAAGTTAGTATTATATTTTTTATCAGCTCTTATCACTGCAAGTTTATTTTTGGCAGGATGTACTAAGGATGACACTCCCGAAATTAATGACGGATCAATACTCCCTCAGACTTTTGCTGTGGATATTCCAAATGCAATCAGTCATGAAGGCGGCAAAAAATCAGCTACAGAAATTGACACATTGAAAGGCAATGATGTTTACGAACACCTGAGATTCTTTATCAGGGTTGGTGAACACGGAGCCGAGATCGTAGGGGAATTGCTGAAGGCGATTCGTCTTTACGAAATTAACGAGCCCATGGAGGTTACCTTTGAAAGCGATGACGACGGACGTGTTAAGCATCTTGTTGTGGTCGAAAATTCAGACTATGACGGACGTAGCTGGGAATTCCAGCTTACCATCACCGATGTCGATTCAGAAGGCAATGAGGACGGCGGAAAAGCTCTCCAGTTATTCTGGGATCGTGACCCCATCCGTGGAATTGCGCTTCTCAAGCCCAGCAATATTGACGATGTGAATGATGGTGAAATGAACGATGCCATGTTCCGGATCGATTACAGTGAGGATGACCCCTTTTACGATGCCACGATGATGGTTTATGTTGCGGGACTACCTATGCCGAATCCGCTTGAAGAGCCATATGCAATGAAGGCAATGAAGATGTTTGCAGGTAAAAAAGGAGATATAATTGATGTATACGGGAACTCCGACCACCCGAATGCACTTCTGATTTCAGGAAATCCGGGCTTTAACTGGGCATTTGTTGCTGCTGGAAATGAGGTAAAGGATCTTGGTGTTGCGGAAGTCGGACTTCCGCCGAGTAACCTGGATGAACCCAGCCGAAGCAAGTTACTTGGCTACTATGGAATTGGTGAAGTATTTGAGCGTGAGATCAAGGCAGTGTGGGGAGGATTGATTTCACAGAGCCTTATTGATGCATATCTTTACAATACTGCGGCTCCAGGTTACTTTGACAGCCATGGATTTGTAGCTGCGGGTACATCGCCGGGTTCCGAGTATGACGAGCTTGATTCAAGGCTCCCTGACCTGAGCCCATACAATCCTAAGGAAGTTGGAAACCTCAGCCTCTCTTTTAAATAGGCAATCAGCCGGAGTACCTGGGGACAGCAACTCCGGATCCATATATATACTTTGTGCAATGTTCAACGGTCGTCCCTTGAGGGGCGGCCGTTTTATCATTCTGCCCGCATTTAATCACATCTCAACAAATCAAATGGACTTTCTGTTGCATTATTTGATTTGTCTGTATAAATTTGGATTACATTTAGATATATTTACCAAATAATAAATCACGTAAATTATTAAGACCATGAGAAAATTAGCATTTGTAGTATTAGGAGGATTATTATTAACAGCCTGCAGCGGAGTTAAAGTAGTCACAGATCTGGATAAAACAATCGACTTCACTGAATATAAATCACTTGAATACTGGGGATGGGCAGATGACAGTGATGAAATATTGAACCGATTTGACAAGGAACGCCTTGAAACTGCATTTGCAAATGAATTTAAGAAAAGAGGTATTGATATTGTAGAAAAGGGAGAGGGTGACATGATTGTATCCCTGTATATCGTTGCAGAGCAAAAAGTTCAAAGATCTGCTACAACAACCAGCATGGGTGGATATGGAGGACGTTATGGCTACGGTCCCGGTTACGGCTGGGGTGGTGGTCACTCGACCACGACAATGCATGAATATGAATATACAGAAGGAACTCTTCTGGTTTCAGTTTTTGATGCTGAAAAGAATGAGCTTATATGGGAATCAGCCGGTACCGGAACCATAAATGAAAAACCCGAAAAAAGGGAAGCAGGTATACCCAAAGCAGTTGCTTTAATTATGAAGGAATACCCTGTTCCTCCTGTGGCTCAATAATATTTATTTACGAGGATAATATATATTAATCCCGTTCAATCTTATATGCGCTCATTACCGGTCGGTGATGAGCGTTTTTTTTATAGTTTTACTGCTTATCTCAAATTCCTCCTAATGAAGATTTATACTCTTCTCAGCCTTGCAATATTATCAGGTTTTGCATTGAATTCCTGCAGTTCGGAGCCCGAAACTCCAAATATCCTGTTTATTGCTGTAGACGACCTCAGACCTGAATTGAACTGCTACGGGCAGTCACATATCCATTCCCCAAATATTGATGCCATCGCAGACGAGGGACTTCTTTTTCAGAATGCCTATTGCAACATACCTGTATGCGGGGCATCCAGGGCAAGTCTGATGACGGGACTACGACCAACTCAAAATCGATTTCTGAACTACAGTACCTGGGCAGAGAAGGATGCACCCGGCATCAAAACCCTGCCGGGGCTTTTCAGAGATCATGGATATGCTACCATTTCCAACGGCAAAATATTCCATCATTCCACGGACAGCAAGGAAAGCTGGGATGAAATCTGGTTCCCTGAAATCGAAAGTACATCGAGAGATTACAGACTACCAGCAAATATAGCTCTGGATACACTCCCCGAAAAAAGAGGAGCTGCCTGGGAGAGATTTGACGGGGCTGACGATAAATACTTCGATGGGAGAATTGCCAGGAAAAGCATCAATGATCTCCAGAAGTTAAAGGCAGGCGGACGGCCGTTTTTTCTTGCTGTCGGATTCCTCAAACCCCATCTCCCTTTTAATGCACCTGCAAAGTACTGGGATATGTATGAAGCGGATGAGATTGTTCTTCCGGGTAATGACAGCCTGCCGGGAGGTGTACCTTCCAACCTGATCTCTAACTGGGGGGAATTAAGGAACTATGATGGCATACCGGCAGAGGGACCTGTCTCTGAGGCAACTGCACGCAAACTCATCCATGGATATTATTCCTGTGTCAGTTATACAGATGCTCAGATAGGTTTGATCCTTGAATCACTCAAAGAGCTCGACCTTGAGAGGAATACCATTGTAATACTCTGGGGCGACCATGGATGGAATCTCAGGGAGCACGGTCTCTGGTGCAAGCATAGTAATTTCGATACATCCACCCGGTCGGCCCTCCTTCTTAAGGTACCGGGAAGTAAGAGTGCCAGGTCTGACATGCTCGTCGAGTATGTTGATATTTATCCTACCCTGGTTGAGTTGTGTGGACTTCCCCTTCCCGCTCACCTGGAAGGGAAAAGTTTGGTACCATTGCTGACTGATCCTGATACTCCTGTAAAGGATTTCATAATTACAAAATGGCAAAAGGGACTTACGATAAAGACTGAAGATTATGCCTACACCGAATGGGCGACAAAAGAGGACAGTGTCGTTGGCAGGATGCTTTATGACCACCAGTCTGACAGGGAGGAGAATTTCAACCTGGCAGCCTTGCCGGAATATGAAGGACTGATGGATTCTCTGAGTCTGTTAATGCACGCAAACAAGGGAAAGGATTACTATAATCCAGATTGACAACTATCAGAAAGTAAAAAACCAATGTCCGAAGTTCTGAACATATCAAATCTCTCAAAGATCTATCAAAAGGGAACGATTGAGATCCCTGCACTTCGTGATATTAATTGCGAGGTCGACAAGGGTTCCTATCTTTCAATTGTTGGTAAATCAGGTTCGGGGAAATCCACACTGTTAAACCTGATTGGGGGACTCGATAAACCAACTTCAGGTACCATACAATTTAATGAACAGGAACTCGGATCCATGACCCGATACCAGCTTGCACTTCACCGAAGGTTTGCAGTCGGTATGATTTTTCAGTCGTTTAACCTTATCCCTAACCGGACAGCTCTTGAAAATATTATTCTTCCTCTTGTATTTGCCGGAATCCCGAAAAGACAGAGAAAACAAAGGGCCACAGAACTTCTGGATCAGGTCGGACTTTCTGAAAGGATAAATCATCTGCCTTCTGAACTGTCCGGTGGAGAAGCACAGAGAGTTGCCATTGCACGTGCCATGGCCAATGAACCAGAAATGATCCTGGCGGATGAACCAACAGGAAATCTCGACAGCGGCACCTCAGCCGAGATCATCGATCTGCTTGTATCCCTGAACAAGGAAAAAGGTTTAACAATCCTGATGGTGACACATGACAAAGAAACCGCTGAAGCCGTGTCTGACAGTATCATCACACTTAAAGACGGGAGGATCGTATGAACCTGCAGGAGATGACAATAATGGGATTCTCGAACCTCTGGCGGACACGCCTTCGGTCAAGTCTTACAATTATCGGTGTTGTTATTGGTATTGGGGCCCTGACCTCAATGGTCTCATTCGGGACAGGCTTGCAAAAAAACGTTACAGATGCCTTCCGGGAAAACGACCTGTTCACCAGCATGAATGTGACCCCTAAAAAATTCAATGTAGAAGAAATGATGGGCGGAGATGTTTCCGGTCTTGCTGAAATGCTGGAAGGAGATCCAGAGCCGCTTACTGATTCGATCCTCTTTGCTATCAGGGCAATGGACCATGTTGAGATAGCATTCCCGGAAGAGACTTTTGCAGGGAAACTGAAACTGAACGGAAAAGAAATCAGCAGGAGCATACAGCCTTTTCCTGCTGCTATGCGCCGATACAGCCCTTATAATGAATTACTTGCAGGAGAGTTCTATTCCAGCGACACAAGCCATACGGTCGTTATACGATGGGAGGCATTAAAGGACCTGGGACTCATTATGGATTACCCGGATCTTGACTATACATTATCAAAGGAGGATAGCATTAGAGGGGTGCGCATAATTACGGCTGATTCAGTAATCGGAAAGGAGATAATTCTGGTTACGGCATCTCTGAATGATGATTTCCCCAGAAATCCCCTCAGTATCCTGATGAAAAGGGATTTTGAACCATTCCAGGAACAGGAAAGGGCCTATACAATCTGTGGTGTAGTAAACCGCAGTGGTGAGTTTTCATTTGACAGGTTTCGCGGGGGACTCATGATACCCGAGATAACAGCCCGTGAAATCCCCAGGCTCAATTTCTCTAGCATATGGGATATATTGGGAGATTCAAAAGATGAGGGCACCTACGCCTCCATTTATGTCAGGGTTGATGAGATGGAGGAATTGACGGAGGTCCGTAAACAGATAGAGGCCATGGGTGTAGGTGTATTTGCTATTGCAGATCAACTGCAGGAGATAAAAAGAGGATTTTTAATTATGGACAGCCTTCTGGGAGCCATAGGAACCATTGCACTGATCATTGCCGCACTTGGTATTATCAACACCATGCTTATGTCCATTCTCGAAAGAACCCGGGAAATTGGTATCATGAAAGCAGTCGGAGGAAGTGAGAATGAAATTAAATTCATCTTTTTTATTGAGGCAGCATGCATCGGATTTGTCGGGGCTATATTTGGACTTATGCTTGGCTGGGTGGTGACAAGAATAGCCAACCAGGTTATGAATACAGTTATTCTGCCTGCTGACCAGGAATACTTAGACCTGTTTTATTTCCCCCTCTGGCTGATTTTCGGTGCAGTTGCCTTTTCTATCGTGATCAGTCTTGCTGCGGGATTGTACCCTGCCATCCGGGCAGCCCGGATTGATCCGGTGCGGGCTCTGCGGCATGATTAAATCGAAGTAAGAATTATCCTACCCGCAGAATTGTATTATTTTTTCTGGCTCCGCTTTCGCTCATTTTCATCAAGCAGGATCTTTCGGAGACGGATGGATTTAGGTGTAACCTCCAGATATTCATCTTCATTTATGTATTCCATGGCCTCTTCCAGGGAGAATTTTATAGCCGGGATGATCATTGCCTTTTCATCTGAACCTGAGGCCCTGACATTGGACTGTTTTTTGGTTTTTGTAACGTTGACTACCAGGTCATCCTGCCGGGTATGTTCTCCGATGAGCTGTCCTGCGTACACATTTTCACCCGGGTCAATGAAGAACTTCCCCCTGTCCTGCAGCTTGTCAATGGAATAAGGTATGGAGGTTCCGTTTTCCAGCGCAATTAGTGAGCCATTCCTGCGGTGTTCAATCTCTCCTTTCCAGGGTTCAAATGCAATAAACCGGTGGCTGCTGATCGCCTCCCCTTCTGTCACGGTAAGAAGCGGATTGGTAAGTCCAATTAGTCCCCTGGAAGAAATACTGAACTCCAGCACAACACGGTCATCCCGGTTGTCAATTTGAAGAATATCACCCTTTCTGCGGGTGACAAGCTCAATAACTTTACCAGAAAATTCTTCAGGTACAATTACATTCAGTGATTCTACCGGCTCATGTTTCTTGCCGTCTACTTCCTTAATAATTACCTGGGGTTGCCCCAGCTGAAACTCATAACCCTCACGGCGCATGGTCTCTACCAGTATTGAAAGATGAAGAATACCCCTTCCGTAAACAAGTAGTCTTTCCGGTGAGTCCGTTTCTTCAACACGGAGGGCAAGATTCTTTTCTGTTTCCCTGAACAATCTCTCACGAATATGCCTGGAGGTAACATACCTTCCTTCCTTCCCGAAGAATGGGGAATTATTTACCGTAAACAGCATGCTCATTGTAGGTTCGTCAACCTTTATCGGGGTCATGCCTTCGGGCTCCTCAAAATCGGTAATAGTATCTCCAATGTCAAAATTCTCCATTCCGAGCACTGCACAAATTTCACCGGCCTCAACCATTTCTTTGGTCTTTTCCTTCCCTAGTCCCTCGAACAAGTACAATTTCTTTACCTCTGATTTCAGAATGCTCCCATCGTTTTTTACAAGTGAGACAGGCATTCCTGCCATGATCCCACCTCGGGTAACACGTCCGACAGCTATCCGTCCCATGTAAGATGAATAATCAAGTGAGTTGATCTGCAGTTGAAGTTTACCGGGATTGGGTTTCGGGGCAGGTATATGCTCAATAATCTGATCAAGCAGATAACTTATATCTTCAGCAGGTGCATTCCAGTCTTCTGACATCCACCCCAGTTTTGAAGATCCGAATACCGTCGGAAAATCCAGCTGGTCTTCATTTGCCTCGAGGTTGAACATCAGGTCAAAAACTGCTTCCTGGGTTTCGTCCGGGTGGCAGTTGGGCTTGTCCACCTTATTTATTACCACAATAGGTTTCAATTCAAGTTCAATGGCCTTCTGCAGAACAAACCTGGTCTGAGGCATCGGTCCCTCAAAAGCATCCACAAGCAGAAGTACCCCGTCAGCCATATTAAGTACCCTCTCAACTTCTCCACCGAAATCAGAGTGTCCCGGAGTATCAATGATATTGATTTTAACTTCATTATAGCGGACGGAAACATTCTTTGAAAGAATTGTTATACCCCTCTCCCTCTCCAGTTCATTGGAATCCAGAATAAGATCCTGGACTTCCTGGTTTTCCCTGAATAGATTCACCTGGTGAAGTATCCTGTCAACCAGTGTTGTTTTCCCATGGTCAACATGGGCAATAATTGCTATATTTCTTATATCCTGCATTTTCTGTGTGATTCTCCCGGTAACCTAAGGTAAACGGGGCTGCAAACGTACACTATTTTTGCATTCCGTGGAAATAAAAATTTGTTAATTAATTCAGGTTTGTCCATGGTTCTTAGTTTTAATTATTAATATGACTAATACATATTAAATATATATCCTACTCAATAATCCCTAAGAATGCAGGGGTTTTCGATGTGGAAAAAAGCCCCTAAATATTATACTTTTAACACCAAACTATAACAGTGCCACCAAACGGGATAAAACGGTACTACCCCGGATAATATTCTCATCGAGTTCAAAGTCGATGTCTATTGGATGTATTTGATTTTGGAAGATGATAATTGAGAATCACTTCCCTGACATGATCTAAATACTTCGATCCTTTTATTTGGACAATTACTGCCGTATAGTTATTCAAAAACACCATATTATGCAGCATTTAAAAACGATATGTAATAATATCTCATATTATACCGCGAATAGTTTTTTTTGAGTTTTGTTCAACTGTATAATATGCTGTATATTTATGTTTATACCGCCATTGGCAGTAGAATATATGTTATATGACAATTGATGGAGTTCTATTGCGAAAATGTAAGGTTAACAGAATTACTGAATTTGAATTAGATCCACAAGCATCGGCATTATGAAACTCATCATATTCGCATTCTTTTTAAGCCTACTTTGTATAGCATGTGAAATAGCGGAACCCAATCCCGATGCTTATCCCATGCACGATCCTGATCCATCGAAATTCTATCCCAATCAAACAATATTAGACACCATTTTTGCAATAACAATCGCTTTTGATAATGAAGGGACTGCTTGGATAGGGACATTGAATCAAGGACTTGTGAAATATGGGTTGACGCAAACAAAGATTTTTGATTCAATTAATTCACCTATAATGAATACTGCTATATGGGATATTGAAGTGGATAGCAAAAACAATGTGTGGATAGGAACAAACGGACTAGTAAAATATGATGGAGAAGATTTTACACTTTATAATACCTCAAACTCAAAAATCCCAGAGGATATTGTTTGGTCTATAGCTATTGATTCTAATGATGATGTATGGGTTGCATCTAGCAGACATAGAGAGGGAGGAATCGCAAGGTTTGATGGCAATGGTTTTGAAGTTTATACACCGGATAATTCACCTCTACCCGCAAATGGGGCTCATTGCATTGCGATTGACAGAAAAGATAATATTTGGGTTGCAATCACTGAATATGTTAATTCGACTTATCTAGTCAAGATCTCTGGAAAGTCGTGGACGGTTTTCGATAGTATTGACTTTGAGCGAGAGCTATATTGGGTTCGCAACATTGATATCAACAGTCAAGGTCAAGTATTCGGAGTAATAGATTATTCCTTGTCAAGTGCTTGGTTCAATACACCTCATGTTTTTAGCTTCGATGGAGTGGAAACGGAGGTAATGGAGTTTGATAATCTTCCCCGAGGATTTAGGACTATTATGATTGATCACAACGACAATCTCTGGTGCACATATGACATCGGATTCGCCTATTACAATGGAGACGAATGGGTTAGAACAGATACAGAAATTCAAGGTAAGAATTCAATTTTCACAATTGAACAATCAAGAGATGGAAATATTTGGATTGGCAAAGGAGAAGGTATCGAGATAAGGTCAGGGAGTTACTAGTATTGCTAACAATGAATAATTTTCAATTTTTTTGTCATATAACAATTCATTAAAGCCGACCGCGAAACGCGGCGGCTTAATTCCACCGTTCTACTATTAATTTGTGTAAAAATTAAAGGATAGGGAAAATACACTTTAGAGAACATAATTTTTGTCAATCATGAAATTATATCATCTATTCTTGATCCTCATTGTTCTCCAGGCATGTAATGATGAGAATCCGAAAGTTGAACCACCTTCAGACAATGACATTGATTCATTGGTTTTTGTGGTGAATTTAAAGGTTAATGAAGACGGTATTGTCTACATGACAAAATACCTTGATAACACAATTGCTGAAAGTATTGAATTCCTTTATTCAGATTCTATCGTTGAGAAAAGACATTACATTTCAGATACTCTAGTATACAAAGGAATCTATTTTCTAAGTGACAATAACTATACAACATACAGCTTGGACTCTTTCTTTAGGAAAGGTATTCATTTTGTGACAAATTATACATATGATGAATCTGGTTATATAAAGGAAGAAAAACATGTGCCAGGTCAGTATTATCTTCAAGATTTAGGATTAGATTTTGATTCCTCAGAATATACTGTTTTACAGTACAAAATATGGGATGGCAATGTAATAGTTCAACAATTACTTGTTAAGCCACCAAATTGGGTTTCTACAATCGTTAAAGATTATCAATATTCGGACATCCCTTGCAAGTACGATCTGATTGATTACAGAAATACCTTAGCAGGTATACGGAACAAAAATCTCCCAAGTATGTATGGCTGGCGAGATACTGGTCCACCAGGTCTATTTAATGAAATAATACGATATGAATATGAACTAAGGGATAGTTTGGTGACTAGACGTGCTGACCTGTATATTGATAATAATGAGATTATTAGAAAGGAAATTAATTATTTCAATTATGATTAATTTCGTCTGATATTATGTTATATAAATTTGAGTTTTTTCGATGAATACAAAGTAGAACAAATCGCTACAGCAGACTTGCTGACTGTCATGCTTTTTGCGAACAAATGGTGGGTGGTTAGGCAAAAAGGCATGCCAACTGGCGCAAGCAGCTGAGCTCCGCCGTTCTGTGGAGTTCTAAGAAACAAAATTTGACAAACATACCAATTATTGGTACTTTTGTAAAAAAGTACACAAACAATGAGCAAGAACACATCAATAACACTAGGGAATCACTTTGACAATTTCATCAAAAACCGCATCTCAGCTGGAAGATACAAAAATACTAGTGAAGTTATTCGTGCTGGGCTAAGATTATTGGAAGAAGAAGAGAGTAAGGTAATTGCGTTGAAGCAAGCTATTCAAGAAGGTATTGATAGTGGAATCGCAGAGGATTTTGATCCGGAGCAATTCCTCCAAAACTTGAAAGCCCAAAGATCAAATGGCTAGTTATCGTTTAACGAAAAAGGCCACTGAGGATCTCGCACGCATTTGGAACTATACCATTGATACTTGGTCTGAGAATCAAGCCGACCACTACTTCAAAATGCTGCTCAATAGTTGCCAAGATATTTCTGATGGAAGAGTTATTGGCAAACAATATGATGGCATATACTCAGGCTTATCGGGAAAAAAGGCAGGCAAGCATATAATCTTCTATCGAATGATTAATAACGATGTTGCGGAGATAGTCAGAGTCTTACATGAGCGAATGGATCTTAGTAAACGTATCAAAGAATAGTATCCCACAGAACAAATCATTAAACCGGACGCGGAAACCGCGCCGGTTAATTCCACCGTTCTGCTGAATAAATAATTATAACATGTTACCTTAAAATCTTATCTTGTATACATGATACAAAAGGTGATCACAAAGCGGAAAATAAACGAGAGTTCTTCATCAGAGGATCTTGAGTACTGGTTGAGTCGCACCGTCGAAGAACGAATCTCTACCGTTGAAATATTAAGACAACAACATTATGGAAGTTCAGAAAGACTTCAAAGAGTTTCTCGCATTATTGAACGAACATGAAGTAAAATTCATAATCGTTGGAGGATATGCTTTAGCCTATCATGGAGCACCAAGATTTACTGGTGATATTGATGTTTTCATTAAATCAGACAAAAAGAACGCAGAACGGATAATCAATTCATTAGAAGATTTTGGTTTCGGTTCATTGGACATTACGATCGAAGATTTTCTTCATCCTAATAATATTATTCAACTTGGAGTTCCACCAGTTCGTATTGATTTGATAACATCCATCAGTGGCGTAACTTGGGAGGAGGCTAATGCATCAAAAGAAAATGGTCTGTTCGGGGATGTAACTGTTTCATTCATAGGCAAGGAACAATTCATTAACAACAAACGTGCAACGGGCCGAAAAAAAGATATTGCTGACTTAGAATCCCTTGGAGAAGAGTAATCAGCAGAACACTAAAGCCGACCTTAACGCATGTCACGCTCTTTGCAAAATAGGCAAATCCTGCGCCATGCTACGGCGGCTTAGTTCCCCCGTCAGATTGTCTAAAAACCTCATAACTTGTTTATAACCTGGCTTTGTTGATTTCTTCGATACCCTTGGTTCTTTATAACTTATAGCATGAAGTATATACAAGGACAAAACAGGTCACAGACCTATCTTTTTCCGGTTACTTTAGATGATGCAATTTGTGAGGACAATGAAGTCCGTTTGATTGATGTCTTTGTTGACAGCCTGGCATTGGAGAGTTTCGGTTTTAAGATAGAGCATGCCGAGAACGGACGGCCAGCCTACCATCCGGGAGACCTTCTCAAGCTTTTCATTTATGGCTACATGAACAAGATTCGTTCATCGCGTCGCCTTGAGAAGGATAGCAAACGAAACATAGAAGTGATGTGGCTATTGAGCAGTCTTCATCCTGATCACAACACCATCTCAAATTTCCGGAGAGATAATCCTAAGGCGATCAAGAAAGTCTTTCGGGAGACCGTGAAAATG
The DNA here is from genome assembly GCA_011053095.1 of Bacteroides sp. Taxonomy (GTDB): domain Bacteria; phylum Bacteroidota; class Bacteroidia; order Bacteroidales; family SM23-62; genus SM23-62. Next base: position 126,932 of record DRHS01000127.1, read on the forward strand.
GCCAACTATTTCAATCTCATCGGCGGGGCATTGATAGCCGGGGACAGCACCAAGTTCAGGGCCCAGAACAGCAAGAAGAATAACTTCAACCAAAAGAAAATATCCCGCCATTTAGACTACATCGAAAACAAGCTTCAGGAGTATTATGAAGCACTGGCCCAGAACGATGGGGACAATAAGGAGCATCTTGAAGGTCAAATTGAAAAGCATAAACAAAGGGCTGAAGGATATCGTAAGATAGAAAACCAGCTGAAGGAAAGCGGCGAGTCGCAGGTATCGACATCAGATCCGGACAGTCGCCAGATGATCATCCGCAATAACATTACTGAAGTAGCCTACAACGTACAAACCACTGTCGATGCAAAGAACAATTTGTTGATCGACTACAAGGTCACCAACAGCAACGATAGCAAAGCCATGGGCAATATGCTGCAAAGAGCCAAGAGCATATTGCGCACCAATGAGTTTACAGCCCTTTACGACAAAGGATATCATACCGGATCTGAGTTTAAAATTGCCCATGACCTGAGAATTGATACCCTGGTGGCTATACCCAGGCTAACTGTACAAGCCCCAGACCCAGACCCGGCATACAATGCAGAGAACTTTACATATATCCCGGAAGGTGATTATTATTTGTGCCCTCAGAATCAGCGGCTGACAACTACAGGAAAATGGCACAGGGCGGAAGCCTATTCCTTCAAGAGATATGCCACAAAGGCTTGTAAATCATGCAATGCAAAAGATCTATGTACAAAATCTATTCGCGGAAAGGGAATACACCGGAGCGAATTCCATGAATACATACAGCATAACAAGGAACGGGTTGAGCTGAATAAGGCGCTTTACAAACAACGGCAGGCCATTGTTGAGCATCCATATGGCACCATAAAACGTCAATGGGGGTTTAGCTACATCATAACGAAGAACAGCTCAAAAAGGGCCAGTGCGGATGTGGGATTGATGATGACCGCTTACTAGCTCATATGCAGGCATTTCTTGAAAAAATCCAATATTGGAACCTGAGTTTAATACTCCCCGTCAATCGGCTATCTTTAATTCAAATATCAGTGCCCGGCGGGGGTTTTTAGACAGACTGCCGTTAGAGCGTCTAATACTACTGTAAAACCATTTCAACTGTGGAATTTCGTATCTTTGAGTAAAAGCAAATCATGAAGCAGTCAGACATAAGAAACAGCTTTCACAAGCTTATAGATGAGATAGATAATGAACACCTTTTGATGAAGTTCTATGATCTGCTAATTAAATCCAGTGATCAAAAAGAAGGAGAATTGTGGAATCAACTCTCAGACGAACAGAAAAATGAAGTTCTTTTAGCAGAATCCGAATCACACTATCAAAATAACATAATTGATCACGAAACTCAAAAGGCGAAGCACAAGAAATGGCTCTGAAAATTCGATGGACAACTAGGGCCGATATTAAGCTTGATCAACTTATTATTTATGTGGAATCTGAATGGGGAGACAGTGTTGTACAAGCTTTCATGAGAAAGCTTTATGATTTTCTTGAAATTTTGTCAGAATTCCCTGAGATCGGTTCAATGCAATATCCAGAAAAGAGGATCAGGGGTTTTGCATTGACTAAACAGGTATTCCTTTTCTATAGAATAGATGACAACCAAATAGTATTGCTTGACTTCTTTGACAATAGATCGGATCCCAAAAAGAAAGACACGCTCTAACAAAGAACTAAAGCCGACCGCTATCGCGGCGGCTTAGCTCAACCGTTATCACTCTTTCGTAGTTGTGGCACAATGTAGTGATATGGGATACATCTATATGGAATAGGAGCGCAAAATGTCAACCGGAGCAAGAAATGATAAACGAGAACGTTCGTGCTTTGAAAAAAAAGAGCAAAATGAGAAAAAATACGAATACACTTCTGGATAGAGATCCTCTTACCAGCATGCTTCATGCTGCGACGAAAGATGATCTGATTGGACTTATCAAGGAGTTAATTGGAAACGATCTATCAGTACGTAGAATATGTATCGATCATTTAAAACGAAAAGTCACAGTAAGCTCATCGATACATCATTCCGCAGAATCGTCTGCTGCACTCAGCTTATGGCACGAAATAGAGCCTGAATTATCAGAACTTGATGAATATGGAGGTGGTGATTATAGGACAGAGGACAATGTAGGAGATGGCTTGTATCAACTGTATGAAACGTTGCAGGATATCACATTAACTGAGGAAGATAGGGACGAATTACTCAATGACGTGTTCTCGTATATTGAAAGTGGCAATGCGGGAATGGATGATAGCTTATATGACATCACGTACGCCACATGTAAAAATGACGATCATTTACGAGAATTAGCGGAACGCTTTGAAGACCTCAACCAAGATTGGCCTATAGACCATGCACGACGTATATACAGAAGAATAGGGGATCATAAAAAGTATCTTGAACTCCGTTCACGAAAAATGCGGTATGGTTTGGATTATTATGATTTAGTGTCCTTTTATTGGGACATTGGAGAACACGAGAAAGCCATTGATATCGCTCAAAAGGGGATGAAACTGGCTGAAGGGAGAATGGATGAACTGAGAATGTTTTTGGCGGAAAAAGCAAAGGAAGCCGGAAATCGTGAAACATATCTTGAGTATTATTTCGATCAGAAAACACATCCCCTGACGTTATCTTCGTATCAAGAATTGGAACAAGAATGCCGACAAGAAGAATGGGAACGGTACGAACCTAAGCTTGTTGAGATGCTGAAGAAGAACTTCAATATTCAGGCTGTGAAAATTCATATGCACCGACAGGAATATGATACAGCTCTTCAGTATTTCAAAGAACCACCTCGAATTCCATATTATGGTTCATATGAGGTGTTCACTGTCGCAGAAGAACTTGAGATCCAATACCCACGGCAAATCCTTGAGTTTTATAAGTCATCGATTGGGAATCTTAACGTATCAGCATCCAGAAAAGTCTACTCCCAAAATGCTGTAGCGGTCGCACGGGTTCGGCGAGTTCTTGTGGATGTGATGAAAAAAACAGATGTATGGAAAAAATTCGCAAAACCAATAAAATTTTACAATACGAAGAGACCTGCGTTTCAGGATGAGTTCGCACGCGTGATTCCTGACTGGAAGAGCTTATAGCATGTGAGCAATCGACCATTAGTCGTGCCTGTACCATCCTCGTGACAAGATAAACAGAACATCCGTTGGTTTGGTTGAACATGGTGTTCTTCCTGAAGAAGGAGAACGTTACAAAGTACACACAGCGCAATAGTATGGCCAAGAAAATAGGTGGTGTTTACCAGAAAAGCGCTAACAAAGTGCTGCAAATGACCGAAACCACGCACGGCTGCTTCAGTATACTACTCCCTCATAACGGTTTGGAGGTTTATCAAAGTTAGCTGCCCGCCGTCAGGGCACGGTTTTGGCTTCTGAGTATAGGCGTTATCAATGAATAAAATGAGTAACCACGAATTAATATACCAAACACTACACGAAATTTACCAAAAACACAGACGGCATTATCGTGAAAATAGTGATTCAAAACAAATGTGCAGCATGTGGTCAACTGATGACCCACCTGATATTATTGAGGGCACTGTGCCGTTTGTTGATATCGAGACTGCTTTTGGTATTACCATAGATGATGATGAAGCATTGAATCTCTATGACATGGTCTTAGAAGATGCGGCTTTAAGGATCATGGAATTACAGAAAGAAGAGTGATAACAAGCCGCTAAACTCTGACCACAAAATATCGGAGGTATTATAGAGGTATATATTCCGCTCCAAATTTATCAATAAATCAAAGATCACTGCCATGCTGTTTTGTGGCAGGTTAGCTCTACCGTAATATGAACCAATATCTAAACGTCTTTGATTTACACATAGAATACTATATCTTTGTGTGTAGAAAAGGTAAAATATATCACACATGGCCACAAATTTAGCTATAGATGATTGGCTTATAGAAGAAGCAAAGTTGGTCGGTAAACACCGGACCAAAAAAGGAGCTGTAACTGAGGCCTTAATGGAATACATCCATCGCAGGAAGCAATCTGAGATCCTGCGGATTTTCCATTCAATTGATTATGATCAAGACTACGATTACAAAAAGCAGCGAGCTGTTAAATGAAAGTCATAGTCGATACCAGTGTATGGTCCTTAGCGTTGAGGAGAAGTAAAGACGTTGAAGACAAACATGTTGAAGAACTTGAGGAGCTTATAAAAGAGGTCCGTGCTCAACTCATTGGTCCTGTTCGTCAAGAGCTTCTCAATGGAATCAAATCAGAAAAACAATATAGAGTTCTTAAAAAGCATCTTAGGGCATTCAAGGATCTCGCTATGGAAACAGAAGATTACGAATTGGCGGCCGAGTATTTTAACACAGCTCGGAAAAATGGCATCCAGGGTTCGAATACGGATTTCTTATTGTGTGCTATCTCTACTCGCCATCGGATGCCTATCTTTACTACTGATAAGATTTCAGTCCATTACCAGGATAAATATCCGGACCTGGCAGAGTTCATCTCGGAGCATGGCTGGGAGACGCTGGGCGTATATGATGCAGCACCGGTGGAACATCACAAAAGATTACGAACCACCAACA